>CANQXH010000047.1 GCA_947627745.1 uncultured Oscillospiraceae bacterium
GTGGGAGCGCTGGTGCATGACGGCGGCTGGTGCGTCCAGGTGGAGTGCGCCGACTGCGGCGCCCACACGGTGTATTTGGAATACGGAAACGAGAAGGAAAAGCGGCAGGCCGAGGAGCAGGTGATCCGGCTTTGGAACATGGGCAAGGTCATCAAGTCCGAGCCGGGGGAATAAAAAAATTTAAAAAGGGGCTTGCATTTTTCGTCAGGGTGTGCTAATATATCCAGGCAGTAAAGATGCAGGCGCATCCGGGTGTGGCGAAGTTTGGTATCGCGCTTGAATGGGGTTCAAGAGGCCGCTGGTTCGAATCCAGTCACTCGGACCAAAAACCGGCAAGGCTAGGAAGCCTTGCCGGTTTTTCTTAATATTAAACGAGGAGGTCAAGGTCATGTCTGACGAATTCTGGAAGGGGACCCCCATGCTGGGGTTTGGTCTGATGCGGCTGCCCAAAAAGGCTCTGCTGACGGATCTCAAGCAGATGGAAAAGATGGTGGACCGGTTTCTTGAGGCGGGGTTTACCTATTTTGACACCGCCTTCGTCTACGGCACCTCGGAGAGCGACACCCGGAAGGCCCTGATCTCCCGCCATCCCCGGGAATCCTTCACACTGGCCACCAAGCTCAACGCCCGGATCGCGCCTACGGAAAAAGCGGCAAAGAATCAGTTCTACACCAGTCTGAAGCGCACCGGCGCGGAGTATTTCGACTACTATCTGCTCCATTCTCTGATGGAAAACAACTACCAGCGCTACGAAAAATTCCACCTCTGGGATTTTGTGGCGGAGCAGAAGGAAAAGGGACTGATCAAGCGCGCCGGTTTTTCCTTCCACGCCGGACCGGAGCTGCTGGACAAGCTGCTGACGGAGCATCCCGAGGCGGACTTTGTGCAGCTTCAGATCAACTATGCCGACTGGGAAAACCCGGCCGTCACCTCCCGGGCCAATTACGAGGTGGCCCGCCGCCACGGCAAGCCCGTGGTGATTATGGAGCCGGTGAAGGGCGGCCGCCTGGCCGATCCGCCGGAGGAGGTGCGCCGCCTGATGAAGGAGTGCCGGCCGGAAATGTCCTGCGCCTCCTGGGCCATTCGCTTTGCCGCCTCCCTGGACGGGGTGCTGACGGTCCTTTCGGGCATGTCCAACCTGGACCAAATGGAGGACAATCTGTCCTACATGCGTGCTTTCCGGCCCCTGGATCGGGAGGAGCAGGTGGTGATCCGCCGGGCCCAGGAGATTCTGGGCGCTTCCGCCGCGATCCCCTGCACGGCCTGCCGCTACTGCGTCCCCGGCTGCCCCAAGGGCATCGCCATCCCGGATATTTTCGACGCCGCCAACTGCCGTCTGAGCGGCGGGCAGATGGCCCTGGCCGCGGAGCGTTACCGCGCCGCCGCGCCGGAGGGCCACCGGGCCTCGGACTGTATCGGTTGCCGGCAGTGCGAGTCGGTCTGCCCCCAGCACCTGAAGATCACGGAGCATTTGAAGAAATGCGCGGAAATGCTGGAGTAAAAGCCGGCCCCGCCAGGGTGCGGCTGCTTCCCATTTTTTGAGTGCTTGAAGAAATACATAGAAATACTTTGAGAAAAGCGGCCTCCCATGGGGGCCGCTTTTTTGGGAAAAGCATAATAAGCGACTTGACAAAACAGAAGAAAAATGATACAATATTTGAAAACTTTTTCAGAAAAACAAATGTCCGCTCTGTGCGTCCACATACTGTGGAAAAGGCCGGGGCACTGTTCGCCCCAGGTATCCTTCCGAAAGGACGCGGGACAGAATCAAAAAATGAAGGGAGAGAACCAAAATGAAACGAATTTTCATGATGCTGCTGGCGCTGGCCCTGCTGCTGACCGGCTGCTCCCTGCGGTTCACCCTGCCCGAGGAGACGGAGGCGACGGTAACAGTCCCGCCCGCTGCGGCTGCTCAAACCGATGGGACAGAAGAACCAACGGAGCCGGTACCGACCGCGCCGAATGGACAACCGAGAATGTTGGATGAGGAGGGGAGGATCATTGCGTATTTTATCGTTCCGAGTTCCTTCACACTGGGCGACGCATCCGATACGGACCCATTTCAGACCTGCGGCTATGACGGCGGGGAGATGCGCCTTCCCTTCCAGTATCAGGGGGGCTCCGATACAGACCTGGCCGGGCTGGGTATGATGGTATTTCTGGACGGGCAGCCCCAGCCGTATAAGCTCGCGGAAGATGGAAAATACGAATATATGCACATCTTTACGGAGATGGAGAGAGCAGGCACCCTCTATTTTACCCCCGTCTGCGGAAAGACCGGGGATAAGCTGGAGGTCTGCGCGGTTTTGCTCCCGGCGGCGGATTGGTTTCACGGGGAAAAGCGAGAGGGGGGACAGGTCAAACTTCTCGATAACTCGAACCCGTACCAGAATTATTTGGCAACAGGCGTCATCCTGCAATTCAACGCGGACCCGACGCCGGCGCCGGATTTTCCGACCGTCCGTGACCGGGTCGAGGACCTGACGGTTTCGGAGGAGACCTGGACGATTTCCGACCAATCTGATATTGAACAGAACATTTACACAGGGGATCTTACGGATTCCATGGACTTTTCTACGGATATACGCTACCTACAACGCCGGGCGTGGAACGTGTATATGGGATCAGTGGCGCGCTGGGGATATGGCAAGGAGGACGCGGAGCCCAGATTTCTGCCGACCAGGGGCGGGCAATATGCCTACAATATAAAGGAAACCTCCAAGGTGAACTTCAAATGCCAAGTCTACTGTGAAATGCCGGTGGATTACAGTTTGGTGCTTTTCATTAACGACAAACCGGTCACCGTCGAGCCGGAGGACGCGATCCACTATTCCGGCGGGGAGAAAGGAATAAAAACGGTCGCGACCTTCACCCTGGATATGACCGAAATGAACGATGTCAACAGAATCTGCGTCATGGCTGTGGCACGCAATTATCAAACACTGCGCCAGCAGGGGGAGCTGGGGGATGCTTCCTGCAGCCAGCTGGGATTCAGAATCATACCGATGTACACAATTTTGACAAGCTACGCAAATTATAGCGATTACTTGAAAACGGTCAATCATTAAACGGAAGTGAAGTTTTGAAGCTTTACACTTTACAATTTTATAATGAAGGGAGAGAAGAAAAATGAAACGATCGTTTATTATGCTGCTGGCGATGGTCCTGCTCCTGACCGGCTGCTCTCTGCGGTTTACCCTGCCGGAGGAGACGGAGGCGTATGTACCAGTACCAACTACTACGGTTGCCCAGACCGAGGCGACGGAAGAACCCACGGAGCCGGTACCGACCTCACCGGATGGAACCCCAAGACAAATGGACGCGGAAGGAAGGATTCTCGCGGTCAATATCTACGCAAAAACCTTTACACTGGGCAGCGCTTCTGACGGGGATTCGTTTCAGATCTGCGGCTACGACGGCGGGGAGATGCGCCTTCCCTTCAAATATATGGGTGGCCACGATACAGACCTGGCCGGGTTGGGGCTGATGGTCTTCCTGGACGGGCAGCCCCAGCCGTATAAGCTCGCGGAAGATGAAAAATACGAATATATGCATATCTTTACGGAGATGGAGGGAGAAGGAACGCTCTATTTTACCCCCGTCTGCGGAAAGACAGGAGACGAACTGGAGCTCTGCGCGGTTTTGACCCCGGCGCCGGACTGGTACCCACAGGAAAAGCGGGATGGGGGGCAGGTCAAGCTTCTCGAATACGCGAACAAGAATAATTTGGCAACAGGCGTGATTCTGCAATTCAACGCGGACCCGGCGCCGGAACCGAATTTCCCGGTCGTCCGCGACCGGGTGGAGGAGCTGACGATTTCGGAGGAAAGCTTTACGTTTACCGACGCAGTTGATGTTTACGATAATCATATGGGGGGGACTACTTTGAATCCCTCCGAAGATACCGTCAAATGGTCAGAACAGATTATGGCGTCCATCGTGTCTCTTGGAGGGGCTATACGCTGGGGATTTGGCCGGGAGGACGCGGAGATTCGATTCAAACCGGTCAGAGAAGGGCAATTTGCCTACAATGTAAAGGAAACCTCTAAGGTGAATTTCGTGTGCGGTATCTACTGCGGACAGCCGTTGGAGTACAATTTGATCCTTTACTGCAACGGTCAGCCAATCAGCGTCGATCCGGAAGATGTGGTTCGTTATACGGGTGAGGGTAACGGAACGAAAATGGTCGCAAGCTTCACTCTGGATATGACAGAAATGAGCGACATCAACAAAATCACAATCATGGCTGTGGCGCGCAATTATCAGACGCTGCGCCGGCAGGGGGAGTTTGAAGATACAAGCTATGCGGGCTTGGGATTCAACACATTTGTCAGGGAGTTTATCCTGACAAGCTATGGAAGTGGGAAATACTTGGAAGCAGTTTCAAACTGAAAAGAGGTTTTACAAATGACCCAATATCGTTATGACACCCAGCTGCTCATCGAAGGGCAGGACCTGGACGAGGACGCCATCAACGACTACTTTGTCGCCCATTTCCAAGGTGACTGCCTGCTGGCGGTGGGGGACGAGGAGCTGATCAAGATCCATTACCACACCAACGAGCCCTGGAAGGTACTGGAATACTGCGCCTCCCTGGGAGAGATCTTCGACATCGTGGTGGAGGACATGGACCGGCAGAGCCGGGGGCTGAAGGGCTGACGTTGGATAAAAAGTTGGAAGATTCCGAAAAAAATGCTTGCAATTTCCTTTTTCCCGTGGTAAAATAAACCGGTCTGAAAAAGGTGAGTCCTCTGCGGCGTCCGGGAGCCATATCACCCGGGTCCAATCCGCCGCATGAACGCCCAAATGAAGGAGGACAAATAGATATGGATTTAGTCAAGGCTCTGTCCAGCCAGTACATGAAGCCGGAGCTGCCCGAAATGCGGGTAGGCGATACGGTTCGTGTCCATGTGCGGATCAAGGAAGGCGCTCGGGAGCGGATTCAGGTGTTTGAAGGCACCATTATTGCCCGCAAGCACGGCGGCATCGGCGAGACCATCACCGTTCGCCGGGTCAGCTACGGCGTGGGCTGCGAAAAGGTGTTCCCGGTCCATTCTCCCCGGATCGCCGATGTGGAGACTGTCCGCCACGGCAAGGTCCGCCGGGCCAAGCTCTACTATCTGCGTGGCCGCTTTGGTAAGGCTGCCAAGATCAAAGAGAAGGTCTGACAAAAAGAAAATAAAAAAAGAGGGGTTTACCCTCTTTTTTTATTGGAAAATTTTGTGTATAATAGAAAGCAAAGCGGTTTGTCCGCCGTTTGGGGCGGAAATAAGGGGAGGCAGGAAAATGGAGCGGGAAAATCTGGATATGGGTTCCCAGCCCGGAAGGGGAAGGTCCAGGGAAAAAATCACCCCGGCAAGAAACGCCCTGTATTATCTCCACGATCTATCCTATATGCTGGCGGCGGTGCTGGTGGTGATGCTGGTGTTTTTCCGGATTGTGGTGGTATCCGGCCCCTCCATGTACAATACCCTGGTGGACGGAGACTACCTGATCCTGCTGAGCCATGTGTTTTACCCCCAGCCCAAGCAGGGAGATATCGTTGTGGCCAGTCTGGAGGACTTTGAGGACGGAGAGCTGATTGTCAAGCGGGTCATTGCCACCGAGGGGCAGACCGTCCGCATCGACGACGAAACCGGCACCGTCTATGTGGATGATGTGGCACTGGAGGAGCCCTATACCTACTCCAAGACCGTGTCGGGAAGGATGACCGAACCCATCACTGTGGAAAAGGGCTGTGTGTTTCTGATGGGGGACAATCGATGGGTCTCCCAGGACAGCCGGGATCCGGCCATCGGGCAGGTGGATGTGCGAAACATTGTGGGCAGGGTGCTGTTCCTGCTCCTGCCCGGGACGGATCACGGCTATGAGGAATGGGATTTTTCCCGGATCGGGCCGATGCGATGACGGAGCCGATGCACATTCAGTGGTACCCGGGCCACATGGCCAAGACCCGCCGCCAGATCGAGGCGGATCTAAAGCAGGTGGACGCGGTATGCGAGATCGTGGACGCCCGGATTCCCTCCGCCAGCCGGAACCCGGACATTGACGTTATCTGCGGCGGCAAGCCCAGAATGGCGGCGCTGAGCCGGATCGATCTGGCGGACAGCGGGGAGACCCGGCGGTGGCTGGACTATTTCCGGCGCCGGGGCCTGGCGGCCATCGGCGTGGACTTAAAGCGCCGGAAGGGGATCGGGGACTTTCAGCCGGCGCTCCGGGAGCTGCTGGCGGAAAAAATCGCCCGGGACACCGCGAAAGGGATGCGCCGGCCCCTCCGGGTGATGGTGGTGGGGATCCCCAATGTGGGAAAATCCACCTTTATCAATCAAATTTCCGGCAGAAAAGGAGCCAAGACCGAAAACCGCCCCGGCGTCACCCGGGGAAAGCAGTGGGTGACGGTGGATCCCCAGCTTCTGCTGCTGGACACCCCCGGAATTTTGTGGCCCAAGTTTGAAGACCCCGTGGCGGGCCTGCTGCTGGCCGCTACCGGCGCGGTGAAGGAGACGGTGGTGGACACCGAGGAGCTGGCGGCCCAGGTGATGGCGCTGCTTTATAGGCGGTATCCCGGCGCTCTGGAGGAGCGGTATCGCCTGGATCCCATGGATGCGCCAACGGGCTTTGCCCTGCTGGAAGCCGCCGGACGGAAACGGGGGATGCTCCTCCCCGGCGGCGAGATCGATACCGGGCGGATGGCCCGGGCCTTTTTGGATGAATACCGCAGCGGAAAGCTGGGCTGCTTCACGTTGGAAGCGCCGCCGGAGGATCCGTAATGAGAGATTTGTGGCAGATCGAGGATGAATATTTTGCCCAGGGGATCCGGGAGATCTGCGGCGTGGACGAGGCGGGCCGTGGCCCTCTGGCTGGGCCGGTGTGCGCCGCCGCCGTGATCCTGCCGCCCCATCTGGAGATTCCCGGGCTGGATGACAGCAAAAAGCTCTCCGACAAGCGGCGGCGGGAGCTGTTTCCGCTTATCCAGGAGCAGGCCCTGGCCTACGGCATCGCCTTCGCCAGCCCGGAGGAGATCGACCGGCTCAATATTTTGCAGGCCACATTTTTGGCAATGGAGCGGGCCATGGCCAAGCTGCAATGCCGCCCGGAGCTGGTCCTGATCGATGGAAACCGGGCAAAGGACTTTGGCCTGCCGGTGAAAACCGTGGTCCATGGGGATAGTCTCAGTGCCAATATTGCCGCCGCTTCCATTCTGGCCAAGGTGACGAGGGACGACTATATGATCCAGATGTCCCACATCTATCCCCAGTACGGCTTTGAGATCCACAAGGGCTACGGCACCCGGCAGCACTACCTGGCCCTGGATACATATGGACCGGCCTATCTGCACCGGCAGACCTTCCTTCAAAAATACCATGCCCGGGAGAGATAACTTAGCCGGCGTCTGGGGCGAGGAAAAGGCGGCGGAATTTTTGCGGAAGCGGCGCTACCAGCTGCTGGCCGCCCGCTACCGCACCCGGTTCGGAGAGATCGATTTGATCGCGAAAGACCGGAATTATCTGGTATTTGTAGAGGTGAAGCTGCGCAAAAGCGCGTCCTTCGCCCAGGCCAGGGAGTATGTGGACCGGCGCAAGCAGGACCGGCTGCGGCTCAGCGCGGAGATCTACCTGGCGGAACACCCCACCGATTTGCAGCCCCGTTTTGACGTGATCGAGGTCTACGCCCCCCAGGGCGTGGACACCTTGCGGCCGGAAATCATTCATTTGGAGGACGCGTTTCAATGAATATTCCTGTTTTTGATCTGCACTGCGACACCGCGCTGGCCCTGGTGGAAAAGGAGGACGGCACCCTTCTGCGGAACAAGGGTCACATCGACCTGACCCGGGCAAAGACACTGGCGGGGTACGCCCAGTGCTTCGCCTGCTTCACCACCACCTGGGAGAACCTCCCAAAGGGCGTCACCGTTACCGACGTTTTTGAGCGGGAGATGAACGCCATCCTGGCGGGTGTGGCACAGAACGAGGACCTGATCGCCTTTGCCGGCACCGCCCGGGAGGTGGAGGAAAATCGAAAGCAGGGCAAAATGTCCGCCATTTTGACCATCGAGGGCCCCGCCGGATTCGGCTTTGACCCCTCGCTGCTGGAAACGCTTTACAAGGCGGGCTTCCGTATCTCCACCCTGACCTGGAACGAGCGCAATCCCCTGGCAGGCTCCCATGTCACCGGGGGCGGCCTGACGGATCTGGGCCGGGAATATGTGAAGGAGGCCCAGCGGCTGGGAATGGTGATTGACGTGAGCCACATCAGCGACGAGGCGTTCTGGGACATTCTGGACATTACGGAAAAGCCCATTATCGCCAGCCACTCCAACAGCCGGGCGGTGTGGGATTGCAGCCGGAATCTGACCGACGAGATGTTCACCGCCATCTGCCGCTCCGGCGGCGTG
Organism: uncultured Oscillospiraceae bacterium; assembly: GCA_947627745.1. Taxonomy (GTDB): domain Bacteria; phylum Bacillota; class Clostridia; order Oscillospirales; family Oscillospiraceae; genus Faecousia. The sequence goes on from CANQXH010000047.1 coordinate 8,396, forward strand.
GCGGGACTGAATCAGTTCGCCTGGTTTTTAGGCAAGGATGCGGATCTGGACACCGCCTGTGACCATATTTTCCACTTTTTGGAGCTGGATCCCACCGGAACGCACATTGCCCTGGGAGGAGACCTGGACGGCTGCGGGCAGCTGCCCAAGGGCTTTGAAGGGGTGCAGGATTACCCCAAGCTGGCAAGCCGGCTGGCCCAGCGGGGATTGGACGAAAAGACGCTGCTGGACATTTTCTGGAACAATGCCTTAGGAGTGATGGAGCGGTGCTGTATGTAACCACCAGAAACACAGGGGACGCTTTCACTGCCTACCGGGTCCTGGGAGAGAACCGGGGACCGGATGGAGGGCTGTATGTGCCCATCCAGCTGCCCAAGCTGGGGGAGGCCCAGGTGGACGCCCTGCTGGAAAAGCCCTTTGAGCAGGCCGTGGCGGAGGTGCTGAACCTGTTTTTCCCCGCCCGGCTGGATGGAGCGGACGTGGAGTTCTCCGTGGGGGTCCGGCCCTACCGGATGATCCCCATGAGCCACCGGATCGTGGTGGCGGAGTGCTGGCACAACCCGGACTACGATTTTTCCAGGATCGTGCGGAATCTTTCCGGCAGGGTCCGGGGCGTGGAGGACTCCCAGGGAAAGCCCAGCAGCTGGGCCTGGATCGCCGTGCGGATCGCCATGGCGGCGGGACTTCTGGGAGAGCTGAGCAGACTGGGCGTGGTGGACCGGGACCATCCTGTGGACATGGCGGTACCCACCGGGGATTTTGGCGCCCCCATGGCACTGTGGTACGCCCGGGAAATGGGGCTGCCTGTGGGCACCATTTTGTGCAGCTGCAATGACAATGGAGCCTTGTGGGACCTGGTGAACCACGGCTCCGCCAGGACCGACGCCATTGCCATTCCCACCAGCACCCCGGAGGCGGATTTTGCCGTGCCGCCGGAGCTGGAGCGGTTGATCTACGCCACTTTGGGGATGCGGCAGGCCCGCCGGTTTTTCCTGGCCACCCAGCGGGGGCGGCCCTACGCCGTCAGCGACGAGGACCTGGCCGCGTTGAGCAGGGGCCTGTGGGTCTCGGTGGTGGGCCGGGAGCGGATGGAGTCCATCATCCGCAACGTCTATGCCGTCAATACCTTCCTACTGGATCCTTACGCGGCGCTGGCCTTTGGAGGGCTCCAGGACTACCGGGCCAGAGCGGGGGAGTCCCGTCCGGCGGTGCTTCTGGAGGAGCGGAGTCCCATCTGCTCGGCCCAGACCGTGGCCCAGATCCTGGGCATCACCGTCCGGGACCTGCGGGACCGGCTGCAAATGGAGTAGGCCATGGCGCTGTACGTCATCGGAGACCTGCACCTGTCCTTGGGCGCGCAAAAGCCCATGGACGTGTTTGGCGGCGTGTGGGACGGATACATGGAAAAGCTGACTGCCGGATTCTCCCAAGTGAGGCCGGAGGACACCACTGTTCTGCTGGGAGACCTGTCCTGGGCCAAGGATCTGACGGAGGCGGAGCCGGACTTTGCCTGGATCGACCAAATCCCGGGCAGAAAGCTGATCGTCAAGGGAAACCACGATTACTGGTGGAGCACCGCGGCGAAATTCTACCGGTTCTGCCAGGAGCGGGGCTTTTCCAACCAGTGGATATTGAACAACAACTGCTATTTTTACGGGGAAACCGCCCTCTGCGGGACCCGGGGCTGGTTCTTTGAAGAGTCCCGGAGTACGGAGCATGACGAAAAGATCTTCCGCCGGGAGCTTCTTCGGCTGGAAGCGTCGTTAAAGGCGGCGGGGGACCGGGAGAAGCTGGTGTTTCTCCACTATCCGCCCCGGTATTATGGCTATGAGTGCCGGGAGATCACGGAGCTGCTTCAAAGCTACGGCGTCCGGCACTGCTTCTATGGCCATCTCCACGGCCCGGCCATGAAGCTGGCCCGGCAGGGCCTGTGGGATGGGGTGGAATACGAGCTGGTTTCGGCGGACTATCTGGGCTTCCGGCCTCGGACCATCCTGCCCTGAGGAAAGAACCGAAAAATAACGGTAAATTTTTCGTGAAAAGGGTGGACAACCGGCGGTTTCTTTGATAAAATACAACGGCTGTCAATAAAAAAGTATAGATCGCAGGGCCGCCCCGCGGCCTTGCTTGGGAGGATGATTTACATGAACGTTAAAAGTGTAGAAAAAAAGGGTAACCAGGCGACCATCGTGGTGGAGATCGACCGGGAGCTGATGGAGTCCGGCGTCCAGAAGGCCTACCTCAAGGCCCGGAAGAATATCCTGGTGCCCGGCTTCCGGAAGGGCAAGGCCCCCCGGAAGATGATCGAGACCATGTACGGCAGGCACGTTTTCTATGAAGACGGCTTGGAGGAGATCTTCCCCCAGGTCTACGAGGCCGCCGTTGCCGGTCAGGAGTGGAAGGCCGTGGGCCGGCCCACCGTCACTGATATCCAGATTTCCGACGACGATCTGGTCACCGTTACCATTACCACCGAGCTCTATCCGGAGGTCACCCTGGGCCAGTATAAGGGTCTGGAAGTGCCCAAGACCGAGCCCACCGTCACCGACGCCCAGGTCCAGGCCGAGCTGGACCGGATGGCCGTGAACGTGGCCTCCACCGAGACCGTGGAGCGGCCTGCCGAAATGGGCGACACCGTCACCATCGACTTTCTGGGCACGGAAAACGGAGTCCCCTTCGAGGGCGGCGAGGGCCATGACCATGAGCTGAAGCTGGGCTCCGGCTCCTTTGTCCCGGGCTTTGAGGAGCAGCTTGTGGGCATGTCCGCCGGGGAGGAGAAGGATATCGACATCACCTTCCCCCAGGATTACCACGCCGACCTGGCGGGCAAGACGGTCCAGTTCCACGTCAAGGTCCAGAAGGTCACGGTGGAGAACATCCCCGAGCAGGACGACGAGTTTGCCAAGGACGTGTCCGAGTTTGACACCCTGGAGGAGTTGAAGGCCGACATCCGGACCAAGGCTCTGGAGCAGGCCCAGAAGCAGTCGGAGAGCGCCTTTGATCAGGCCTGTGTGGAAAAGGCCGCGGAAAACGCCACTGTGGAAATGCCCAAGGCCCTCATCGAGTCCGAGCTGGACAATCAGATGGAGCGGTTTGCCTATCAGCTGCAAATGAATGGCTACACGGTGGAGCAGTACGCCAAGATGATGGGCGGCGATATGAGCACCCTGCGGAACGCCTTCCGGCCCGCCGCTGAGAAGCAGGCCAAGGTCAACGTGGTACTGGCGGAAATTGCCAAGGCCGAGGGCATCGCCGTCACCGAGGAGGAAAAGCAGGCCGAGTATGAAAGCCTTGCCAAGCAGTATGAGCTGACACCCGAGCGGGTGAAGGAAATGGTGCCCGATTCCGAGATCACCGCCAGCCTGGAGACCCGGAAGGTGATCCGCCTGATCGCCGATTCCGCCGTTCCCACCGCTCCCGAGGCCCCCAAGGCCCAGGAGAACGAGGCCAAGGAGGAATAACCCGGGCGCTGGACGGTTAGAATGTTGCAAGCCTAGAAAGGAGCGTTCATTCATGAGTTTAGTACCCTATGTTGTGGAGCAGACCAGCCGGGGAGAGCGGAGCTACGATATTTTCTCCCGGCTGCTCAACGACCGGATTGTCTTTCTGTCCGAGGAGGTCAACGACACCACCGCCAGCCTGGTGGTAGCCCAGCTTCTGTACCTGGAAGCCCAGGATCCGGACAAGGACATTCAGTTCTATATCAACAGCCCCGGCGGCAGCATCACCTCCGGAATGGCGATCTACGACACCATGCAGTACATCAAGTGCGATGTGGCGACCATCTGCGTGGGTCTGGGGGCCTCCATGGCGGCTTTTCTGCTGGCCGCCGGCGCCAAGGGCAAGCGGATGGCGCTGCCCAACTCCGAAATTATGATCCATCAGCCCTCCGCCGGTACCCAGGGGCAGATCACCGACATGGCGATCCACATGAAGCGCTTGCAGACGATCAAAACCCGGATGAATACCATCCTGGCGGAGAAGACAGGCAAGAGCGTGGAGGAGATCACCGCCGCCTGTGAACGGGATAACTTTATGACCGCCCAGGAGGCCCTGGATTTCGGGATCATCGACCGGATCATCGAGCGCCATTGAATTTGACAGGAAAGGCGGTGCGCTGGCATGGCGAGTAGAAAAAACGAGCAGCCGGTTCGCTGTTCCTTCTGCGGCAAGCGAGAACCCCAGACCCGGCTGATCGCCGGGCCGGGGGTGTATATCTGCAGCGACTGTGTCCAGACTTGCAGCGAGCTGCTGCGGGAGGAGATCCAGGTGGATCAACAGGGTAAGCTCCGGGCCCCGGAGCATCTGCCCACCCCTATGGAAATCAAGAACTACATGGACGGCTATATCATCGGTCAGGAGGAAGCCAAAATCGCCCTGAGCGTGGCCGTCTACAACCACTATAAGCGCATTTACCTTGCCGGGCCTTCGGATGTGGAACTGCAAAAGAGCAACATTTTGCTCATCGGCCCCACGGGCTGCGGCAAGACCCTCTTTGCCCAGACCCTGGCCAAGGTGCTCAGCGTGCCCTTTGCCATCGCCGACGCCACCACCCTCACCGAGGCCGGGTATGTGGGCGACGATGTGGAAAACATCCTTCTGCGGCTGCTCCAGGCGGCGGATTTCGACGTGGACCTGGCGGAGCGGGGGATCATTTACATCGACGAGATGGATAAAATCGCCCGGAAGAGCGAAAATACTTCTATCACCCGGGATGTGTCCGGCGAGGGCGTGCAGCAGGCGCTGCTGAAGATCCTGGAGGGAACCATCGCCAGCGTTCCGCCCCAGGGCGGGCGGAAGCACCCCCAGCAGGAGACCATTCAGATCGACACCAGCAACATCCTGTTTATCTGCGGCGGCGCTTTTGACGGGCTGGATAAGATCATCGAGGCCCGCACCGACCGCTCCGCCATCGGCTTCGACGCCCCGGTGGAGAGCCGGAAAAAACGAGACGTTGGAAAGATTTTGTCCAAGGTGGAGCCCCACGATCTGCTGAAATTCGGCATCATCCCAGAGCTGGTGGGCCGGATGCCGGTGATCACCTGCTTGCAGGATCTGAAAAAAGAAGATCTGATCCGCATTCTGGTGGAGCCCAAGAACGCCCTGGTGCGCCAGTATCAGCGGCTGCTGCAAATGGACAATGTGGAGATGGAGATCCAGCAGGAGGCGCTGGAAGCGGTGGCACAGAAGGCCATCGACCGGCAGATCGGCGCCCGGGGCCTGCGGGCGGTGATGGAAAAGACCATGACGGGGATCATGTATCTGATCCCTTCGGATCTGACCATCCGCAAGGTCATTATCACCCCGGAGTGCATCCAAGGGGGAGACCCCCTGATTCTGCGGGATCCGGCCAAGCCGCGGCCCGCCTTACCACGATAGAAACCTTACAGGAGGGGGTGGGGAACCGCCCCCTTCCTTGGCAGGAAGGAGAAAACAATGAGCGAAACCTATACCGCCCTGCCGGTACTTGCCCTGCGGGGCATGGTCGTGTTTCCGGAGCAGACCGTTCATTTCGATGTGGGACGGCTCAAATCCGCCCTGGCATTGGAGGAGGCCATGAAACACGAGCAGCTGCTGTTCCTGGCCTCTCAGAAGGATCTGTCCGAGGATGACCCGGACCTGGCCGACCTCTATTCGGTGGGTACCGTGGGGAAGATCAAGCAGATCCTCAAGTCCCAGGGAGAAAATATCCGGGTGCTGGTCACGGGGCTTTACCGGGCCAGGGCAGCGGAGCTGATCCGCAGAGAGCCCTTCCTCAGCGCCCAGGTGGAGCGGCTGGAAGACCTCTCCGTGCCGGAGACCCTGCGCTCCCATGCCCTCCGTCGGGAGGCCAATTCCCTCTACGGAAACTATCTGGAGCTGGTGGAGCGCCAGGCCCAGACCATCCAGCTGCGAATGCTGGCCTCCAAGGACAGCGGCTTTGTCGCCGACTGCATCGCCCAGAACTCCGGGATCGAGTACCCGGACAAGGTGAAGCTGCTGTGCCAGCTCAACCCGGTGAAGCGGCTGGAAGCTGCCGTGGTCCTGCTGCGCCAGGAGGTGCAGATGCTCCGTTTGGAGGGCGACATTCAGGAAAAGACCCGGGCCCAGATCGACCGGGATCAGAAGGACTATTATCTGCGGGAGCAGTTGAAGATCATTCGGGAGGAGCTGGGGGAGGACGATGAGCCGGCGGAATTCGCCGTCTATGCCGAGAACATTCGCCGGTTGGAAATGGATGAAGAGTCCAAGGAAAAGCTCCTCAAGGATCTGGAACGGCTGGAAAAGCAGCCCTTCGGCTCCTCCGAGGCGGCGGTCCTCCGGGGGTATCTGGACACGGTGCTGGAGCTGCCCTGGAATCACCGCACCAAGGAGCGGATCGACGTGGAGGCCGCCCGGAAGGTGCTGGAGCGGGATCACTACGGCCTGGAAAAGGTGAAGGAACGGATCTTGGAGACCCTGGCGGTGCGGAAAATGGCGCCTGGGCTGCCCCCCCAGATCCTCTGCCTGGTGGGCCCGCCGGGGGTGGGCAAGACCTCCATCGCCTATTCCATTGCCAAGAGCCTGAACCGGAAAATGGCCCGGATCTCCTTAGGAGGCATCCATGACGAGGCCGACATCCGGGGACACCGGAAGACCTATATCGGCGCGATGCCCGGTCGAATCATGACCGCCATGATCCAGGCAGGCAGTAAAAATCCCCTGCTGCTGCTGGACGAGGTGGACAAAATGGGCATGGACTACCGGGGCGACCCCAGCGCCGCCCTGCTGGAGGTCCTGGACGCCGAGCAGAACAAGACCTATCGGGATCACTATTTGGAAATCCCCTTCGACTTGAGCGAGGTCCTGTTTATCACCACCGCCAATACCACTGACACGATCCCCCGGCCTCTGCTGGACCGGATGGAGATCATCGAGCTGAGCTCCTACACTGACGAGGAGAAGGTCATGATCGCCAAGGACCATTTGCTTCCCAAGCAGATGGCCAAGCACGGCCTGAAAAAGAGCCAACTCCGGGTGACGGAGGACGCGCTGCGGGAGATCATCCACTGCTACACCCGGGAGTCCGGTGTGCGGAACCTGGAACGGGAGCTGGCCCAGATCTGCCGGAAAACCGACAAAAAGCTGCTGGAGCAGGAAACGCCCAAGAAAATCACCGTCACCGGCTCCAACGTGGAGGAATTTCTGGGGATCCGGAAATTCCTGCCCGACCGGCTTCCCGGCACCGACCAGGTGGGTCTGGTGACGGGCCTGGCCTGGACCAGCGTGGGCGGCGAGGTCTTGGAGGTGGAGGTCAACGTCATGGAGGGCTCCGGACGGCTGGAGCTTACCGGCAATCTGGGGGACGTGATGAAGGAATCCGTACACGCTGCCATGAGCTATATTCGCGCCAACGCCAAGATTCTGGGCGTGGAAACGGACTTTTACAAGACAAAGGACATCCATGTCCACTTCCCCGAGGGCGCGGTGCCTAAGGACGGGCCCTCCGCCGGCGTGACGGTCTGCACCGCCATGGTCTCCGCCCTCACCGGCTCCACGGTCCGCCGGGATCTGGCCATGACCGGAGAGATCTCCATCCGAGGCCGGGTGCTGCCCATCGGCGGATTGAAGGAGAAGACCATGGCGGCGCTGCGCCACGGCATCCGCACGGTGGTTATCCCCAAGGACAACGAGCGGGATCTGGAGGAGATCGATCAGACCGTCCGCAAGTCCCTGAATTTCATCACCGCGCAGACCGTGGACACGGTGCTGGACGCCGCCCTGAACCGGAAGCGGGAGATGCTCACCCCGCTGCTGACGGACCTTCCCCCCGAGGTGAAGAACAAGTCCCGGAAACCGGAGATCCGGCAGTGAGGCAGTCATGAATCTAAGCAACGTGGTTTTTCTCCGCTCCGCCGCCTCCCCGGAGGGCTTTCCCACCCGGCGCCTGCCGGAGATTGCCTTCGCCGGGAAGTCCAACGTGGGCAAATCCTCCGTGATCAACCGGCTCCTGGGCCGGAAGAACTTCGCCCGGGTGGGGCAGACCCCCGGAAAGACCGCCCAGGTCAACTTCTTTCTTCTGGACGACCGGTGCTATCTGGTGGACCTTCCCGGGTACGGCTACGCTAAGGTCTCCCAGGCGGAGAAGGACCGCTGGGGAAAGCTGATGGAGTCCTACTTCGCCGCCGGACGGATTACTCTGGGGGTGCTGATCGTGGACGCCCGGCACCCGCCCACCAACAACGATATTACCATGGCCCGGTGGTTTCTGGACGCCGGATGCCCCTTCCTGGTGCTGGCCAACAAGCTGGACAAGGTGAAAAAATCGGAGCTGGCGGAAAATCTGACGATCATCCGCCGGGATCTGGAGCTGCCGGAGGGAACGCCGCTGATTCCCTTCTCCGCGGAAAAGGGGGACGGCCGGGAGGACCTGCTGCGGGCAGTATTGCAGGCGGTAAAATAAAACGCGGCCGCCCCGGGGACCGGGGCGGCTTCCGCTATGATATGGGCCCTCCGGCGGTGTCGGAGGGCCCATATTGACAAAAAAGGACGGGATGGCTTTGCCATTCCGTCCTTCATCTTAGCGGTCTTGTGGGAAAGCGCCGCTGCGGGCGGCATTTTCTCCGGTTTACACCGCCGCCTTGGCCTCCTTCAGCGCCCGGGCCAGCTGATCGGGGCAGGAGGTGGGCTTCATCCCGCAGTGGATGCCCTCCAGGCGGGCAATGACCTCCTCGATTTCCATGCCCTCCACCAGCTTGCCGATGCCCTGGAGATTGCCGTTGCAGCCGCCCAAAAACTGGACGTCATGCACCTTGCCGTCTTCCACCCGGAACGCGATCCGCTGGGAGCAGGTGCCTGTGGTTTTATACTCGTATTGCATTTCTATATCCTCCTATAAGGTTAATTCCAATAGGGCCGAACCAGCAGCACCCAGTATGTAAAATTGCCGCTCTGGTAGCCGGCAACATAGCAGCGGTCTCCCTCCGCCTGCATAATGATGTCGTGATGTATGGGCGAGTCCCACCAATAGTCGAAGGCATAATCCAAATCGCCCAGGTAGCCGGAGCCGTTATAAATGCATTCATAGTATCGGTCCGTCACCCGGCCGCCGCCGGGACGTTCGTGGCTGAAAAGCCGCGCCAGCTCCATTGCCCGAGTCTGCGCGATGGACGCCAGGGAGCTGTCCCAGGCATAGGCGGAAAGCCCCGCGGACTGGCGGGCGGAGTTGATGCTGCTGAGCATTCCATAGCCGTCCAGGAAATCGCCGCCGGGATTTGACACAGGATCCGTGGGTGGAGCCGTTGCTTCCGTAGGGGGATCTGTGGCTTCCGTAGGAGGATCCGTAGTTGCCGGCGGAGGAGTCTCGGTCGCCGGGGGTTCGGTGGGCGGCGCGGTATTCTCCTCGGACGGAGCGGAGGGATCCGTTTCCGTGGAAGGCGTAGGCGTCTGACTGGCCTCATATTCCGCGATGCGGGGCAGGACATAGGCCTTGAGGGCTTGATAGTCCTCCAGGGTCATTTCCAGCATGGCGGCGTTGGTTTCGTCGGCGCTGTCCTTAGAATACTGGCACTTCTCCTCCCAATAGCCGCGCCACTGGGATCTGTCCAGGGCGTTGAACCGGTCGGTCAGATCCCGCAGCTTGACGGCGCTGCGCGCCGCCGGATCCGGCGGCGTGGCCGTGGAAGGGGTAGTTGGAGACACTGTGTTGGGGGAAACGGTGGCCTGCCGGGTGACATCCGGCGGGGTGGCGGGCGTGGTTTCTCCGAAAGCGGGGACCGCCGGAAAGAGCCCCTGACAGCCGGAGAGCACAAGGGCGGCAATCAGCGCGCCAATCAGAATTTTTTTCATTGTGCGTACCTCAATCACCGGTGAGTTGAACAAAAGGGGCTCCCACCAGCGCGCCCAGCGCCCTGGGGGAGAGCAGCATCTGCTTTCCCCGGGCTCCGGCGGAAACGGCGATCTCCGAAAAGTCGAGACAATGCTCGTCCAAGAAGGTGGGATAGCGCTTTTTCATCCCCACCGGGCTGCACCCGCCCCGGATATAACCGGTGAGGGAGAGCAGCTCCTTGACGGGAACCAGCTCCATATTTTTATCCCCGGCGGCCTTGGCGGCCAGTTTCAGATCCAGCTCCCGGCACACGGGGATGCAAAAGACATTGATTCCGGTTCGCTCCCCCCGGGCCACCAGCGTCTTAAAGACTTGGTCGGCGGGAAGCCCCATAGCCTGGGCGGCGTGGACCCCGCTCAGATCCTTTTCGTCATAGTCATAGGTCAGCTCCCTGCAGGGGATCTTCGCCGCCTCCACCAGACGCAGGGCGTTGGTTTTTCCAGACATTTCCATCACCGGCTCCTATTATACTTCAAAAGTCTCCCGCTTGCAACCGCGAATTTCCTGAAAAAAACGGGTTATCCTAATGAAAAAACAGGAGGTACTTGCTATGCAGGAGTCAAAAGAGCCGGAGCAGAAAAAAGAGGAGCGGGAGCAGGTCGTTGAGCTGGGCTCCGATCTGACCCGGAGCAGAAACGGCAATATTTACACCCTGACCATCATCGGCCAGGTGGAGGGGCATCAGATCGCCCCGGACAACGCGAAAACCACAAAATATGAGCATGTTCTGCCGTTGCTTGCGGGGATCGAGGAGAGCGACGAGATCGACGGGCTGCTGCTTCTGCTCAACACCGTGGGGGGCGACATCGAGGCGGGCCTGGCCATCGCGGAGATGATCGCGGGGATGAAGAAGCCCTCGGTATCCCTGGTACTGGGAGGCGGTCACTCCATCGGCATCCCTCTGGCGGTGTGCGCCAAGAAATCCTTCATCACCCCCACCGCCAGCATGACGATCCATCCGGTCCGAATGACGGGGCTGGTGGTGGGGGCGCCCCAGACTTTTCGCTATTTTCAGCGGATCCAGGAGCAGATCACGGAATTTGTGACAGCAAACTCCAAAATCTCCAAGGAGGATTTCGAGGGCTTTATGATGGCGACGGGAGAAATGGCCACGGATGTGGGGACCATCCTCTATGGCCGGGAAGCGGTCCGGTCCGGCCTAATCGACCACCTGGGCGGCCTCAACGACGCCCTGACCGCTCTGCACAAAATGATCAGCAGGCAGCAGGACGGTGCCGGGTCGGCCAAAAGGCCCAGAAAAACCAAGAAGGACGAAGGCTGAATCAAACGCGGGCGCGGCGCAAGCCGCGCCCGCTACCTTTAAAATCGGAGATCACCGGTTTGACCATCGCTTGGTGGGTTCGGTTGCTTCTTGTTGGTTTGTCAATGATATGTTACAAAGAAGGGGAATTGGAAAGCACCTGTTTTGGGGACTGCCAGTTGAGGGGAC
>CANQXH010000048.1 GCA_947627745.1 uncultured Oscillospiraceae bacterium
CCGCCCCGGCCCGGGAACTCCAGGAGCGGTCCTTCCCCTCCCTCAGCGTGGCCCTGATCCAGCATGACAAGCCCTGGCGGGCGGCCATCGGCCTACCCGACGAAGCGTTTCTCCGTGGCGAGGGAATCCCCATGACCAAAAGCGAGGTGCGGGCGGTGTGTCTGTCCAAGCTGGCGCTGCCGGAGGATGGCGTGTGCTGGGATGTGGGGGCCGGCACTGGCTCGGTGTCCGTGGAAATGGCGCTCTCCGTTCCAAAAGGACAGGTATACGCCATTGAGAAAAGAACAGATGCCCTGGACCTGCTGGAAAAAAACCGGGAGCGGTTCCTGCTGGAAAACCTGATCCCTGTGGCCGGGGCCGCCCCGGAGGCGTGCCGGACCCTGCCGCCGCCGAGCCATGTGTTTCTAGGCGGGGCCGGGCGGGATCTGCCCGCGATCCTGGAGCTGATTCGGGAGAAAAATCCCAAGGCCCGGATCGTCGCCACCGCCATCACGTTGGAATCTGTGGGGCTGCTGAGCGCCGCCATGGCGGACTTTGCCAGCGCCGAGGCGGTCTGCGTCACGGTGGCACGGGACAAAAAGACCGGGCCGTACCATCTGATGATGGGGCAGAATCCGGTATACATCTTCACCTTTCAAAACTGAGGTAGATCTATGGCATACTCCATTATGATCCAGGGTACCATGTCCAACGCCGGCAAGAGCCTGATCGCCGCCGGGCTGTGCCGCCTGTTCCGCCAGGACGGCTACCGAGTGGCTCCCTTTAAGAGCCAAAATATGGCCCTCAATTCCTTCATCACCGCCGACGGCGGGGAGATGGGCCGGGCCCAGGTGGTCCAGGCGGAGGCGGCTGGCATCGCCCCCGACGTGCGGATGAATCCCATTCTCCTGAAGCCCACCACCGACGTAGGCAGTCAGGTCATCGTCGCCGGGCAGGTTCAGGGCAATATGCGGGCCATGGACTACTACCGCCGGAAGCGGGAATACATTCCCGCCATTCTGGAGGCCTATCGTTCCCTGGCGGCGGAATTCGACATCATCGTCATCGAGGGGGCCGGGAGCCCGGCGGAAATCAATCTCAAAGGCGACGACATCGTGAACATGGGCATGGCCCGCATGGCGGACGCGCCGGTGTTCCTGGTGGGCGACATCGACCGAGGCGGGGTCTTCGCCCAGCTCTACGGCACCGTGGCCCTGCTGGAGCCGGAAGAGCGGGCCCGAATCAAGGGCACCATCATCAATAAATTCCGGGGGGACCGGGCCATTCTGGAGCCGGGACTAAAGCAGCTGGAGGCTCTTTGCGGCGTGCCGGTGGCGGGGGTCGTGCCCTTTACCCAGGTGGACATCGACGACGAGGACAGTCTTAGCGACCGCTTTTCCCGCAGGGAGGAGCAAAAGCTGATCGATATCGCCGTGATCCGCCTGCCCCGGATCTCCAATTTCACCGACTTTTCCCCCCTGGAGCGGTACGCCAACGTGTCGGTGCGGTATGTGGAGCGGGTGAACCAGCTGCGGCAGCCGGATCTGATCTTCCTCCCCGGCACCAAAAGCACCGTTTCCGACCTGCTCTGGCTACGGCAGAGCGGCCTGGAGGCCGCCGTATTGAAGGCGGCGGCCAGCAGCACGCCGATATTTGGGATCTGCGGCGGCTATCAAATGCTGGGCAGGACTATTTCCGACCCGGAAGGGGTGGAAGCGGGCAGTCCCCAGACGGTACGGGGCATGGGCCTGCTGAATCTGGACACGGTTTTTCACGGGGAGAAGGTCCAGTCCCAGGTCAGCGGCAGGTTTGGCATTCTTCCCGGGCTGCTGTCCCCCCTGACCGGGCTCCGGTATCAGGGCTACGAAATCCACATGGGCCGGTCCGGGGAGGCGCTGCCCCCCATTGTCTGTCAAGGGGAGGTCTACGGCAGCTACATTCACGGGCTGTTCGACGCCCCGGGGATCGCGGACGCTTTGCTCCAATCCCTCTGCCGGAAAAAGGGCGTGGATTTTTCCCAGCTCCAAGCCTTCGACGCCACCGCCTACAAGCAGCGCCAGTATGACAAGCTGGCCCAGGTCCTCCGGGAGAGCCTGAACATGGACCTGATCTACAAGGCCCTGCGGAAGGAGTTATAGCTATTGCCGCCCCAACTGGGGCGGCAATAGTTATGTTTTTGCGGAAGAAGCTTTAGCTTTTGCCGCCCCGACTGGGGCGGCAATGGTTATGTTTTTGCGGAAGGAGCCTTAGCTATTGCCGCCCCCGGCTGGGGGCGGCAATGGCTATTTTTTTGGAAATTTGAAGGAAATTTTACTTCATTTTTCCTTCCTATTTGCGACGCAATTTATTACAAACGCGATTGAATTAGCCATCAATCCCGCATTCAACAAAATTTGATTTTTTCCATCTTGAAAAATACAAAGAGCCAGACAAATTATACCGGCCAGCGCAAACGCAATGCCCCAAAATAATAGAATTCTTTTTTTGCTCATTTATAAATCCTTCCCTTTCCGGCATTTTGACCGTATAATAAGGATCATTCCCAGCAGCATAAGCGGAAAAGAAATGCCAAACGCGAAACCAGAAAGTATCTCTTGCATATCCGTTCCGCCAATGAACTGTGAAAAGATCAGAAAAACGATTCCCGAAAGGGATACTACAATGCCAATAAGCATGAATTTCTTATTTTTTAGGTCTCGCGCTTCTTTCATCATTTTCAGGATCCGCTGATGATCGTATGGATGGATGCTCTTTTCATCTTCTCCTCCATCAAGCAATTCCGCTAACGTAATATTTAATTCCTGACACAAGGGCCTAATAATGGAGTAATCGGGCATACACTTTCCTGTTTCCCATTTTGAAATCGTTTTATTGGAAACGCCCAGCCGTTCGGCAAGTTGCTCTTGCGTTAAATTTCGTTCTTTCCGCTTTTTGAATATAAATCTACCGATTGCGATCTGATCCATATCTTCATTCCTCCAGCGTGTCTTTTGGATAGATTATACCTTTTTGCCCTGAAAACAACACCCCTTGTAAGGCGAATTTTGGTGGAATGGGCATTTTATCTTGTCACCCCAGGAAACCGTCCGTAAAACCAAGGCTTTTTGAGAGAAACGATTTCAATTCGCGAAAATTCAGGCCCCGCCGGCGGCGGGGCCTGTTTACTGTTTTGGAAGCGGCTTACACGCCGGAGTAGGCGGCAAAGCCCGCGTCGATGGGCAGCACCACGCCGGTGACGGCGCTGGAAGCCTTGTCGTCGCACAGGAAGAACACGCCGCCCAGGAGCTCTTCGCTCTCCACGAAGCGGTTCATAGGCGTCCCGGCCAGGATCTTGGCGGTCCGGGCGGTGGGGGTGCCGTCGGGGTTGAACAGCAGGGCCCGGTTCTGGTTGGACACCAGGAAGCCGGGGGCAATGGCGTTGCAGCGGATGCCGGTGCCGGCAAAGTGGGTGGCCAGCCACTGGGTGAAGTTGGACACCGCGGCCTTGGCGCCGGAGTAGGCGGGGATCTTGGTCAGGGGGATATAGGCGTTCATGGAGGAGATGTTCAGGATCACGCCGTGCTTCCGCTCCACCATGTCCTTGGCAAAGACCTGGGTGGGCAGCAGGGTGCCCTGGAAGTTCAGCTTGAACACGAAGTCCACGCCGCCAGCGTCCAGATCAAAGAAGGTCTTGTCACCCTCCTTGGCCTCGTGCTGATACTCGTTGGTGGTCTGAGCCCGGGCATTGTTGCCACCGGCACCGTTGAGCAGGATGTCGCAGGGGCCCAGGTCCTTCAGCACCTGCTGATGGACGGCCTCCAGGCTCTCCGGCTCCAGGACGTTGGCCTTGTAGCCCACGCAGGTGTAGCCCTCGGCCTTGCACTCGTCGGCGACCGCCTGGACGGCGGCCTCGTTCAGGTCCAGCGCGGCGACCTTCGCGCCGGCCTGGGCAAAGGCCTTGGCCATGGTGCCGCAGAGCACGCCGCCGGCGCCGGTGATGACCACGACTTTACCGGTGAAATCCACATTCAGGGGAAGATCGATCATTGCAAATTACCTCCAAAGGATAAAGTTAAACGGTTTCAATGGTGCCGCCGTTGGCCTCGATCAGGCCGTTCAGGTAGGCGCTGCCCAGGGCCCGGTCGTACAGGCCGTAGCCCGGCTTGCCGGTCTCGCCCCAGATCATCCGGCCATGGTCCGGACGGAAGTAGCCCTCAAAGCCGGTCTCCACCAGAGCCTTGACGATGGCGTTCATGTCCAGAGAGCCCGCCTGGGACAGGTGCCCGCTCTCCTCGAAGGAGGTGTCCGGCAGAATTTTCACGTTCCGCATGTGCATAAAGCCGATGCGGTGCATGGCGGAATACTTGCGGACCAGACGGGGAATGTCGTTGGCCGGGGAGCAGCCCAAAGAGCCGGTGCAGAGGCACAGGGTGTTGGAGGGGCTGTCCACGATGGACAGATACCGGTCCAGATTCTCCTCCTTGGTGATGACCCGGGGCAGCCCGAAGATGGGGTACGGGGGATCGTCCGGATGGAGGGCCATGACCACGCCGCACTCCTCCGCCACGGGGATGACCCGCTTCAGGAAGTACTCGATGTTGGCCCAAAGGCCCTCCTCCCCCAGCTCGCTGTAAGCCCGGATCAGATCCCGGACCTGGTCCTGGGTGTAGCTGGAGTCCCAGCCGGGCAGATGGATATCGTCCTTCAGGGGATCCAGGCCCTTCATCTGGTCCCAGTACATGACAAGGCTAGTGGAGCCGTCGGGGGCCTTCTTGTCCAGCTGGGTCCGGGTCCAGTCAAAGACGGGCATGAAATTGTAGGTCACGCACTTGATGCCGTACTTGGCGCAGCGGCGGATGGATTCGCAGTAGTTGGCGATATGGCGGTCCCGCTCCGGGCGGCCCAGCTTGATCTCCTCGGTGACGGGGATGGACTCCACCACGTCGAAGACCAGGCCGTGTTCGGCGCACAGGTCCACCAGATGCTTGATGGATTCCTCGGGCCAGACCTCGCCGGGCTTCACGTCATAGACGGCGGACACGATGGAGCGCATACCGGGGATCTGACGGATCTCGTCCAGGGTCACGGGATCGCTCTCGCCGTACCAGCGAAACGAACTTTTCATAGTTTGTCTCCTTTCGGAAGATTATTGCGCAACGGTCTCGTCGGTGATGGTGTCCATAGCCTCCTGCAGGGACATACCCTCGGCAATGGCCTTCTTCCGGGCGGCGTTCACCGCCTGGATGGTCTTGACCCGCTTGCCGTCCAGCTCATAGCTCTTCATGGCCCACAACGTCAACGCCCAAGCCACCATGGGGATGATGCAGAACAGGACGATGACCACCCAGTTCATACCGGGCGCATAGGGCGTGGTCTTGGTGGGCAGATCCGAAATGCCGATGAACAGCAGGGCAATGGAAACCACCGTGGCGGACAGGGAGGAAACCAGCTTATCCACCAGGGAGAACAGCGTGCCCATGATGCCGGGGATGAACTTGCCGGAGCGGTAGGTCTCATAGTCGGCGCAGTCCGCCACCATGGGGATGGGCATATCGGCAGTGGAGTAGTAAGCGCCATAGCCGACGCCAAAGAACAGGATGAACAGGATCGTGTACAGGTTAATCGTCAGATGGAAATCGCCTGCAGCGTCAACCTCATAGATGTTCAGGTTGAAGGCAGGATTCCCCTGATTCCACAACAGGAGCAGCACCAGCACGCCCACGTAGCAAATCAGCGCCACGGAGACATAGCGAACCAGACTGGCCTTCTGGCCCTTCTTCTGAGAGGTGCGGACCGTCAGCAGGAAGAATGGCACCGCAAACACATAGCCCAGGACCATCATGGGCAGATACAGCGTATCATACCTGCCCATCATGCTGGAGTAGAGCATGCAAAGGACCGTGACGTTGGTGGCGATGGACAGCGCCAGCTTGCAGCCGCCGCCGGCGACCATCAGCCGCTGCAGAGGCTTGTTCTTGCGAATGATCCCCACATATTCGGAAATACGGACCTGCTCCTGCTTCGCGGCGCCAAGGCCAAAGTACTTGGGCTGGTCCTTTTCCCAAATGCCGATGATGGCCAGGAAGGTCAGCAGAACGGAGACAGCGATGCCGATGGGGGTCATGACCGCGAACCAGGTCTGGTTATAGTCGCCAAAAATACCGTCGCCCGCCAGGATGGGGCCAATGAACTGCATGGCGCCCATGCCGGCCAGGGAGCCGATGGTGTTGAAGATCGTAAACAGCGGCCGCTGCTTGGGATCGTTGGTCAGCACCGCCTGGGCGGAACGGGTGACGGAGGTCTGGAAGGTGTAGCCAATGACCCACACCGCGTAGAGCACGATAAACAGGGTATAGCGCAGCCACATCATGCTCTCCGGCACGAAGGGGGTCAGGACATACAGGCAGATCACGGACACCGCCATAATCGCGGAGCCAATGACCATAAAGGGACGGAATTTGCCGAACTTTGTAACGGTCTTGTCCATCAGCGCGCCGATGATGGGATCGGTGACCGCGTCGAAGACCCGCATTCCCGTGACCATAACGGAGGCGAAAATGGCGATCAGCCCCAGCACCTTGCTGCCAAAAGTGGCAATATAGCTGAGAATCAGCACAAAGTACACGTTGGTCGCGCCGTTGTTCAGCGGGAACAGCGCCAGCTGATAGAACTTCGCTCGGTTCATGCCGTCGTTCTCTTGGTTGCTCATATGATCTCTCCTAACTAGATATTTTACATTTCCCGTCCCCGCGGCATTCGCCGAGGGGACCCATTTCCAAACTCATACCCAGTTTTTGCCCACGCCCTCGCCCTTCTTCAGGACGTAATCGGGATTGGGGGCGTCCACATGGCGGATGACCGCCTCGTCATGGCTAGAGCCCGCGATGGCCTCCAGCTTGACCTCCCCCTTCAGGGGCACCTGGAAGGTGAAGACCTTGTCCCCCGCCAGCTCCGCCACCTGCTTGCCGTTGGCCAGGAGCTTGACCCGGCCGCAGTTGGAGTAGACCTTGACCATGGTGGTGTCCTCGCAGCGGTCCACATACCGCTTGGAGCAAATGTGGACAAAGGGCTGCTTGGTCCAGTAGGCCTTATACAGGTAGAAGCTGTCCTTCCGGATCTTCCGGTCGAAGGTCACCAGGCCCTTGTGGTTCATGCCGGGCTCGCCGCCCTGATCCCGGGCGTCGGCGGCAAAGTCGAACATATTCCAGACATGGGTGGCCCACATAAACGGCCGCTTCTCAAAGCACTTGAGCAGGTACTCGTGGTACACGCACTGGTATTCCTCCGTCTGATCCTCCCGCTTGGGATGGCTGGAGTGGAGGTTGGTCATGGCCTCGCAGCCGTATTCCGAGTAGCCCAGGCACCGGTTGGGGTACACCGCATGGAAGAAATCGATCCAAAGGTCGTTGAGGAACAGACCCGGCACATACCAGCCCAGGTACAGATTCCAGCTCACCAGGTCGGACAGGTGGGCCACCTTGTTGAAGGGGCCGCACATGGCGTAGCAGGCCAGGGTAGTGGGCCGGGTGGGATCCATCTGGTGGATCAGGTCGTTCAGGACCCGGTGATTGTCCAGCATGTCGGCCTTGTCCTTGGTGGAGATGGTGATCTCGTTGGAGATGCCCCAGGTGACGATGCTGGGATGGTTGTAGTTCTGGACGATGAGCTCCTTCATCTGGGAGATGGTGTTCTCCCGGCCATTCGGCATATGCTCGGAGATGTAGGGAATCTCCGCCCAGACCACCATGCCTTCCTTGTCGCACAGGTCATAAAAATACTGATCGTGCTGATAGTGGGCCAGGCGGATGGTGTTCACGCCCATTTCCTTGATGATGGCCATATCGGTCTCGTGGTGCTCCTTGGTCAGGGCGTTGCCGATGCCCTTCCAGTCCTGGTGGCGGGAAACGCCCCGGAGGGGATAGCTCCGACCGTTGAGGAAGAAGCCCTCCTTGGGATCCACCCGGAAGGTGCGGACGCCGAAGGAAGTGGAGATCTCATCCTTATCCTCCCCCTCGGCGGAGAGAACAGCCTTACAGGTGTAGAGGTAGGGGTCCTCCACCCCGTCCCACAGGTGGACCTTGGGAATGGTCAGGGTCACATCCGTTCCCTCCCCTTCGGCGACGGTCTTTCCCTCGCCGTCCAGAAGGGCCACAGAAACCTTGCCTTTTTCGCAGTTGGTCCAGGTCTGCACCCGGACGGAGCCGTCGCTGCCCGCGACGGTGGGGGTCACCGCGACGCCGGGCCCGGCAAAATAATCCATGTCAAAATGACATTTGTTTGCAACAATAAGATACACGTCCCGGTAGATGCCGCCATAGAAGGTGAAGTCCGCCTTCTGGGGGTACACCCGGTCGTTGACGGAGTTGTCCGCCTCCACATACAGCTCGTTCTCTTCCTTCAGCAGCGCCGTGATGTCTGCCCGGAAGGTGGAGTAGCCGCCGTCGTGGGTCATGACGGTGGTTCCGTTGAGGACCACCTTGGCAGAGGCGTTGACGCCCCGGAACTCCAGATAGACGACTTCCCGCTCCGCGTCAAACGCGGGCTTGGGAAAGGTCTTGCTGTAAGAGCAGGTGCCTCTCCAGTAGTCGTTGCCGCCGTCCTGGCCGTCGATATTGTTCCAGGTGTGGGGAATGTCCACATCCTGAACGGTCCCGTCATGGTAAGTAAATTTCCAGCCTTGGTTGAGTAGGGTTTGCTTGCGCATGGGCGTCTCTCCTTTCACAAAGTGCAAAGATACCTGCCCCGCCGGACAGGTGCGAACCCTGGCGCCCCCGAAGGGGCGCCAGAGTCGGGATCAATGCGGGAGATTATTTCTTCTTGGGCTTCAGGAAGGAATCCACGATCAACGCCACGCAGGCCACCACGAAGAGGACCACGCTGGCGATGACCACATAGAAGACATTCCAGCCTTCCGTGTTGCCCTGGTTGTAGGAGAACAGGCCGGCAATCATCAGCACCCGGGCAGCCAGGGTGTTGCCCAGCGCGTAGACGAACAGCAGCACGGCGCCCACGGAGGAGGCCAGGCTCACATAGTCGTTCTTCACCAGGTACGCAACGGCGCAGAGCGCGACGCCAACCACGCCCGCGACGATCAGCTGCGGCAGATCTACCAAGGCATTGGCGGTACTCATGGTGCTGGAGATGATCATGGCGATCACACCGGCCAGGCCGGCCACGCCAGCCACCAGCGCGATCACGGAGCCCTTCTTCACAGTCTCCTTGTCATTCCGGGCGGCGAGGACATACATCGCGCCGCACAGGACCATCAGAACGGCGGAGACGGCAATGACGGCATAGTAGGCAGCCCGCCACGGGGTCATCAAGGAGACGATCCTTGTGGTGCTGTTGTACCGGTTCATCAGATGGCTCTCAGACAGGGCGAAGAGGATCTTATGGACGGAATCCTTCACCGCCCGCTGCAAGGTCGCGTCGCCGTTCAGGAGGGTCTCGCTGACCTTGTTGCCATCCACCTGGCCCTGGAACAGGAAGGAGTTCTCCAGGGTGGTGCTGGTGTAGAAGCCGGACTGACCACGGGTATCGTAGCAGGTGACGCCGGAGGACAGAACCGCGCCGTACAGGTCGGTGTCATCGTAAATGTCCGTAACGGCATAGCCGATAAAGCCCCATTCCTTCTGGAGGATCTCGGTCATCAGGCCCTTACTGGTGGTGCATTCGATGCCGCCGATCTTGGAGAAGGAGGTCATCAGGCCACGCATACCGGCATTGTAGTCGGCGGTGTCGTACTTGGTGGCTTCAAAAGCGTACTGGTAAGCGCGAAGCTCCACCTCACGGGCGCGCTGCTCGGTCATGTAGGGGGACACGCCGCCACGCTCGGATTCCTGGTCGTTGAAGGCGAAGTGCTTGGGCGCGGCAACCAGGCCGTAGTCCAGAGCGCCGATGGCAAACTCCATGGCGGCAACGCCGGACAGGATGGGATCCTCGGAGTAGTACTCGCCGTTCCGGCCGTTGTAAGCGTGCCGGTGGGTGTTCAGGCCGGGGCCCCACAGGATGGGAATGCCCACGAACAGGGACTCTTCACCGGTGAACTCGCCCAGGCGCCGCATCAGATCGGGATTGAAGGTGGAGGCGGCCATGGGGGCGTTGGCAAACACTTCGGGATGCCAGTTGCCGTTGGGATCGGTAGCGGGAATGTTCCAGGGGGCGCCGGTATCCTTGGAGGCGTTCAGGTTCACCGCCACGCCGTTGCCGGCGTTCTCGGTAACGTAGGTCTCCACGATGCCGATGGACTCCAGAGCCGGGAAGGTGGGGCCGCCGAAGGTGGCCAGATACTGAGCTTCCTTCAGGGTCAGCTGATCCAGCAGCTGGTCCCACTTGGGATCGTCGTAGTCGGTGCCGTACATCTCATAGAAGTTGATGCCGCTGTCCTTGCCCCAGGTGATGCCGGAGACATCGTCATCGGTCTTGATGGTGTACAGGTGGCCGTTCAGATCGTCAATCAGATCCTGGTTGGTCAGGGTCATGGAATCATAGGTCTTGGGGAAGGTGCCGGCCCAGTCGGTACGGGACAGGTAGGTGACCTCGCCGGGCTGGTAGTAGTTCCAGTCGGAGTAAGGCAGCTGGTTGGAGATCTTGGCGCCGGTCTTGGAAATGCCAAAAGCGGTGCGGGAAATAAAGCTCTCGTCGATGGTCTTCTTGTAAGCCATGGCGGCGACGCCCTCGCCGGAGAGCTTGTCGGCAGCCACGCCCTGGGCGGCCAGAATGTTGTTCAGAGCCAGGTGGGCGCCGTTGCCGGCGGCGAAGTAGTAGTCGCCGGGATCCATGACGTAGGTGCCGTAGGTGCCGTCGCCGTTGTCGTACTCCTCGTCATAGCTGGCGATGTACTCCAGATCCACCACCACGGTGACCACTTCGGACTCGCCGGGCTGGAGGACAGAGGACTTCTCAAAGTTGAGGAGCTGGATGGCGGACTTCTCCAGGCCGCCCTCGGTGTAAGGAGCCTGGCCGTAGATCTGCACGGAGGTCTTGCCGGCCACGTTGCCGGTGTTGGTGACCTTTACGTTGAAGGTAGCGGTGGCGGTGGGCACGCCGTTCTCATCCACGGTGGCGGAGAATACCGGCTCGCCCTCAAACTCCTGGGTGAAGGTGGTGTAGCTCAGGCCATAGCCGAAGCCGTAGGCCACTTCGTTGTCGTAGTTCCACTCGGTGGTGGAGGCGTAAGCGCCCACGGGAGAAGTGGCGTTGCCCTTGCCCATCACCGCGTCGTAGTACCGGGTCTCATAGTACCGGTAGCCGACATACATGCCTTCAGCCTCGATCACATAGGCGCCGGGGGTGAAGCTCAGCACGCCGCCGGAACGGGTGATGACATCGGAGGTGTTGGTGTAGTAGTACTTGCCCATGTTCTGCATGGCAGGGGCGGACATGTTGTAAATAGCGAAAATGTCGAACAGACCGCCGGAGGGGCTGACCTTGCCGGAGAGGATGTCGGCCACGCCCAGCATGCCGTAGGCGCCGGGAGCGCCGATCCACATGATGGCGTCGATGTCGGGATCGTTCTTCAGATCGCCGATCTCCACGGAAGAGGAGCTGCTGATCAGGACGATGACCTTGTCGGAGCACTGCTTAGCGGTCTCAATGATGTCCCGCTCGTTCTTGGTCAGAGCCAGAGGCTCCTCAAAGCCCAGGCCTTCCACCACGCCGCCGGGCAGGTAGTCGGTCTGCTCCGCGCTGGGACGGGCCAGAACCACGATGGCCGCGTCGCCATACTGGGCGAAGCTGGAGGCATAGTCGCCGTTGACGCCGGCGATATCCGCCAGGGAGGGCTCGCCGGGATCATAGACCTCCGCCGCGCCTTCGTTCTCGGCATGAGGATACTTCTCGCCCAGGGCGTCGTAAACAGCCACCATGGTGGGGTTCACGGTGTAGCCCGCGCCCTCAAAGTCGAACTCGTCGCCGGACCAGCCGTCCACCGTGTTCTGGATGGAGACGGTGCCGGTGGCACGGTCCTGGGTGACCGCCCGAGAGATGGTGTGGGCGAAGTCGGTCTTATTCTGGCTCAGAGCCTGCTCCAGGGTGATCACAGGGCCCCAAACCTTCACGCCAAAGCTGGAGCCCAGCAGGTTGACGTGGGAGCGGATGCCGAACAGGGTGACAGCGGAGCCGGAGGCCAGCGGCAGAACGCCGTTGTTCTTCAGCAACACAGCGCCCTCCTGGACCTCTTCCCGGTTCAGGTTGATGGCCTTCTGGATGAGGGCATGGGAATTGCCCGTGCCGTCGGAGTTCAGCACCTCGTCGGAGGGCTTAAACTTGTCGTACAGGGGATCGTCGGGATTGTCCACCGACTCGAACTTGGAGCTTTGGGTTCCAATGTAGGTGTCGATGGTGCCCGCGTTGGCTTCCAGGATCATGCCCACGACCATGGCGAACGCCAGGACGAAGGCGAAGAGGCTGGTTAAGCCCTTCCACAGGCCCTTGTTTTTCGTTTTCATGCGCGTTCCTCCTTAAATTCTTCTCTCGCAAGGCCCGCGAGGCCGTGACCGGCCCGGCGGACTGTACGATTTGACTAAATTATATCATTTTTATTAAGAAATATCAAAAGACAAATAACATTGTTTTGTTCAAATTTGAAAAATTTATGTGTAAATGTCGTTTATGGAGCACAAAATTTGTAATTCTTGTACAAATAGAAAAAAAGCCTTGTTTTTCCCATGAAAAACTTTTATAATAGAGAAAAACACGGGAGGGATCCGGAAATGAAGCAGTATGAGGTCCACAACCAGCGGATGCGGCAGAATATCTGCGAGGCCATGTACCGCATTCTGCTGGAGGTTCCGTTCCCCAAGATCACGGTGCAGAGCATCCTCCAGGAGGCCCACATTCAGCGGGCCACCTTTTACCGCTACTTCCGGGACAAATTCGAGGTGGCGGAGGCCATCAATCAGCTTCTCTCGGACGCCATGGCCCAGGCCTATATGGCGCTGATGTACGACGGGGCGAGCCCTTATTCGGAGCTTTCGGCGCTGCTGGAGCCCCAGAACCGCCAGCTGCTGGGCGTCATGATGCGCCTGCGGACGGATCATCTGGATCTTCCCCAAACCCTCCGGTCCACCTTCCAAAGCTGCTATCGCCGCCGGTTTCCCGACTGCGGGGCATATGAAGCGGACCTGGCCGGCGCCACCTTTCTGGCCCTTACCTACTGGTTCGTGGAAAAAAATCCCACCCGGGAGGAGATCGCCGCTATTCTGAGTTCCAACGACAAGGCCCGCTGGCTGGCCCGGCTGTACGGCGTCCCGGCGGACCAGCTCCTGGCCTTCCTGGCCGAATACGGCGAAAAAGGGGAGCAGCGGGAAGACGCCTGAGGGCGCCGCCCCGCCGCTCCTAAAAAGCTGTCATAATAAGCCCTCCTGCCCCGCTGCCATCAGCGGCGCGGGAGGGCTTCGCCGTATCAAGA
The DNA here is from genome assembly GCA_947627745.1 of uncultured Oscillospiraceae bacterium. Taxonomy (GTDB): domain Bacteria; phylum Bacillota; class Clostridia; order Oscillospirales; family Oscillospiraceae; genus Faecousia. The sequence continues at coordinate 13,370 of CANQXH010000048.1, forward strand.
ATCTGAGCCTCCGCCGGTCGGTGGAGGCTCAAAACTTTACTTTTCAAACAGGAACTTTTCCGGCAGCTTCACGCCGAAGTCCTTCGCCAAATGCCGAAAATCGTCAGGGGTGATGGTCTGGCGCTTGTAGTCCTGCATGGAGCGGACCTTCACCAAGATCTCCGCCGATTTTTCCACGGTGTGCATCAGGCCGAAGGTCAGATCGAAGTCCTCCCCGGAGCAGAACATGCCATGGTGGGCCCAGATAGCCACGTCGTATTTCTTCATCAGCTCGGAGGTGGCCACGGCGATGTCCCGGCCGCCGGGAACCATCCAGGGCACCACGCCGATGCCGTCGGGGAACACCACGGGGCACTCCGTGGCCATTTCCCACAGCTCCCGGGTGAAAGCCTCGTCGGTCAGGGGCAGGACGAAGGTCAGGGCGATGGTATTGGCCGGGTGGGCATGGTAGATGACCCGGTGCCTGCCGCCGGTGGCGGTAAACTTCACCTCATGGTTCATCAGATGGGTGGGCAGCTCGCTGGTGGGCCGCCCGCCGTTTACCAGGCCCCAGCAGATCCGGTAATTCTCCCCCGCCTGGTCCAGCTCGATGATGCAGAAGGAGTCGGCGGGCTTGACGGTGACATTGCGCATGAACTTTCCGGAGCCGGTGACCAGGAAGTACTCCCCGCCCAGCTTGGGCACGCTGGTGCCAATGGGCCGCCACTGCCCAGGATGAAGCTCCTCCCGGACGGACTCGACCTCCTCGGGCCGGATCCGATAGCTCAGATTGCCGCCGTTGCGCTCATGCCAGCCCTGCCGCCAGCCGTCGTCGGCCATGCGCATGAAGCCCTTTACAAATTCCGCGTCCAATACGTTCATTTTGGTATCCTCCTATTAAAATTATCGGGTGATGACGTCCACGGGGACGTTGAAGATCTTGGCAACCTTTAAAATGGTGTCGATATGGCGGCCCACGGCGGCGGCCATGTGATGGGTGGGGCCGGCCTCGCTCCACCGGTTGCAGAACTCCCGTGCGCCGCAGGCGAAGCGCGTGCGCATATTGGTGTCCCCGAAGGTGAAGATGGGGCCCTCCTCGTTGACGCCCTCCGCCGCCACGAATTTGAAGTGCCCGTCCCGGTCCTGGGTGATGCCGAGATAGGTCACGGGACCCGCCGGAGGATAGAACTGGGTCAAATAGCCGCCGCCGGTCTTCCCGTGGAACACGGGGACGATCTTCATGGTGGGCTTTTTGGCCTGGGAGATGTCCGCGTCCCCGGAGCCGGAGTGGCCGATGATGCAGATATCCTGGTCAAAGTCGATGGAGTACATCTCGGAGAGCTGGCCCGTGCCGGAAATGGTCTTAAGGATGCTCATGGCCATGGCCACCTTGATATCCCCCTCCACGGCGCAGGCGGTGCCCTGCTTGATGAGCATGGAGAAAGCGGGGATCAGCATGGAATCCAGCTTGCCCGCCACGCCCTGGGCAAAGCCGTCATAGTGGGAGGCCACGAAGCCCAGCTTCTCGTCCTTGACCCACTGCTCGAAGGCCACCACATATTTTGCCATGTCCCAGACCTTTTCGATGGTGCCGCCGCCCTCGATGTCGAAGGTGTCCAGAATGTCCTGGGCCTTGGCATGGATCGCGGCCTCGTCGGTGATGTGGTCGGCAATGGCCCACATCTTCTCCCAGTCGAACTGCTTGGTGTAGAGCCACATCCGGTGGTACAGATTGGTCTCGTCGATATACAGGTCCATCATGCCGGGATAGGGCCGGCCGATCTGGGCCAGGTTGGTATCCCGGAACCGGCGGCGGACCTGGGCGGCCCGGCACCAGTCCTCGATCTCCGCCTGGGCGTGGGGGTCTCCCCCTTCGACGACGCCGGTAATCACCGCGTGGCGCTTCCCTGCCCGCTCCAGGTCGGCCACCATCTCCCCCACGGCGCCGCAGGCGTAGAGCTGGCCCAGCCAGGTGGCGGTGTCGGTGTTGGCATAGTCGGGGGCTCGCTTCTTTTGCAGGTTCACCAGCACCACCGGCACGTCCAGATCCCGGACGGCGGGGAGCAGATTGTAGCTGGTGGCGTAGGTCAGCAGCTGGAGGATCACCAGGTCCACGTCAGCGGCCCGGAATTTGTCCCCGGCGGCCTGGGCCAGCTCCTTGGTGGTGACAAGCCCGCCGTCGATCAGCTCCACCGTGTCCGGCAGGGTCTTCTTAAAATCGGCGTACTGACCCTGAAATTCCGGGACCAGGCTGGGAAATTGGGGTAGATAGGCCCCCAGGGCGATGGCGAATACGCCTACTCTGGCTTTGGTTTCCACTAACATGGGATTACCTCCTTGATGTCAAAGCTGTTTTTCACGGCCTCTCTGGCCGATTGCAGACTGTCAAATTCGCCGCCGGCGATCATCTGGACCATGAGATTGCCGATGGCCGTGCCCTCCACCGGGCCGGCATAGACGGGCAGGCCCGTGGCGTCGGCGGTCATCTGATTGAGATAGCCATCCTGGCACCCGCCGCCCACGATGTTGACGCTGGTGTATTGTTTTCCCGTGAGCTGGCTCAAGCCTTCAATGGCGTCCTTGTAGCACCTGGCCAGGCTGCGGTACACCGTCTGCATGATTTGCCCCACGGTGGCGGGCACCGGCTGGCCCGTTTGGGCGCAGAAGGATTGGATGGCGTCGATCATGCTGTCGGGGGAAAGGAAGGACTCGTCGTTAGCGTCCACCATGGAGGGAAAGTCCGCCGCCTTTTTCGCTTCCGCGATCAGATCCGGGAAGGAATAGGTCCGACCGGCGGCATGGGCGCTGGTCTTGCCCGCCACATAGGCCACGCCATTCAGCTCCCGGCGGATGGACTGGATCATCCACAGGCCCATGATGTTCTTCAGGTAGCGGAACCGGTGCCAGGCCCCGCCCTCGTTGGTAAAGTTTTGCAGGCGGCTGGCCTCGGTGGTGATGGGCGCTTCATTTTCCACCCCCAGCAGGCTCCAGGTGCCGCTGGACAGGTACACCGCTCGGTCGTCCCGGGCAGGCACCGCCAGAAAGGCGGAGCCGGTGTCGTGGGTGGCGGGCAGGACCACGGTGGTGTTGAAGCCCACAGCTTCCTGTATTTCGGGGGTCAGGTCCCCGACGACGGTCCCCGGCATGGACAGCTCCCCAAAGAGCTTCCCCGGCAGGCCCAGCCGGGCGATCAGCTCCCTATCCCAGGACTTGTCCGCCGCGTTCACCAGGCTGGTGGAGGTGGCATTGGTGTACTCCTGCTTTTTTACGCCGGTGAGCTTATAGTGAAAGTAGTCCGGGATCATCAGCAGGCACTCCGCCCGCTCCAGCTGCTCCGGGTGCTCCTGTTTCAGAGCCATGAGCTGATAGACGGTGTTGAAGGTCTGGTACTGGATACCGGTGCGGGCATACAGCTCGCTCCGGGGCACAATGGCGTCCACCAGGGCGTCCATTCCGGTGGTGCGGCTGTCCCGGTAGGCCACCGCGTCGCCGATCTGGTTCCCTTCCCCGTCCAAAAGCACATAGTCCACCGCCCAGGTGTCGATGCCCATGGTATCGGGAATTTTACCCAGCGCCTTACAGGCCCGCATTCCTTTCAGAATGCCCTGCCAGAGATTTCCCATATCCCAGCAGTCGTGGCCGTTCCGGCGGAGCTGGCGGTTCTCGAAGCGGTAGACCTCCTCCAGGATCAGCCGCCCATCCTCCACATGGCCCAGAATGTGCCGGCCGGAGGACGCGCCGATATCTACCGCCAAATAATAGCCTCCCATACACTGCCTCCTTTTAAAGTTACGAATAAGCGTCAATCCGGTCCGCATAAATTGACCAGAAATAGTTGGTTTTATAATCCGGCAGGGCTTTTTCCTGCACCAGGATTCGGGCGGAGGTCCCCTCCAGCAGGTCCTGCCCTACCCGGCAGGCCTCCGGGTCCGTAGCGGTGAGCCGAATTTCCCGCAGCGCGCCGCAGCCGGAGAAGGCGCCGTCGCCGATGGAGCGGATATTGCCCTGGACCGTCACCCGCTCCAAAACCTGGGCCTGGGAGAAGGCCCCGGAGGCGATGGCCACCACCGGCTTTCCCTCCCATGAGGCGGGCACCGTCAGCGCTTGCCGGGTCCGGCCCTCCGGGGTCAGGCCCGTCACTGTCAGGCCGGAAGCGTCCTCGGTATAGTTAAAGCATCCGGCGTCGGTGTTGTCCCCTTCCGCCACTGTCTGCTCCCAGGCGGGCATGGCGGGCAGGGCGATTTGGGTGGGACTGCTGTCCCCCAGCATGGCTTTGATGTTGCGCACCAAAAGGCGGGTGTATACCGTCTTTCCGCTGGAATTGAGATGGAAATTGGTGTCGAAAAACCACCCGGCGGGGAGAATACTATCCCTGGGGTCCCCCATGATGGGCAGACCAAGCTTTTCCGTCACCACCTGGCAGAAATCCTCAATTCCCTGGGTCTGGGCCGCCAGCGCGTTCATGGGACAAAAGCCGTACCACACCTGGGCCCCCCGGGCCTCCAGGGCCCGGCGATAGTCGTCCACCTGCCGGACGAAGTCCTCCGTCAGCATGGCAGGGTCAAATTCGATGGGCGTGTTGCCGTCAAAGCCCCCCGGCATCCGGTTTTCCCCGCAGAGGGGACTGACCACGTCGCCGTATTCGTTGAAAACGCTCTTTCGGTAGACCCCCTGGGGCTCCGGCCGGGTCCCCGTGAAAAAATAGGCCCATTTTCCCCCGGCAAATTCCGGGAACGCTCCGGCCAGCCGGGTCAGCTTCTCCCCCGGAAGGGACCGGAGCAGATCGTAGGCCCCGTCCAGCCCCTGCCAGGCGATCGCCGGGTCAAAAAAGCCGGAGAGAGTCTGCCTCTGCTGCTCCGGCAGGAGGATCACAATGTCCCCCTCCCGGATCAGGGGCTCCGACAGGTCCAACATCACCGTGGTACCCAGGGCGGCGTACATGCCGAAGTTGACCACCCGGTATTCCGGCAGCTCCCGCTCTATGAGGGCGCTGTCCACCCCAAAGGCCAGACTGCTGCCCCCTACCAGCACGATCCGCTTCCCCTCCGTTTGGGAAAGGAGGCGGGTTTTTTCCTTCAGCTCCCCCAGGAAGGTGTCTCCAAACTGGGCCGGCAAGCCAAAGCCCCAGGCCAGGAGCGTCGCCGGGACCGACAGCAGCAGAATCAGGCTGATCCAAAAAATCCAAGTCTTTTTCATAGGCTAAAACTGAAAATAAATGAAGGCGTTCTCCCCGCCGGAGGCCAGCAGCGCCAGCCAGGCGAGGCCCACCGCCAAAACACCCGTAAATCCCGCCAGCGCCGCCCGCTCCGGGGCCCCTTCCCGCCCCAGCCGGGGCAGGTTTTCCAGCGCCGGCAGGCACAGCAGCGGCACCGTCAGCAAAAGCAGGGCAGACAGGTCCAGGGGCCAGACATTCCATCCCCCGCACAGCCGGGCAAGCAGGGCTCCCACCGCCGGCAGGGAGCCGGCCCGGAACAGCAGCCAGGGCAGGCTCACCAGCATATAGGTCCGCAGCCGCCCGAAAAAGGGTGGGCATTTGACCGTCTTGGGTCCGAACCGGTCCCATAGCACCCCGCCGACCTGATAAAGTCCATGGACGGCGCCCCAGAGAAGGAAGTTCCACCCGGCTCCGTGCCAGAGGCCGCTGAGCAAAAACACGATCATCAGGTTCATGAGCCGTCGCTTGAGGCCCTTTCGGCTGCCGCCCAGGGGAATGTAGACATAGTCGGTAAACCAGGAGGTCAGGCTGACGTGCCACCGCCGCCAGAAATCCCGCACCGTCGTAGCCTCGAAAGGACGGCGGAAATTTTCCGTCAAATCGATGCCCAGCAGCTTGGCGGCGCCCCGGGCAATGTTGGAGTAACCGGCAAAGTCGCAGTAAATCTGGAATCCGAAGAGGAAGGTCGCCAGCAGTACCGCCGGGCCGCCCCCCTCCCCGCCGTAGACCCGGTCCACGAAGGGGGCCAGGCTGTCCGCCACCGCCACCTTCTGGAAATAGCCGGTCAGCAGCAGCCAGCCGCCGGCGCGCAGGTTTTCCCGGGAAAAGGGCCGCTCCGCCCGCAGCTGGGGCAGCAGCCTTTCCGGCCGCTCGATGGGCCCCGCCACCAGCTGGGGAAAGAACGAGACAAAAAGCGCATAGGTCGGAAAGTCTTTCT
>CANQXH010000049.1 GCA_947627745.1 uncultured Oscillospiraceae bacterium
TTCGGCCCGCTTCGGGGGGCCTGGTCTTGTGCGTCCTTTTTCGGAATGATACTCAAATCGCAATGTTTCAACCTTATGCCCTTCCTTTACAAGATAAGCGAGATAGTCGTTTATCGTTTGTTGGAAATCACGTTCTGTCAACTTCGTATAGTCGGTTTTCATATACGCTTCGCACAGCCATTCATCATCACCGGTTACGTTATGCGTTGCAGAGAATCCATCAATAGCACGGCGATTTCTATATGATTCAATCCATTTCTTTTCGATTTCAACCCAACGGCTCTTGCCAGTAGCTGAGTCAACTTGTTCAACGCGACCAAGGTTCTTTTTCTTTTTGAAACCGTCATCACGAGAATAACAGAAAAAGGTATCAGGATTTGAAACATCGTTATGTTTTGTCCCAATTTTGAATACCATGCAGCATGCGGAGGCACTGGCGCCGGGATGGAAAATATCACTTGGCAGCGTAAAAACGGCATCAAGCGTATTCTCTACAAGAATTTCTCTCTTCAACCGGGCTATTTCACCACTTGTGCCGATTGCACAGGCAACAGGAAGCAGCACAGCAAGTTTTGCCTGATGGTTAATTGAATTAAGCGTATCAGCAATAAATTTTACAAAATACAGTCCTTTTGATGGATCTTCTTTTTTATCCCTTCTCCAAGTGCTTACATAACTTGCAGGTAAATGAATACGCTGTCCATTATAAGGGGGATTCATCAGAATTACATTTGGTTTTGCTTCCTTGATCCAGTCTGCCAACGCAAAACAACTGCCTTGTCGAATATTTGAATTTCCATCGGAGTGAATCAGCATATTGGTCGTGGCAAGGCCGTAAATATTTTCGTCAAACTCGATGCCGAAAATCTGATGCTTTTTTACCTTTTCTTGCTCGGCGGCAGTTGCACAGTCATCTAGCGCTTGCGTCATGGCCCTAACCAGGAAGGAACCGCTGCCGCAACAAGGATCAAGTACGACAGAGTGCTTGTTTACTCCTGTGATCTTTGCCATAAAATCTGTAATATGGTCGGGCGTAAAAGCTTGATTTTTATCCGACTTGCCAACGTATTTATTGAAGGTAACGAAGAACAGATTCAGCAAATCCTGGCCGGAAGTACTCTTATCATTGATAAACGGTAGAATGTTATCATCGATAAATTTTAATATTTCCCTGAAAGCAGCAATAGTGAGCTGCCTGACATACTGATCGCCGAGAACATTTCTGTTAAGCAACGCCAATTTTTCAGCTTTGTTTATATCTGAATTGAGGAGGTCTTCTAAAACCTCTTTAATTCGGGTTCTGATTTGTGCGGCAGTCAATGAAGGCGTGGAATAGTCAAGGCCATTCTTCAAAGCAAGCAGACAGGTTCCGACAAACTGACTGCGAAGCTTCTCTGGGATGCTATGGCGATGCAGCATTTCATTGAGTTTATAGGTGTTCTGCATCACCTTCTCTTTGTCGTTGATTTTTGAAGTGTAAAAATCTACATACTCATCCATTGAGCGTAGGGCTGTTTCGGCTGCCATAAGATCACTGTCCGAAACAACGCCACGCCACACTTTAACATTATCATTTGTTGTATTAGCAAGTATTGCAACAACTTTGTTTCTTGTGAGCGCTTTTTCGTATTCGACATAAGCGGATAACTGCTCTTCGTCCGCCTTTGTAAAGCTCTGCTTCGTTTCAATCAGCACGGAAACATTGTCTTTTACAAAGCGAATATCGAGTTTCTCAAATCTTCGCCCGGCGCTGTTTTGAATGGGGCAAAAAGTCAGAGAAGCAGCGGAGAATGCTTTTGGATAACTATACTCGTCATTCTCCATATTACTGGTTAGGTATTCCCTTCCAACTGTTGAAATCATATCTGCTCGAATCATTTTCTTGCTCCTCCTTATGTGGTCCATTTGATGTTGCGGCAGGCCAAAGCTTTGTAAACTCCCATAAACTCAGAATAGCACAGATAGAGCCTTCTTGCAACAGAAAAAACCTAGAATCATCTAAAATTTGCGTAGTGCACCGAAAGAAAAATCCAAGTTGTATGCCCACAAGGTCGTAGCCGTTTCGTACCTGACCGACCGGCAGACGGCATAAAAACGAGCAGGCACCCGCCTGCTCATTTATAGACAAAAAAATCGAGCGCTCATAAAGTAAAATCCCTTATGAACACTCCGCATGGTCGGAGTGGCGGGATTTGTCTCCATTTTCTCCCCTATGGGGAGAAAATAAAGGTTCGGCCCGGTCCAGCCCGGGCCGGCGACAGTCCACCGGACTGTCGCGTTGAACGATTCAAGTCCCTGCGCCCCATGAGAATCCAGCCTCCGGCAGAAGCCGGAGGCTGGATTCTGGTCGGAGTGGCGGGACTTGAACCCGCGGCCTCTTGGTCCCGAACCAAGCGCGATACCAAACTTCGCCACACCCCGTAGCTCCATCATTATAATGAATGATTTCCCGCTTGTCAAGTCTCTTTTGGAAAAACCACGGGGGCGTGGAGCGCCCCCGCAGTCCACATTCTCATTTCACCCCGTTTGGAAAAGCCGGGGGCGCTTGCCGCGCTCCCCGGTTTACCGGTGCCTGCGGGTCACAGGAGAATCACTCGCGTCGCCACGTTTTCCCGGAATTTTCCGTCGTGCTCTACAAACAGCATGGTGGGTCGGTATTCCAGCAGCAGCTTTTCCAGTTGGATCCGGGAAAACACATCGATATAGTTCAGCGGCTCATCCCAGATATACAGATGGGCCGGAGTCGCCATACTTGCAGCCAACAGCGCCTTCTTTTTCTGTCCCTCGGAATAATCCGCCATGTCCTTGAAAAACAGGGTCCGTTCAAAATCCAGCTGCCGGAGGATCGTGCAGAACAGGCTTCTGTCCAGATTGTGCTTCCGGCAGTATTCCGAAATCCCGCCCCGGACCTCCGAAGTGTCCTGATCCACATAGGAGATCACAAGTCCCGGGGCGGTCTGGCAGCTCCCCGCCTCGGAATATACGTTTTCCAGGCGGTAAAGACTCGCCTCCTGCAAAATCCGTTTCATGACCGTGGACTTCCCGCACCCGTTTGCCCCGTGGAGGGCGATTCGTTCCCCTTGCCTGACGGACAGATTCAAGCCCGAAAAAACCGGGGCCGCCATCCCGGCGTAGCGGAGGCTGAAATCCTGGAGACGGACAAGCTCGGTTTTATAGTGGACCAGCTGGGTGAGCTTCAGCTCTGCCGGCCGCTCCAGATCCCGCAGAAGTCCCTCCTTTTCCTGGATTTCCCGGTCGATCCGCCGCTCCATCTGCTTGGACCGGCTCTGCATTTTCTTGGTCTTCGCGCCGATATAGGAGCGGCGGTTTTTCTGCCGGTCATGGTCCCTTTGCGGGTCAGTGCCGATTTTGGAGCGCTCGCTTTTATCCGCCCAGTCGGAGACTCGCCGGGACGCCTCCCGGAGCTTCTGGATTTCCCGGCGGTGCTTTTCGTCCTCACTCAGGGCAAATTGATCTCGGCGCTGTTTGTTTTCCCACCAGGTGGAAAAATTTCCGCTCTGTACCTCGATGGTCTTGCGGTTCAGTACCAGCACATGGTCGATGCACTCGTCCAACAGCTCCCGGTCGTGGGAAACCAGAATAAAACCCTTTTTGGACGAGAGATAATTTTTGACGCTTTCCCTGGCGGCAAAATCCAGGTGGTTGGTGGGCTCGTCAATGAGGGGGAAATCCCCCTCCCCGGCGAACAGCACCGCCAGCAGGATCTTGGTCCGTTCCCCAAAGCTCAGGGTGTCGAATGGCCTGTATAGGATCTCCTCCTTCTCCCCGATCTGAAGCAGCTCGCGGAGCACCTGCCAAATCTCCCTGCCCGGCCTGAGCTCCTCTAAGAAATCCGTTGCGGAAGCCTCCGGCGGGTGCTCAGGGACCATGTAGGGGAAATATTCAAATCGCGCACTGGTGTCAATGGACCCTTCGTAGGGATATTTCCCCAAAAGCAAATTGAGGAAGGTCGTCTTTCCCTTGCCGTTTCGGCCGATGAAGCCCAGCTTCCAATCCGTGTCGATGGAAAAGGACACATTTTCAAAGACGCTGTCAATACTCCCTTCATAGCAAAAGGTAAGGTCGTTGACGCTAATTTGGGCCATATTCGCTCTCCTTTCCATGGCTCCTAAAATAAAAAACAGGAACCGTTTGCCGCCAAACAGTTCCTGTGAATTCGTTTCTTTATCCGGGCGCGACGGGACAAAATGCCCATAGCAACGCAGCCGTAGATCCCCACGGCGAAAGAAAAGAAGCATCAAATCCACTTTTGGCGGCACAATGAAGCAGTATGCGCATCGTCGCCCATACTGTCCTATCCCTTTACGCCGAAATGTGGATCAACTTCTCATCTTCCCACTCCTTACCGCGTTTTTTACATTATAAATGATTTTTCCGTCCCTGTCAAGGCCGACCGCCCAGGCGGATTTTGAAATCCTCGTAGCCGAACCGGGCCAAAAGCGCCGTGGTTCCCTCCGGATTCAGCGCGTAGATGGCTGGCAGGGGCATGCCGTTGAAAGTATTATTCTTGCAGGTGGTGTAGATAGCCATGTCCCCGAACAGCACCAGATCCCCCTCCTTGAGGGGCCACTCAAAGCCGTAATCCCCTATTACGTCCCCGGCTAGGCAGGTTGGTCCCGCCAATCGGTAGACATAACGCCCATCTCCCGCCCCGTAGACCGGGGGAACATAGGGCATTTCCAGCACGTCCGGCATATGGCAGGCGGCGCTGGCATCCAGAATGGCGATCTTGACATCCCCGTTTTCCACAATGTCCAGGACCCGGGCGGCAAGATACCCGGCGTTCAGCGCCACCGCTTCCCCCGGCTCCAGGTAGACCTCCAGCCCCCATTTTTCCCGGACCCGGCGGACGCACCCCTCCAGCCGGGGCAGATCGTACCCGGGGCGGGTGATGTGGTGGCCGCCGCCCAGGTTCAGCCACTTCATTTGGGGCAAGACATCCCCGAATCTTTCCTCCACCGCCGCCAGGGTCGTCTCCAAGGCGTCGGAATCCTGCTCGCAAAGGGTGTGGAAATGGAGGCCGTCCAGCAGCCTGATCAAATTCTTATCCATTTCCCGGTCCCAGACCGCCCGGGTCACGCCCAGACGGCTGCCGGGGGCGCAGGGATCGTAAATCGCGTGGCCCTCCTGGGTGGAGCGCTCCGGATTGATCCGCAGACCAACCTGCTTTCCCGCGGCCTTGGCCCTGGGGCCAAATTTACGGAGCTGCCGGGGGGAGTTAAAGACGATGTGGCCGGCATAGCGCAAAAGCTCGTCAAATTCGTCCTCCCGGTAGGCCCCGCAGAAAACATGGACCTCCTTGCCGGGCATTTCCTCATAGCCCAGCCGGGCCTCATAAAGCCCGCTGGCCTCGGTCCCCGCCAGGTAGGGCGCCAGATCGGGGTACAGATCAAAGTTGGAGAAGGCCTTCTGGGCCAGCAGGATCTTGCAGCCGGTCCGCGCCGCCACCTCCGCCAAAATCTCGCCGTTTTTCATCAGAGCGGCCCGGTCCAGAATATAGCAGGGCGTCCTCAAATGGCCGAAGAGCGCCGCCGGCTCCCCCTTAAGCCCCGCGAAGGGCGGTCTGCGGTCCATCAGTCCACCAGGGCCGGGTCGCGGCTTTCGGACTTGGGCAGGCCGTACCGGTCCAGAGCCTCCAAGAAGGGATCCGGATCAAACTCCTCCACGGTGTGGACGCCCTTTTGGGTCCACTTTCCCGTGAGCAGCATCATCGCTCCGCACATGGCGGGCACACCGGTGGTGTAGCTGATGGCCTGGCTCCCCACCTCCCGGTAGCATTCCTGGTGGTCGCATACATTATAAATATAGTAGGTCTTTTCCTTCCCGTCCTTCTTTCCCGTGAAGATGCAGCCGATGTTGGTCTTTCCGTGGGTCCGGGGACCCAGGCTGGCCGGATCCGGCAGCAGGGCCTTCAAAAACTTGATGGGCACGATCTGCTGCCCCTCAAATTCCACCGGGGTGGTGGAAAGCATCCCCACATTCTCCAGGCACTTCATATGGGTCAGGTAGCTCTGGCCGAAGGTCATGAAGAAGCGGATCCGCTTGACCTCCGGGATATTCAGGGCCAGACTCTCGATCTCCTCATGGTGGAGCAAGTACATGTCCTTCATCCCCACCTGGTCAAAGTCGTACTCCCGCTTGATGGTCATGGGGGGGATCTCCACCCAGTGGCCGTCCTCCCAGTAGCTGCCGGGGGCGGAGACCTCCCGGAGGTTGACTTCCGGGTTAAAATTGGTGGCGAAGGGGTAGCCGTGATCGCCGCCGTTGCAGTCCAGAATGTCGATGGTGTCGATGGCGTCAAATTCGTGCTTTTTCGCGTAGGCGCAGTAGGCCTGGGTCACGCCGGGGTCAAACCCACAGCCCAAGAGGGCCGTCAGGCCGGCCTTCTCGAATTTCTCCCGGTAGGCCCACTGCCAGCTGTAATCAAAATAGGCGGAGAAGCCCTTCTCCCGGCACCGTTTTTCGTAGATCGCCCGCCAGGCGGGGTCGTCGGTGTCCTCGGGCTCGTAGTTGGCGGTGTCCATATAGTTGACGCCGCAGGCCAGGCAGGCGTCCATAATGGTCAGATCCTGATACGGCAGGGCGATGTTCATCACCAGATCCGGCCCATAGCTCTTGATCAGGGCAACGAGCTGATTCACATCGTCGGCGTCCACCTGGGCGGTGGTGATCTTGGTGGCGGTGTGGGGGGCCAATTTCACGGCCAGGGCGTCGCACTTGGACTTGGTGCGGCTGGCGATGCACAGCTCGGTGAACACCTCGCTCACCTGGCAGCATTTGGAAATGGCCACGGAGGCCACGCCTCCGCAGCCAATAACAAGTACCTTGCTCATTTTCAAAACTCCTTCTCTTGAAAATTCAAACCGGCAGCGCCAGCAGCAGCTCCCGCAGCACCTTGCAGGCGGCGGCGGTGGAGGCTCCGCTGGCGTCCAGCATGGGAGCCAGTTCATTCACATCGGCAGCTACCACTCGGGCAGTACAGACTGTCCGGATGGCGGCGAGCAGCTCCGGGAAGGTCACGCCTCCCGCCTCCGGGGTCCCGGTGCCGGGGAATACCGCCGGGTCCAGGCAGTCCAGGTCGATGGTGAAGTACACCGGCGCGTTCCGCTTCCGCAGATCCTCCACGGTCCGCTCCAGCCCCTCAAAGGTGAAGGGGTGCATCCTGGTATGGGCCCGGGCGAACTGAAATTCAGCCCGTTCCCCGCTGCGGACGCAGAACTGATGAATCCTTCCGTCCCCCACCAGCTCATGGCACCGGCGTAGAACGCAGGCATGGCTGAGCTTCACGCCCAGATAGTCGTCCCGCAGATCGGCATGGGCGTCAAAGTGAACAATCTCCAGATCAGAATGCTGTTCCACCGCCGCCCGGACCGCCCCCAGGGTCACCAGATGCTCGCCTCCCAGCAGCACCGGCAGCTTCCCATCGGATAAAATTACCGCCGCCCGGCTCTGGATGTCCAAAAGCGCCGCGTCCGGGCTCCCGAAGGGCAGCTCCAGGTCTCCGCTGTCGAAAATAGGCCGGTCCGTCAGATCCCGGTCCTGGTAGGGGCTGTAAGTCTCCAGGCCGAAGCTCTCATGCCGCATGGCGGCGGGGCCGAACCGGGCCCCAGGCCGAAAGCTGGTGGTGGAGTCGAAGGGGGCGCCAAAAAGGACGATTTTTGCCTCTTCGTAGGGGGCTTCGCAGCCCAGGAAGGTCTCAATATTGGGCCTCACTCAGTCCTCCACCTCCATAAGCATCTCCTCCAGGAACGCCGGCAGGCAGAAGGCCCCCACATGGAGCCGGGTGGTATAGTACCGGGTGTGGAGATTCAGCTTCTTCCAGGCCTCCGCGTCCAGATCGTCGGTGGGGTGGTAGCGTTTGCTGGCAAAGCCGAAGAGCCAGTACCCGGCGGCGTAGGTGGGGATGTGGGCCTGATAGACCCGGCTGATGGGGAAGGTGGTGGCGATCCGCCGGTGACTGCGCTGCATGGCGGTGGCGTCCTCGGCATAGAAGGGGCTCCCCTGCTGGTTCACCATGATGCCGTCGGCCCGGAGGGCGTTGTAGCAGTTGCCGTAGAACTCCCGGGTAAACAGGCCCTCCGAGGGGCCGAAGGGATCCGTGGAATCCACGATGATCAGATCGTAGGACGCCTCGCACCGGCGGATGAATTTCAGGGCGTTTTCAAAGTGGATGTGGACCCTTCGATCGTCCATCCGGCAGGCGTTGCTGGGCAGATAGGTCCGGCAGGCCTCCACCACTTGGGGGTCCATCTCCACCAAGTCGATCCGCTCCACCCGGTCGTACCGGGTCAACTCCCGGACCACGCCGCCGTCCCCGGCGCCGATGACCAGGATATCCCGAATCCCCTGATGAACCGCCATGGGTACATGGGTGATCATCTCGTCGTAGATGAACTCGTCCCGCTCGGTGAGCATCACGTTGCCGTCCAGGGTCAGCACCCGGCCAAATTCCGGGGTCTCAAAGATGTCGATGCGCTGATAGTCGCTCTGCTTGGAGTACAGATGCCGATCCACCCGGATGCTGTGCTTCACATCCGGGGTATGAAATTCGCTGAACCACATTTCCATGGGAAAAACCTCCTATGCCAAGACGTTGATGTATTTCAGCTCCGGATCCTCGGGGCCGGTCATGCTGCATCCCTTTTCCTTGGCGTATTGGACATGCTCCAGGATCTCCTGGGTGATCCGCTCGCCGGGGGCCAGGATCGGAATCCCGGGGGGATAGCAGGTAACGAACTCGCTGCACACCTGCCCCACGCTCTCCACCAGCGGCATACTCCGCTTGGGGGCATAAAACGCCTCCTGGGGGCTGGTGACCACCTCGGGGTCGATGAACTCCTGGCTGAGCAATCCGGTGCCGTCCCTCTGGTACCGCCGGCGAATCTCCGCCAGGGCGCTGACCAGCCGCTCCACCTCCTGGATCCGGTCGCCGATGGAGAGGTAGGCAAGAATATTGCCAATGTCTCCGAACTCGATCTGAATATCGTACTCATCCCGGAGAATGTCATAGACCTCGATCCCCGCCAGGCCGATATCCAGCGTGTGGACGCTGAGCTTGGTGATATCAAAATCGAACACCGAGTCTCCGTTGAGCAGCTCCCGCCCGAAGGCGTAGTAGCCGCCCACGGCGTTGACCTCCTGCCGGGCATATTCCGCCATATCCGCCACCTGGTGGAACACCTCCCTGCCCCGCAGGGCCAGGTTCCGGCGGCTTATATCCAGGCTGGACATCAGCAGATAACTGCCGGAGGTAGTCTGGGTCAAATTGATGACCTGCCGCACATAGCCTGCGTTGATCCCCGGCCCGGTCAGAAGCAGGCTGGACTGGGTCAGGCTGCCGCCGCTTTTGTGCATGGACACGCAGGCCATGTCCGCACCCGCCGCCATGGCGGACACCGGAAGCCCCCCGCCAAAGTAAAAGTGGGTGCCGTGGGCCTCGTCCACCAGGCAGAGCATCCCCGCCTCATGGGCCATCCGGACAATGGCCCGCAGATCGCTGCAAATCCCATAGTAGGTGGGGTTGTTCACCAGCACCGCCACCGCGTTGGGATGCTCGGCAATGGCCTTGGCCACCTGCACCCGCCGCATCCCCAGGGAAATGCCCAGCCGCTGGTCCACCTCCGGGTTTACATAAACAGGAACCGCGCCACACAGCACCAGGGCGTTGATGACACTCTTGTGGACGTTCCGGGGCAAAATGATCTCCTGCCCCCGCTTGCAGGAACTCAGAACCATGCTCTGGACCGAGCTGGTGGTTCCCCCCACCATCAAAAAGGCGTGGGCCGCTCCAAAAGCGTCCGCCGCCAGGTCCTCCGCCTGGGCGATCACCGACACGGGATGGCACAGATTGTCCAGGGGCTTCATGCTGTTCACGTCCACGCCCACGCACTGTTGGCCCAGAAAGGCGGTCAGCTCCGGATTGCCCCTGCCCCGCTTGTGGCCGGGCACGTCAAAGGGTACCACCCGCATTTTTCGGAAATTCTCCAGAGCCTCATAGATGGGGGCGCGGCTCTGATCCAGCCGGGTTCTGTTGATATTCATGGCCATTCTCCTCCCTTGACGCAAAAAAACGCAAGCCGTGGGGACACGGCTTGCGAATCAGACCAATAACCCCTTTTTTCCAGAAAAAGGGCTGGCAAGAAATGATCAGAGTCTATACAGCAATCATACTTTTACTACTCTTATTGACCGTTTCACAAGTCTGCGCCACCGCGCATTTCGGTTATGAAGTAACCAACTTATAAAATTTGAGCTCTCAACTCAATCAATAAGGCAGCTAAATAGCCGCCGGTCGGCGGTGGACCCGGCTGTCCGTATGGCCTTGACTCCCGGGGAGTGGTCCGGAATAATTGCTTTGAAAGGACTTTTGTCATTTCAAGTTTTTATTATGGTAGCATGGCGGGGCCCGTTTGTCAAGCCTCCCTGCATTTTTTTGTAATATGGTGCAAATTAGGGTCAAAAAAGCGCCGTCGGGCAGCCCCGAACGGCGCTTTTTTCAAAAGAAATGGGAAAACAGGCCCTTTTTTTCGTAGGGCCGGCTCGATATAGCGGTGACCCGGTAGCCGGTGGCCTCTACGGCCTCCCGAAGGGCCGTCAGGTCAACGGGCTGCTCCGTCAGCACCACCGCCTGGCCGGTACGGTGGGAGGCCGTCACCTTTTTAACAGGCAAGGCCCGGCGTATGGCGTCACAGATGTGGTTTTCGCACATAGAGCAGGCCATACCGTCGATCGTCAGGTCGATTCGCGTCATTTTTTGTTCCTTTCTCCCCTTCGGGGCCGCCAAATGGCGGCCCCAGGAGGTAGATCAGCGTCCCGCGTTTTTCTGTTTTCCGCAGCTTCCGCAGTGCCCGGCACAGCCGGAGCAACCGGCGCAGCCTCCGCAGGACTTACCGGCCTTTTTGTCCTTCCGCAGGCTCCAGATAGAGGCAAGAGCCAGCGCGGCGACAATAGCCAGGACGATAGCGGTACCCATATTTTACACCTTCCCCGCTTCCACCGACCGGGTGTTCAGATGGGGTCCCTGAGGTTGATACCCCTTCCGGAACAGCAGGTAACCGATCAGCGCCAGCAGCGCCACCGCCACCACGGACCAGAAGTTGAAGGCGATCTCACCGGCAATCAGACCGCCGATCTGGTAGGTGATCAGGGCCACCACATAGGCCCAGACGCACATATAGCCCACGGCGAAGCAGGTCCATTTCCAGTTGTTCATCTCCCGCTTGATGGCGCCGATGGCGGCGAAGCAGGGGGCGCACAGGAGGTTGAAGATCATGAAGCTATAAGTGGTGATGGGGGTGAAGTGCCGGGCGATCTCCAGGTCAAAATTGCCCGGGTAGAGGATGCTCATGGTGCCCACCACGTCCTCCTTGGCGATGAGGCCTGTGATGGTGGCCACGGTGTCCTTCCAGTTGCCGAAGCCCAGCGGCGCGAAGATAAAGCAGATGGCGCCGCCGATGAAGGCCAGCAGAGAGTCCTCGCTGTTCTCCACCTGCCCGAAGCCGGAAGCGGTGAAGCCGAAGCCCTGGAGGAACCAGATGCCGATGGAGGCCAGCAAAATGATGGTCCCCGCCCGCTTGATAAAGGACCATCCCCGCTCCCAGGTGGCCCGGAGCACATTCCCGGCGGAGGGCACATGGTAGGCCGGCAGCTCCATGACGAAGGGCGCCGGGTCCCCGGCGAAGGCCTTGAACTTTTTCAGCATGATGCCGGAGACGATCACGGAGCCGATGCCGATGAAGTAGGCCGAGGCGGCCACGAAGGGAGACTTGTGGAAGATGGCACCGGCAAACAGGGCGATGATGGGAGCCTTGGCCCCGCAGGGCATGAAGCAGGTGGTCATGATGGTCATTTTCCGGTCCCGGTCCTGCTCGATGGTCCGGGAGGCCATGACCCCGGGGACGCCGCAGCCCGTGGCCACCAGCATGGGGATGAAGCTCTTGCCGGACAGGCCAAAGCGGCGGAAGATCCGGTCCATGATAAAGGCGATCCGGGCCATGTAGCCGATGTCCTCCAGGATTGCCAGCAGGAAGAACAGCACCAGCATCTGGGGCACGAAGCCCAGCACCGCGCCCACCCCGGCCACGATGCCGTCAAGGACCAGGCTCTTGACGATCTCGTTGCAGTGGATCGCGGTCAGGCCGTCGTCCAGAAGGACGGGAATACCCGGCACCCAGACGCCGTAGTCCGCCGGATCGGGCTCGGCAACCGTCAACGCCTGCCGGTAGGCCTCCTCCGTGACGGGCAGGACCGTGGTCTCCCCTTCCTCGTCGTCGTAAAGGTAGGCCTCGGTCTCGCCATTCTCGTAGGCCTCGATGATGGCGGCGGCCTCCTCGAAGGCCCCGGAGTCCTCCTCCCAGGCATCCTCATCAGCGGTGAAGGGCACGAACCAGCCGTCGCCGAACAGGCCGTCGTTGGCCCAGTCGGTGCCGATGGAGCCGATGGACACGGGCCAGGGGCCCATGGCGATGGCGTAGATCAGGAACATGACCACGAAGAAGATGGGCAGGGCCAGCACCCGATTGGTGACGATCTGATCCACCCGGTCGGAGGCGGTCATTTTTTTCCCGCTCTTTTTCTTATAGCAGCCCCGGAGCATTTCCGCGATGTACACATACCGCTCGTTTGTGATGATGGCCTCGGCGTCATCGTCCAGCTCCTTTTCGGCGGCCTGGATGTCGGTCTCAATATGGGCGGTCACGGTGTCGGAGAGCTTCAGCTGCTCCAAAACCTTTTGATCCCGCTCAAAAATCTTGATGGCGTACCACCGCTGCTGCTCCTCCGGCAGGCCGTGGACCGCGGCCTCCTCGATGTGGGCCAGGGCGTGCTCCACCACCCCGGAGAAGGTGTGCTGGGGCACGGTGGCGCCGCCCTGGGCGGCCTTCACCGCCGCCTCCGCGGCGTCAGAAATGCCGTCACCCTTCAGGGCGGAGATCTCCAGCACCGGGCAGCCCAGCTGCCGGGACAGTTCTTGGATGTCGATCCGATCCCCGCTTTTTTTCACCAGGTCCATTATGTTGACGGCCACCACCACGGGGATGCCCAGCTCCGTCAGCTGGGTGGTCAGGTACAGATTCCGCTCCAAATTGGTGCCGTCCACTAGATTCAAAATGGCGTCAGGCCGCTCCCCGATCAGGTAGTTCCGGGCCACCACCTCCTCCAGGGTGTAGGGGGACAGGGAGTAGATGCCGGGCAGATCCGTGACGGTGACGCCCTCGTGCTTTTTGAGCTTGCCTTCCTTTTTCTCCACGGTGACGCCGGGCCAGTTGCCCACATACTGATTCGCGCCGGTAAGGGCGTTGAACAAGGTCGTCTTGCCGCAGTTGGGGTTGCCCGCCAGGGCAATTTTCAGTTCCATGTTGGATTCTCCTTTTTTCGATATTAGCCGCCGCTAACCAGCGGGCAAAAATTACTCCACGTCGATCATTTCGGCGTCCGCCTTGCGAATGGACAGCTCGTAGCCCCGGACCGTGACCTCCAGGGGGTCCCCCAGGGGGGCGACCTTGCGGATGTAGATCTCCACACCCTTGGTGATGCCCATGTCCATAATCCGGCGCTTGACGGCGCCCTCGCCGTTCAGGCGGAGGACCTTCACCGTCTGACCGACCTTCGCGTTTCTCAGTGTCATGCCTTGTTCGCTCCTTCCATTACATAACCAAAATTTTCTGGGCCATTTCCCGGCTGACGGCCACCCGGGAGGCCTTCACCGCCACGATCAGGTTCCCGGCCATCTCGCTGACCACGGTCACCCGGCCGCCGGCCACGAAGCCCAGATCCTCCAGATGTTTCTTGGTCTCCGGATTGCCCGAGACCCGGTGAATCACCGCTTCCTTGCCCACCTGGGCCAGGGATAGAGGCAGCATGTGGATAACCCTCTCTCCGCCAGGAATTAGCAATCGCTAACCTCCGGCCTGAAATTTTGTTAGCTTTCGCTAACCGTATGTATTATAGCCGCTGTCCCCTTGTTTGTCAACGGGAAAAGCCGAAAAATGCGAAGTTTGGCAAATCCAGCCAAAAATTGTTAGCATATGCTAACTCCAATCTGTGCAGCTTGCATACAGAAAAAACGGGGGTTGCGTTTTCCCGCAAAATATGGTATTCTTTTTATAATAAATTTTATTAGGAGGGTCGGGCCATGCTTCAGGAGTCCGGGGAAATGTATCTGGAAACCATTCTGATCCTGTCCCAGAAGGGCGGACCTGTCCGCTCGGTGGACATTGCCGAACACATGGGCTTCTCCAAGCCCAGCGTCAGCCGGGCCATGGGCCTGCTCCGGGCCGGGAACTACATCGTCATGGACGAGGACAATTTGATCACCCTGACGCCCGCCGGCCGGGCCATCGCGGAAAAAATATACGGCCGCCACACGGCCCTTACCGCCCTGTTCACCAGCCTGGGGGTGGATCCGGAGGTGGCCGCCGCCGACGCCTGCAAGATCGAGCACGACATCTCCGACGAAACCTTTGAGGCCGTGCGCAGGTTCGCCGCCAGGTTGGGGGAAGGTTAATTTCGGCAGGATTCGCCGGTTTTTTCCCAGCTGTTTTTTGAAAAAACCGCTTTATTTTTGAGAAAAAACCGGCAAAAAATTCGTCGTTTTTTTCCGAAAGTTGCACCACGCCATTTTTTCAGAGGAGGGAGCGCCAATGGCACAGTATGGGAAACGGTTGACGGGGGATTTCGACCAGATCCTTCAAAAAATCGAGAATGGCATCCTGGAGTCCAGCGTCTCCGCCAGCCTGGAGGAAAGCGCCGATTTCCGCACCGCCACCGCCCGGTGCGCCGTCCGGGTCTTTGAGCGGTACAGCTACATGGGCTCCAATCGGGTGAGTTTGAACGTGACACTGTTCCAGGCGGACGGGGTGATCCAGCTCTTCGCCGCTACCACCGGCGGCAGTCAGGCGATGTTCTTCAAGGTCAATACCTGGGGGGAAGAAGCGTTCCTGGACAAGCTAATCGAGCTGTTCGACTAGCTTCCGCGCTTTCCGTAGCGGTATCTTTTCGGCCTCGGCCCCAACGGATAAAAGATAAAAGCAGCGCGGCGGAAACCATCGTTTCCGCCGCGCTGCAGCTTTTCAGACGCTTACCTTCAGCTTTTCCATTACATAGTCCCCCACCTGGTTGGGGCCGATATTCAGCACCAGGGAAAACTCGGAAGACAGGAGCTTCTCCGCGTCCCGGAGGAAGTTTTCGTCGCACAGGTGGAACTTCCGTCCCGCCGCCTCCTGCTGCTTCCGGTGCTGGTGGAGGGCCCGGACCATGCAGACCATGGCCGCCCGGTCCCCGTTGGCGATCATGTCCCGGTAGCGCTGCTTGCGCTGGTTCTCGTCCGCAATCCAGGCGTCCTGCTGCACCGCGTCGGATGAAAGCATCTCCTCCAGCTCCGGCTGGGTCAGGATGGGCCGCAGCTTCGACACCGCCGCCTGGTTCTGGGTGGGGATATAATACTGCGAACCGGTTTGCTCCATGGGTTCCAGAACATAATACTCCGTCTGTTTTCGATTGACCGTCCGTGTTTCCAAGGCGCTGACTATACATATACCGTGGACACCGTACAGCACCTTCTCGCCGATCTGGAACATTTCTACACTTCCTTCCCATATTCCCATTATCCAAAACACACACAAATATTATAGCACATCTTCCCGCTGTTTGCATATGGGTAAAATGCCGAATTTTCCACGTAAAAACTGATATTTTGACATAAAAATGAGCCATCCGCCCAGATCCGCGGATGGCCCATATTTAACGAATTATATTTTATATCTGTTCTACCTTGATGGTATTGGTATTGCCCGTCCGGCCGTTGATGGGTCCACCAGTCAAAACCACATTGTCTCCCTTCTTCACCGGGAGGAATTTTTTGGCGCTGGCCATGGCGTGGTAGAACATCACGTCCATGGAGGTAAATTCCTCGGACAGCACCGGGGTCACGCCCCAGCTTAAGGACAGCTTCCGCCAGATCTTCGGGATGGTGGTCATGCCGATGATGTCCACCGGGCAGCGGAACCGGCTGACCATCATGGCGGTCCGGCCGGAGACCGAGCAGACCACGATGCCCTTGGCCTCCACGTCGATGGCCATGGCGCAGGTGGCGTGGGAGATGGCGTCGAGAATGTTGTGGATCTTGAACTCCGATGTAAGGAAACGGTGGCGGTAGCTGGTGTGCAGCTCGGTATACTCCGCGATCTTCGCCATGTTCCGCACCGCCTCCACCGGGTACTTGCCGGCGGCGGACTCCCCGGAGAGCATGATGGCGGAGCTGCCGTCGTAAACGGCGTTGGCCACGTCGGAGATCTCCGCCCGGGTGGGACGGGGATTGTAGATCATGGATTCCAGCATTTCGGTGGCGGTAATCACCCGCTTGCCCAGCATCCGGCACTTATTGATCAGCAGCTTCTGGATGGCGGGGACCTCCACGAAGGGGATCTCCACGCCCAGGTCACCCCGGGCGATCATGATTCCGTCGCTGAGCTGGCAGATATCCTCCACATTGTCCACGCCGGAGCGGTTCTCGATCTTGGAAATAATATCGATGTCCCCGCCACCGTTGGCCACCAGGAAGTCCTTCAGCTCCTGCACGTCCTGCCGGGTGGAGACAAAGGAGGCGGCCACGAAGTCCACGTCGTTTTGGATGCCGAAGAGAATATCCGACTTGTCCTGCTCGGAAAGGTAGGGGCCGGTCATCACCTTGTTGGGGAAGCACATACTCTTCCGGTTGCTCAGGGTGCCGCCCACGATGACCCGGCAGACGGCGTCATTGCCCGTCAGCTCCGTGACCTCGCAGATCACCAGGCCATTGTTGACCAGGATCCGGTCCCCCAGGGACAGGTTCTTGATCAGGTCCTTGTAGTTCACGCTGACCCGGGTCTGGTCCCCCTCCACCTCGTCGGTGGTGAAGGTGAAGGTCTGCCCGTCCTCCAGATTGACGGAACCCTCGGCAAAGGTGCCGATTCGGTACTCAGGGCCCTTGGTGTCCAGCATGATGGCAATGGGCAGGTTCAGCTTTTCCCGCACCTTCTTGATCAGGTCGATCTTCTTCTGATGCTCGGGGTGGGTGCCATGGGAGAAGTTGAGCCGGGCAACATTCATGCCCGCCAGGCACATCTGGGTCAAAACTTCCTCGTTTTCACTTGCGGGGCCGATGGTGCAGATGATTTTTGTCTTTCGCATGGGTAGTCCCCCTTTTCTATTTTTACCGGCGATCCGGGCTGCGGAATTATAATAATTTTATCACACCCCTTGGGATTTGTCCATGCTTTTCCGGAGAAATACCCAGCTAAATCAGTACAATTTTATACGCCTCCAGCCAGAAGTTGATTTGCAGCATATAGGCGATGGTCTGGGGCACCTTCATCAGCTGGCCGTACCAGGGCCACGCATACTCGGCGGTAAGCAGCTCCTCCAGGGCCTCCCGCCGCACCAGCTGAAAAATGGGGGCATTGGGATCCGCCAGGACCTTCTGAAGCTCCGCGCTGACCAGCTCCAGGTACCGGGGATCGTAGGTCTTGGGATAGGGGCTCTTCTTTCGCCACAGCACCTCCTCCGGCAGATACCCGACCATGGCCTGGCGCAGCAGGCCCTTCTCGTGGTTCTGGTAGTCTTTGAATTCCCAGGGCACCCCGTAGAGGTACTCGGCGATCCGGTAGTCGCAGAAGGGCACCCGGACCTCCAGCCCATGGTACATGCTCATCCGGCGAACTGGCGTTCCTCCACCTCCTGCTGCTGGCGCATCAGCTCCTGC
>CANQXH010000050.1 GCA_947627745.1 uncultured Oscillospiraceae bacterium
CAGCAGGGTGGTCTCGCCCGCGCCGGAGGGGCCCACGATGACCACCAGCTCCCCCTTCTCCACGGTAAAGGTCGCGTCATGGAGGGCGTTGATCTCCACCTCGCCCATTCGGTAGGTCTTGCCTACGTTTTTCAGCTCAATAAAGGCCATGTCGGTCCCTCCCCTTTTTAATACAGTATAGCACATCCCGGCGGAGAATTGGCTAACAAACTATGAATTTCAGCGGCTCTTGAAAACCCAAAACTTGGAACCAAAGTAATTGACAAATACCACCAGCATACTGGTGATCAGCTTCATCCAGTTTCCGTCCCAGGCCAGGATGTCCACCGTCAGCATCAGGATCAGCACCTCGATCACGCCGGAGACCAGGCGGCAGCCTAAAAAGCTCACCAGCTCCTTCGCCACCACCTTGGCGGACCAGTCCGGGCTGTGGAACACATAGGCCTTGTTGGTCACATAGGCAAAAACCACCGACACGCCCCAGGCAATGATATCACTGACCGTAGCGGAGAAATGAAGCCAGTTGTACAGCGGCAGATAGACGGCGTAATTGACCACGGTGGTCAATGTCCCGAAAAACACATAAATCACCAGATGTCGGTACTTCTGCCACAGCTTGCGGACCGTTTCCATGAGATGCGGGCCTCCTTTGTATTTCTTTTGTTTCTTTTATCATACCACGCCTGGGCGGCTTTCGCAAGGTTTTTTGCATTCCGGTAAAAAACCTGGGCAAAATAGCAAGGAAATCCGTCTTTTTTGCCGCGGATTTGTATAGAATTGGAATTGACATCCATATACTATTCGATATAATAATATCGATATCAGCAAAGGAGTGGTTTCCTTGAAAGTAGCCTTTTACGACGCGAAGCCCTACGACCGCCCCGGCTTTGACCGGTACGCCCAGGACGCCGGCCTGGAGATCAAATACTTCGACACCCATCTCAACGAGGACACCGTTTCTCTGGCTGCCGGCGCCGAGTGCGTGTGCGTGTTTGTCAACGACGTGGTCAGCGCCCAGGTGGTGGACGCCCTGTACGATCTAGGGGTGCGGATGGTGGCCCTGCGGTGCGCCGGGTTTAACAACGTGGACACCCGGGCCTGCTACGGCAAGCTCCATGTGTTCCGGGTGCCCGCCTATTCCCCCTACGCCGTGGCGGAGCACGCCATGGCCATGCTGCTGACCATCAACCGCCGGATCCACAAGGCCTACAACCGGACCAGGGAGTTCAATTTCAGCCTCAACGGCTTCGCCGGGTTCGATCTTCACGGCAAGACCGTGGGGGTGATCGGCACCGGCAAGATCGGCAAGGTCTTCGCCAATATCTGCAAGGGCTTTGAAATGCGGGTGCTGGCATACGATAAATTTCCCGACCCGGACACCGGGCTGGAATATGTGAGCCTGGAGGAGCTGTTCTCCGCCTCCGACGTGATCTCCCTCCACTGCCCTCTCACCGACGAGACCCACCATATCATTGACGAGGAGGCCATCCACCGGATGAAAAAGGGTGTGACCATCCTCAACACCTCCCGGGGCGCCCTCATCGACACCGAGGCGCTGATCGAAGGCATCAAGGAAAAAAAGGTGGGCGCCGCCTGCCTGGACGTGTACGAAGAAGAGGCGGATCTGTTTTACGAGGATTTCTCCGGCCACATTGTCCAGGACGACAAGCTGGTGCGGCTCATCGCCATGCCCAACGTCATCGTCACCTCTCACCAGGCGTTTCTGACCAACGAGGCCCTGGACAGCATTGCCCACACCACCGTTGAGAATATCCGCAAGTTCTTTGCCGGGATCCCCAGTCCGGAGACCGAGGTGTGCTACCACTGCGGAAATCAGGACGCCTGCCGGAAAGACCGGGACGAAAAGTGTTTCTGATATTATGTAAACATTAAATGGTTTTCTCAGCCCCGGCTTGCGCCGGGGCTGGTCTTTTATCCGCTATTCCCGCCGAGGAAGGCCCGGCGGGCGGGTAGCATTTCTTCCGCGAAAAGGCGCTATTTTCCCTTTTTGGAAAACCACTTGTCCAGCAGCTGCCGGAACCGGCCGGAGTCGGCCTTCTCCCGCAGCCTGGATCGCAGCTCCGGAGGCTGATCCTGGAGCTTCTCCTCGGGGATCTGGCGCTTTTTCAGGCGGCTGTCCGTGATTTCCCGGAGCAGGGCATACAGCACCGACGCCAGGGGAATCATCAGCAGCATCCCGCCCACGCCCATCAGCTTGCCGCCGACGGTCACCGCCAGCAGTACCCACATCCCGGGCAGACCGATGGAGGTCCCCACCACCCGGGGGTAGATCATGTTGTTCTCGATCTGCTGCAAAACCAGGAATAGGACCACGAACCAGATGGCCAGAATGGGATCGTCCACCAGGATAAAGAACGCGCCCACGATGCACCCCACAAAGGCACCTACCACCGGGACCAGAGCCGTCACCGCTACCAGCACGCTGACCAGCGGGATATAGGGCATCCGGAAAATGGCCATGGACACGGCGAACAGGCAGCCCAGAATACAGGCCTCCAGGCACTGCCCGGACAGGAAATTAGAGAAGGTAGCGTTGGTCATCCGCAGGATCCGCACCGTTCCGTCACAGAACGCCTCCGGGAAGAAGGCGTATAGAAGCCGCCGGCCCTGGCGGGCCAGGATCTCCTTCCGAAACAGGCAGTAGACGGAAAAGACCAGGCTGATAAACAGATTCACCACCACGCCGGTCACCGTTCCTACGGCGGTAAACGCATGGCTGAACAGCTTGGTAAGGCTGTCCCCGGCGAAGGTGGCCGCCTGCTGGACCAGGGCGGCCCAGTTCACATTTTCCAGATCCGTGTTCTGCTGGAGCCACTGGGTCAAATTGGGATTGTCCCGGAGAAAGCTCTGGACGTATTCCGATACCCGCCGGAAAAAGCCCGGCAGCTTTGCGACCAGGGCGGAAACGGTGGCGGTGATCTGGGGCAGCAGCAGCTGCACCACCGCGAAAATCACCAGCAAAACGGCAAGGACCGTCAGCAGCAGCGCCAGCGCCCGGCGCAGGCCGGGCTTCTTCACCCGGCGCAGCAGGTTTTCAAATCCCCGCAGGGGCACATTCAGCACAAAGGCAATGGCCGCGCCCACAATAAAAGGGGAAAAGAGCCGCCCCACCCCGGCGACAAAGGCGGTGAGCCGCTCCGTCTCGTGAAGCAGCCAGTACAACACCACACAGCCCGCAGCTCCGAGAAAGATCCGCCAAAGGGTCTTTTTTTCGATTTCCATAGGCCTTCCCTCCCCGTCCGTCAGATTTTTTCCAGCGCCCGGCACAGTGCAGCCACCGCTTCCTCCGTGGTCGCCCAGCTGGTGCAGATCCGTACCGCCTGGTGCTTCTCGTCCACCCGGCCCCAGGGACTCAGCACAAATTCCTTCTCCAGCTCCGCCAATACCTCATCCGGCAGGATGGGAAAGATCTGATTGGTCGTGCTCTCCACCAGACAGGGAATCCCCTTTTTCGCCAGCACGGCCCGGATCCGGTCCGCCTGCCGGTTGGCCTTCTCACAAATGGCAAAGTACCGATTCTCCCGGAACAGCTCGTCAAACTGGATGCCCAGCAGCCGGCCCTTGGCCAGCATCCCGCCCCGCTGCTTGACAAGATACCGGAAATCCCGGGCGATCTCGGGATTGGAGATCACCACCGCCTCTCCGAAGAGGGCCCCGCACTTGGTCCCGCCGATGTAGAACACGTCGCACAGCTCCGCAAGATCCGGAAGGGTCACGTCGCTGCCCCGGGCGGTGAGCCCATAGCCCAGCCGGGCGCCGTCCACAAACAGATACAGCCCAAATTCCCGGCAGACCTGGGACAGCGCCCGCAGCTCCTCCCGGGTGTACAGGGTCCCCAGCTCCGTGGGATGGGAGATGTACACCAGCTTGGGCTGGGCCATGTGTTCCCCATCCGGATCCGCCAAGTGGCTCTCCGCCGTCCGGCGGACCTGCGCGGCGGTGATCTTCCCGTCCGCCGACGGCAGAGGCAGCACCTTGTGCCCTGTGGCCTCCACGGCGCCGGTCTCATGGACGTTGATATGGGCGCTGACCGCGCCGACGGCCGCCTGATGAGGCCGGAGGGCGGCGGCAATCACCGTCAGATTGGCCTGGGTGCCGCCTACCAAAAAATGGACCGCCAGATCCTCCCGGCCGCAGGCCCGGCGAATCCGGGTCGCCGCGCTCTGGCAGATGGCATCCGTGCCATAGCCGGGGGTCTGATCCAGATTTGTAACCGCCAGGCGGGCCAAAATGCTGTCATGGCAGCCCTCGGAATAGTCGTTTTGAAAATAGAGCATGGACCTTCTTCCCTTTCCGCTTCCAAATTCCCCTTTATTGTACCACGGTTCGGGAAAGTGTCAAGCGTTCATATTTCCCCTGGGAACGGCATATGGTTTTTTCAGCAGCACACAGCTTAGGAGGAAATCATATGGCTGATACTATCTCAGAGCGGGCCTGCGAACTGGCTGTGTACATGATCGAAACCGGCGCCACCGTCCGGGTGGCGGCCCAGCATTTTGGCGTTTCTAAATCCACGGTACACAAGGATCTGTCCCAGCGGCTTCCCCGAATCAACCGGGGGCTCTACGCCCAGGTGCGGCAGGTCCTGGACGAAAACAAAGCCCAGCGGCACATCCGAGGCGGGATGGCGACACGAAAAAAATATCTGGGCAAATAAACGCCATCCCGGGGAAAGCTCCCCGGGATGTGTGTTTATAAATCGTCGACGTCCTGCACCGGTACCTCGGCAAGGTTCTCCGGCCGGCCGGTCCAGCTGCCCTGGGGATCGGTACGGATCATCGGGGTCCCGGTGAGGGGCCACATGGAATCGTCCAGCGGGATCACCGGGAACGGCGGCTTTCCCGGCGCCATGGGTACCTCCAGGGGGATCTTGGGCTCTTCCTCTTTCTTTTTCATGGTTTTTCACCTCCTTGCTGTTATTTTTCCGCGGGGTGGCGGATTCATGCGTTGCCAAAAAAGGTGAAATATGGTATACTTTTTTAGAGGTGAGGGTATGTTCGAGATCACGCTTTGCGCCATAGGGCGGCTGAAGGAGCCGTTCTACCTCTCCGCCGCGGCGGAATACGAAAAACGGCTTTCCGGCTTCTGCCGCTTCCGCGTTTTGGAGCTGCCGGAGGAACGGCTGCCCCAAGACCCCGCCCCGGCCCAGATCGCCGGGGCTCTGGAAAAGGAGGCGGCGGCTTTGTTCTCCCGGCTGCCGGCGGGGGCGTGGCTGTGCGTTCTGACCTCCGAAGGCAAGGAGCTGACCTCTCAGGGGCTGGCCCAAACCATGGCAAAGGTCAAGCTCTCCGGGAAAAGCGGGGCCTGGTTTTTCATCGGCTCGTCCTACGGTATGGCCCCCCGGGTCAAGGACCGGGCGGATCTGCTGCTGTCCATGGGGAAAATGACCTTCCCCCATCACCTGGCCCGGATCATGGCGCTGGAGCAGCTCTACCGGGCGGAGACCATCCAGGCCGGGACCAAATACCATAAATAGGGACGGCGGGACCTGGGTCACGCCGTCTTTATTTGTGGTAAAATTTTCTTGTGAAATACCTTGACAGGCGAGGTACTATATGATACAATGGGTCCATGAAAGGAGGGGTTGCCCATGTCCATCGCCGGAGATCTGATCCGGGGCCATACCGACGCGATCATTTTGGCCCGTCTGCTCCAGGGGGACAGCTACGGATACGAGATCAACAAGGTCATCTCCACCCTCTCTTCCGGCCGCTTTGAGCTGAAGGAGGCCACGCTGTACACCGCCTTCAAGCGTCTGGAGGAGCTGGGCCACATTGCCTCCTACTGGGGCGGCAGCGGGCCGGGGGCCCGCCGGAGATACTACGCCATCACCCCCTCCGGCCGGGAGGCCTGTTACCGCCTCCTGGGCGAGTGGAGGGAGACGAAAGAGATCATGGACAAGCTGTTGGAAACGGAGGGAAACGCATGAGAGCGCAATTGGAGCAATATGTGAACCTGCTCTTCGCCGGGGCCCCGGAGGCCGCCGAGGTCAAGCAGGAGATCTTGCAGAACACCCTGGACCGGTATGACGACCTGATCGCCCAGGGCAAAACCCCGGAGGCCGCCTACCGGCTGGCCATCAGTGGGATCGGAGACATCAACGAGATTTTGGGTCAGCCCGCCGCGCCCGCCTCCCCGGCGGTACCGGCGGAGCCGGTTTCGGAATCGGGAAAGCGGAAGAATCCAGCTTCGGCGGCGGTCCTGCGGGCCCTCGGCGTGGCGGCGTTCATTATGTGCCCCGTGCCGGTGCTGGCGGAGCAGGATGTGGAGGGGGTCATCGCCCTGCTGATCATGGTGGCCGGCGGCGTGGCACTGATGATCCTGGCGGCCTCTGTCGCGGGCAAGCAGGAGAAGGACGCCCCCCGCACCCCCCAGGAAAAGCTGCGGAAAAGCCTGAACAGTCTGGTCTGGACGTTCGCCGTGGTGGTGTATCTGATCGTCAGCTTTCTGACCCAGGCCTGGGCCGTCACCTGGCTGATCTTCCCCATGACCGTGGCGGTCAACAGTCTGATCGACGCCATTTTGGATTTGAAGGAGGCGACAAAACATGAGTGAAAAAACCAGCGCGATCCTGCGCATCGTTCTATTGAGCATCGTGATCCTCCTACTGGCGGCGATTTTGGTGGTGGGCATCATCACCAGCCGGAGCGGCTTCCTGTGGTCTTGGCGGGGGATCTCCTTTGATGAAGAGGGCTTCCAGCCCGCCGCCCACGGCACTCTCCCCGATTCCATGCGCCAGCCCGCCGGTACGGAGCCACCCTCCAGCAGCCCCGCCGCCACGGACCCCGGAGCCGCCACCACAGCGCCCGGCGCTTCTGTTCCCCCCTCTCAGCCCCCTGCCGGCGGCAGCGAGGGCAACGCCGTCACCGTGGAGGTGGTGAATAAAATCGAGATCGACTGGGCTTCCGGGTCCATCCAGATCTATGTGGGCAGCGGCGATCAGATCGGCTTCTCCGAGACCGGCAGCACCACGGATGCCTACCCCATGACCTACCAGGTGAAAAACGGGGAGCTGGAGATCCACTTCTGCCGCCCCGGCTTCAATCAGACGGTCCAGTCCAAGGACCTGGTGCTGGTCCTCCCCGCCGGATGGAGCGGCCGGGAGCTGGAGATCAATGCCGCCCTGTCTGATCTTACTGTCACCGGCGTCACCTGCTCCGAGGTCTCCGTTTCCCTGGCCGCCGGGTCCGCCGAATTTCAGGACTGTGTCCTGGGGGAGCTGGAGTTGGACGCCGCCGCCAGTTCCCTGGCGTATACCGGGCAGCTGAACGAGTTTTCCATGGACTCCGCCTCCGGCAGCGCAAATCTGGTCCTGACCAACGTGCCCAGAAGCATTGAGATGGACACCGCCTCCGGGGACCTGAACCTGACTCTCCCCGCCGGCGCGTCCTTCGACGCTAAGCTGGAGACCCTGTCCGGCGACTTTACCTCCGACTTTTCCTTCACCGCCTCCGCGCGGGGCCGCTACCAGGCCGGCACCGGCGGCTGCCGGATCGAAATGGACTCCATGAGCGGGGATCTGAACATTTATCAGGGCTAAACAAAAGGATTAGACCCCGCGGGGAGGATCCGGCCGGAGGCAGGCGGTGCCTTCGGCCGGATTTTTCAAAGGGGGCGCTTTTTTCGTTTTTGCGTGAACCTTTTGAGCTCCGCGAAAGTATATCTTGGCAAAGGGCGGTGAGGCGGTTGATCGACCAGTACATCCAGCAATATGGCCGGAGGCTGTACGGCCTATGTCGTTCGTTGTGCGCAGACCCATTTGACGCGGACGATCTATACCAGGAAACTTGGCTAAGGGCAGTTCAGTATCTACCCCAATATGACCCCGGCCGGGAATTTGAACCATGGCTTACCCGTATCTGCGTGAACACCTATCGAAGCACCCTGCGGCGGCTGGCGAAAAGCCCGCTACTGGGCTTCTCCAACACGGAGGAAAAGGACCGGCTGCTTTCCTCCGTCCCCGCCCCGGAGAAACCGGACTATTCCCCTTTGTACGAAGCGGTGGGCAAGCTGCCGGAAAAGCTGCGGCTGGCGGTGATCCTATTTTATTTCCGGGGAGAGGATCTGGCTTCCACCGCCCACATTTTGAAGATCCCTGTGGGAACTGTAAAATCCCGGCTGAATAAGGCCCGGAAACTTTTGAAGGAGGCGCTTGCGAATGAAGACGGTCTTGGATTTTGAGCAATTTACCCCGCCTGCTCTGAATGAGCGGCTTTTGCGGCGGGAATTGGAAAAGAGGACCCGGCGGCGGCGCACCATATTGCTGGCAATCGCCGGAGCGCTGTTCCAGGCGGTATTCCTTCTGCTGGGTCTACTGTGCTGGAACGCCCTGCCCGCGCTTTCCCTGGCCTGCATTGGTTTCGCCATCGTTTCCACCGTTGGAAGCGGTGTGATCACCATCATCTATACCCAGAAAGGAGGGGCTTCCTATGGCCGTGTTTTCTAGAAGCACAATTTTGCTCCTTTTCGTATTCCTCGCGCTGCTCACGGTCCCCATTCTGATCGGCGTCTATGTCTACCGGGACGCCCGCCGCCGGGGCATGAACGCCGTGTTATGGACGCTGATCGCGGTAGCGGCCCCCGCCCTGATCGGTTTCATCATCTATTTACTGGTGCGGGGGAATGATCCCGATCTGCGGTGCCCGAAGTGTCAAAGGGCAGTTTCGGATCAATACGCGGTGTGCCCCCACTGCGGCGCAAAGCTGCGCCCTGTCTGTCCAAATTGCTCCTTCCCGGTAGAGCCGGACTGGAAGGTATGCCCGAAATGCGCTACCCCGCTTGACGATGGAGCGACGCGCTATACTCCGCCCCTGCGGCAGCGGGATACGGCGCTGCGTAACATTCTGATCGCCATTGTTGTGGTGCCGGTGGTACTCATCGTGTTGGGTATATGCGGCTTCGTCGTATCAGAGTCGATGGATGGCGGCTCCTGCGCCCTGCGGGAGGCGACCTTTGAAGAATACGATCAGGAGCAGACATCTGAAACCGTGCGGGAGGCCGTACACAACTGGCTGGGCAGTCTGGAGTTTCCAGCGGAACGGGCCTATGCCCTGAGATATGATGATTTCGACGATCTTGGCGCCGGCAATGAATACTACTATCTATTCTACATTCCCGATGGCGGCCATTCCCCTTCCGCCAGCTTCGGAATCGATTCCGGCCTGTTTGGAACGACGCTGAACCTCCGTCTGGAGCGCACAGGAAATAGCGGCACTCTGTACTGCGTACAGGCCAGCGCGGATCAGCCGCCGGAGCCCCGGATCGTCCTGGGCGGGAGGCGCATCCGCTGCGAGGTACAGGTGGTGGACTATAATCCCACTCTGTTTTTCATCGAACCAAATTACGACCAGGCTGAGCCGGGGGCGGCGGAGCTGCCCGAACGGCTGTCGGTGGTAAAACTCGTGGGCAGCGCCATTGGGGACGCGACCGGAGGAACGGATTCGCCGGGTTCCGCTGCCGCCAGCGAAAACGCGGGCGTTATCGAGATTGTTGACAACGACCTGATGCTTAAAATTCTTTCCGCCATCGATGGTGGGGAGCGGGTACCCATGGAGCAAATCCCGGATCATGATTTTAAAGACGGTTTTGAAATTATCGTGGAATATCGGATCCAAGGAAATTTGCTTTCGCACCCGGAAATGGCGCGTCATCTGGTGTTTATGGAGGATGGGATATGTTATCTGATCGATGACCGGGTGACAAGTACGGCCCATGGCAGCGCCTACCGGATCATGGAAGACGATTTTTATGGGATCCTGGAGGACCTGTTCCAGTAAAAATGTACACCCCACCAGCCTTTCCGCCGGCGGGGTCATTTTTTAAATGGCTGGATGCTCCTTTTTTCTAAAACTCTCCCGCCGCGAACATAACGGCGGACAGGGCGCACAGCGGGGCGGTCTCACAGCGGAGGATGCGCCTGCCCAGGGTGCAGATCTCCAGGCCGGACTCCCGGGCCTGGGCCACCTCCGCCTCCGTCAGACCCCCTTCCGGCCCCGTCAGCAGACTGACGGTGCGCCAGGAGCCCTCCAGCGCCGCCCGGAGGGTCCGGGCTCGCTCGTTTTCATAGAATAAGATCGCCCGGTCCGCCTCAGCAGCCCGGGCAAGGGCAACGGCGTAGCTTGAAAGCGTCACGATTTCCGGGATGACGCCCCTGCCCGACTGCTCCGCCGCCGAGGCGGCAATTTTCTGCCAACGCTCCCGCTTTTTCTCCAGGCTCTTTCCTTCGGGCCGGGAGACACAGCGGGAAGCGGGAAAGGCCACGATCTCCGCAGCGCCCAGCTCCGTGGCCTTCTGAATGACATGCTCCAATTTATCGGCCTTGGGATAGGCCATGTAAATAGCAGCCCGGACCTTCGCCTCGGCTTCCGAGGCGGAACGGGCCCGCACCACCAAACTCACCCGGTCCGGGGCCAGATCGGTGACGGCGCAGAGGCACTCCGCTCCCCGCCCGTCGCAGACGGTGACCTCCTCCCCCAGCTTTAGGCGCAGGACCTTGGCATGGGCGGCGGCTTCGCCGGTGAGGGTCAGGAAGGGGGCGGAGATATCGGAAAGGAAAAATCGGGGCATGGACGGCAGCTCCTTTCTCTTTTAAAAACCTGGCAAGAAGCGGGGACGATACCCTATCGGCATTGCGGATTCCGCCGGAGCCGGTTCCATCTCTCGCGCCAAAAAAGGGCGCCCCGCGGGCGTCCTTTGTCAAACCACAATAAAAAAGTTTTTTGGCTTTTTTGTGGAGAGACTTGAACACTCACCGGCAATGTCTTGTGTTTTTGGATTCGGTGGCGACTGCGGTCGGCCGCTTTTTTAGTAAAGTGGCTGTTTCCCTTCGAGCCCACCGGTAAAGACAACCTTGATCTGCTCTTTAGTTCTATTATAACGCATTAGAGGATTTGGCGCAAGATGGAGTCGTCAAATTCCATCGGGTGATTTTTCAGCCCGTCGAGGATGCCATAGATACAAACAATTGAGAAATCGCGAATGTCACTTCATCAGCTCGTCTGATAGGCGCATGATCTCCGGGGCCAGCTTTGCCCGCTTGCGTTTGACCATGTGGGTGTAGATTGGGTAGGCCGCGATCACGCCAATGATGCCGACCACGCCTACCGCAACGCCGGGAATGAAATAGGCTTCCCAGCCGGGAACCATGGTACAGCACATTCCCACGCCCAGCAGCAGGGCACTGAGGATCCCGACGATCAGCGAGACGACAGCGGCGCCTCTGGTGGCGCTTGCGTCCAGGCGGCGAAGCCGCTCCATAGAGGTCTCCTCTTTTGCAGGGGGCGCGTATTTGTCCCGAATTCTCTTGATCTCCTCCTGCTCCTTGGCGCAGTAGGTATAAGTAAAGGTCTCGTTCTTTTCTTCCATGATTCATGGCTCCTTCTTAATTCTTTTCAGATTTTTGTTTGCCCGCCAAATCATATAGATCGCCATACCGATGACGATGGTGCAGACGCCACCCCCGGTCGCGGCGGTCATGGCCTGACGGAACAGCGGGTCGTCGTCTCCACCGAACTGGGAGAGCATGGCGGTAGTCAGGGACAGGATGGACACCAGCGCGGCCACGAGGTTGATGGCCTTGGCCGCGGACAGGATTGGGCTTTGATACCGCCGGGTCTTGACGATATTGATCACGGCGATGGTGACGGCATAAAAGGCGTAGGCGGCCATGGCGTAGATCAGCAGGCCCGGATAGTGGAAGCCCCGGTTCTGATGGACCATAAAGCCGACGATCCCCGCAAGCGCCTGATTCATGAGCAGCAGTATCACGCCGCATAACCGGTACCGCCGCCATTCCATGCCCTCGTCCTGGGCATTTAAGCGCCGCGCCAGCAGAAGGCGCATCACGGCCAGCAGAATATAGTAGACCGCCAGCGCGATAAACCACGGGGAGCGGTACACGACGCCGGACACCAGCTTCATGGCAATGTACAGGAGATTGATGAAAAAGCCCTGATACAGAGAAATTCCTGCCCGAAAGCGCACATCGGTCAGGTATTTTTCGCCCAGCCGGGTGGAGCGGACCTTCTCCGTCAGCGGATGGCCGGAGACGTACCTTTTGACCAAACCCACAGCGGGCTTTACATACCGAAGCCCCGTGCAGGTGACGATCAGCGCGTAAGTGGAGGCCAGATAGGAGACGTATTGAAAGGTGGGGTTTTGTATATCGAAGGCGAACACGGCGATCACAAGGCCGTAGCCGAAAAGCGCCGCAACTACCGTCCAAAATAGAGGCAAGCAGAATATCTTTTTAAGGATTTTTTTGAAGGTCTCCATCCCCTGCCCTCCTTAAGCTTACGGTAAAGGTACTCCCCTTTCCAACCTCACTCTCCACAGAAATATCGCCGCCGACAATATCTACTACCCGTTTGACGAGGGCGAGCCCTAAGCCGTTGCCCTGGGTGGCGTGGGAGGTGTCGCCCTGATAGAACTTTTCAAAGATATGGCGGCCTATCTCCGGCGAGATGCCGCAGCCGGTGTCGGTTACCTGGACGGTCGCAAGCTCTCCCTCGGTTTTCAGCGACACAGATACCGTTCCGCCGGATTCTGTAAATTTCAGAGCGTTGGAAAAGAGATTGTTCCAGACCAGGGACAGCAGCTCATCGTCTGATTCTACGAATACTTCTTCTTCCAGGTCTGTTTCAATGTCGATGTTCTTTTGCTCCCAAGTGCTTTCAAAGTTCAGCAGGCACTCGGCAAGCTGCTCACCGAGATCGTACCGTTTCACGGCGGGATAGATCTGTTGGTTTTCCAGGCGGTTCAGCTTCAAAATATTTGTAATGAGATCGGCCAGGCGGCGGGACTGCTCGGTGATGGCCTTGGCGTACTCGATCCGCCGCGCGTCTGGCAGGTCTGGACTTTGGAGCATGGTTCCGTAGTTTTGCATGACGGCCAGGGGCGTTTTCAGCTCGTGGGACACGTTGGCGATGAAATCCGTCCGCAGGGTCTCCACCCCGGAAAGTTCCTCCGCCATGCGGTTAAAATAGTCGATGATGATGTCGAAGCCGTCCTCGCCCGTAATGCCGGGAAGCGGCTCGATGCGGGCGGAAAAGTCGCCCCGCATGATCTTTTCCGCGCCCTTGATGATTCCGCGAACCGGGCGCTCCACCGTAAACCTACGGAGTACAGCGTCTACGACGGTGCATAAAAAGCTCAGGAAAAGCACGTTTCCCATGGTCAGGATCGCGGCGGTTCGGATGTCCTCTTCCGTGAAGGTAATCTCCAGAGAGGCCTGCATGGTTTGCAGGAAAAGCAGCATACAGCAGGAGATCACAAAGGCGATCAGTAAAAAGAATACGACATACCGGCGCAGGGCGGCAAGCAGCCGTTTGCGCCGCCGCATAGCAGTTTCCTTGCTCATTTTACCACCGCCTTATAGCCCAGGCCGTGAACGGTTTTCAGCTCAAACTCGTCACAGCCTTCAAATTTTCCCCGCAGCTTCGTCATGTACACGTCCACGGCTCTCGGCGTGGTGTTGGTGTCCGCGTCCCAAAACTCGTCCATGAGCTGCGTCCTTGTGAAGGTCTTGCCGGGATAGGGCAGCAGCTTATAAAGGATGTTGAACTCCCGCGCTGTGAGAGAAATATCCTCTCCATCGTAGACCGCCGTTCGCTCGTCCATGTCCAGCCGCAGCTTGCCGACCTCCAGCTTGTGGGACGTGGCGATTTTCGCCCGCCGCAGCAGCGCCCCGATCCGCAGAAACAGCTCGTCAAGATCGATGGGCTTGACCATGTAATCGTCGATCCCGATCCGATAACCCCTCTGCTTGGAAGCGAAATCATCCCGCGCCGTCATAAATAGAATGGGAATTTCCTCGTTGAGAGAACGCACGGTTTTCGCAAACTCGTAGCCGTCAATACCGGGCATCATGATGTCGGAAACGATCAGGTCAAAGGTGCTTCCGCACATGGCGTCATAGGCTTCATTCGCGTCGAAACATCCCACCGCTTGATAGCCGCTGGCGTTCAGGAAAGAGCGGACGGTTCGATTCAGGTCTTTGTCATCCTCTACGACTAATATTTTAAACATGATATGTACCTCCGTGCATCCGTTTTTCCTATTGTAACACCCAAATGTTAAAGTTTTGTTTGCGTTTCGGATTTTACAAAAAATAGTTCAAAAAATATGCGCCGCACAGTGAAAACCGTGCGGCGCGAAATCGGCATTTAATGCTTTTCGGAAGCCTCACGCTGGGCCTGTTCCTCCGCCAGACGCTTCTCCGCATCCTCCACGGTTTCGCCCTCGTGGGTCAGGAACTTCCCCACGAAGCTGTCCTCGGCCTTTTTGAACGCGCCGGTCACGCCATCCTCGATTTTCTTATAGCCGCCGACGACGCCTTCCTCGATCTTCTTGTACCCGCCAGCAACCACGTCGGCGATTTTTTCGTTCGCGCTTACGAGTTTTGACTTGTCCATGATCAAATCCTCCCGTATGTTCAATGTTGATTTGCCGTTTTACGGCGAATGACCGCCACAGTGCCGGCTACTGCTGTTACGATTGCGGGAATGATGAGCTTCTTCATGATCTGTACCTCCTTACTTCAGTCCCTTGATCACGGGGATCAGGCAGAGCAGCAGGACGATGCCCACGAGACCCACGACGATGCCCCAGACCAGCATATTCCACACCATGACCATGCACATCCCTACGCCGAGGACGAGCACGCCTACAATGCCCAAAATCGCCGTTCCGATGGTCTTGCCGTTTAGGACGATCATGGGCTTGCCGTCCATCTTCCGGCGGATAAGTACCATCGCCAGTAGAATGATCGCGCCGATGGCACCCACAATGACGCCCTCCGTCAGCGCGTCCCACTCCGGGAGAAGTCCCATGCACATACCGAGGGCAAAGAGAAGTCCGCCCACCACGCTCATAATCAGGGTAACAAGGTTTTTCTTTTTCATAAAAACGCACCTCCAGTTTTTTCAGTGATCTCTCACTTGCGGGCTTATTGTACCGCCTTGATGTTTGCGAAACTTTCAAGTTTTGTTTGAGTTCTATTAAACGCAAAAAAATGTTACCGGCCGCTTTGCCGCGAAAGCCGCGAAAAATGACGGGGGGACCGGCCTTGGCCGGTCCCCCCGCGGAACGATTGGTAAAACTTTTTAGGATCCGAGGCGCTTCAATTCCTTTTGAAGGGCGTCGATCTCCGCTTGAATCGCTTCCTTGGTCCGTTTGCCCCTCTTGGTCACAAACTCGATCCAGCCTGTGGCGGCGGTAAGCAGGATCGCCACAGCATAGAGGGCGGCGGAGGCCACGCCGTAATTCAATGCGTTTACCGAGTTGAGGTTGCCGCTCTCCAGATCGGAGAACCAGACGTAGCCCATCAGCGTGGCCCGCTCCGCCAGGACCTGATAGAGGCAGACGCACAGCAGCACCACCGCCGCCACCCGGACCACGTCCAGGACATACATGCCGATCCTGCCCTTGAGGTAGAAGCTGGCAAGAAGCATGGCCGCCAGCAGGGCCAGGGTGATCTCAGACAGGACCATCACCGTTTGCAAGGATTCAATGGCGTAAGTGCTGTTGGAGTAGGAGCTGAGAATGGCCAGAAATTCGGCGGCGGCTCCCGCGGCCATGGGCAGCAGCAGAGCCAGGACCCAGTAATCGTTCCGCTTGATCGGATCGTTAGCCAGTTTCATCACTTTCCCTCCTTTTTAGACGCGGATTTCTTCTTTTTGGGCAGTTCCAGGTCCGCGCAGACGTAGAGCGCCAGGCCTGCCGCAATGGCGACGCCGGACAGGACCGCCACGCCGTAGTAGGCTGCCCGCCACCAGTTCCAGACCCACACCGTTGCGGTGGTGTCGGTCATCCAGTTGGCCAGATTGCTCTGGGAGAAGGCCCACAGGGAGTAGTGCATATCCTCCTTCAGAGCCGCCAGGACCGCGGGATCCTTCTCCACCGTGGCCACCAGGTCCGCCACAGGGGTCCGCCAGACGGTCTTGTCGTTGGTGATGGCGGTGTCAAAATTGGTGGTGCCCGCCAGAATGCTCTCGATATAGGGCATGTAGCTGCTGCCGTTCTGGGCCAGGTCGCTGGTCACATAGCCGTTGTAATCCCACTCGTCCCGGAGAATGCCCCGCATCAGGCCCAGGTGGGCGCCGGCGTAGCAGGCGCCGATCCGGTTATAGGCGGTCATGATGCCCAGCACCGAGGTCCGGCCGGATTCCTCATAGTACCCCTCCAGAGGGATCTGGAAGGCCCGAAGCTCGTTCTCCCGGGCGGCCTGCTCCGTGGTGAAGGTGGACAGGCCCAGACGGGAGGTCTCCTGGGTGTTGAAGGCGTAGTGCTTGATGGCGGTGATTAGGCCCTTGGAAAGGCCGCCCGCGCCAATCTCCAGGGCGGTGTAGCCGCTGAGGACCGGATCTTCGGAGTAATACTCGCCGTTCCGGCCGTTGTAGGGAGTCCGGTGGAGGTTGATGCTGGGGGCCCAGACCATGGGGATGTTGATAAACAGAGCATCGTTTCCCCACAGCTCGCCCATTTCCCGCATCAGATCCTTGTTCCAGCAGGCGGCCATGAGGGGCGCGCCGCCGTAGGAGTTGCAGAAGTAGCCCGCGTTGGCGTCGTCGGCCCGGACATACCAGGGGGCGTTTTCATCGGGCTGCTGGGCCAGGGTCTTTTGGATTCCCACAGAGCCGTTCTCCACATAGGAGCTGCCGCTCAGGAAATAGATCTCGTCCAGCTCCTGGAAGCTCCGGTTGCCGCTGGCGGAATACCGGACCGCGTTTTCCAGGATGATCTTGCTCAGGACGGTATCCCAGCGCTCATCGTCAAAGTCGGCGCCGAAGAGGTCGGTGAAGTTCACCTCTTCCCCGCTCTCCACGCCAAATCCCGTGGACGTGGCGTCCTGGGACAGGGTGTAGAAAGCGTTTTGCAGGTAGGGAAGCATATTGCTGGTGGCTTCCAGGCCGGTGTAGGTCTTGGGCCAGGTCCCCGCCCAGTCCTGGCGGGACAGATAGGTGACGGTGCCGGCGCTATAAAAGTTGTAGTCCATGGTGTCCAGCTGGTTTTCCACGGCCACGCCGGCCTTGGAGGTGGCAAAGGTCTTGATGTCCTTGTCCCAGCCGAATTTCCGGGCGGCCTGGGCATTGCCCTCGGCGTCCATGCCGTCGGAGACGCCATAGCCCTTGGCGGCCAGGATATTGTTGATGGCCGCGTGGGCGCCCTCGGTGCCGTCGTTGGGGTTGCAGCCCAGGGCAAAGTAGTAGTCCTCGCTCTGCTCCATGATATAGGTGCCATAGCCCTTGGCGTCATAGGAGGCCAGGTACTGCATATCCACCTCCACGGTGAGGGTCTCGGTGGCCCCGGCTGCCACATCCA
Organism: uncultured Oscillospiraceae bacterium; assembly: GCA_947627745.1. Classification (GTDB taxonomy): domain Bacteria; phylum Bacillota; class Clostridia; order Oscillospirales; family Oscillospiraceae; genus Faecousia. The sequence continues at coordinate 17,341 of CANQXH010000050.1, forward strand.
CCTTCTCAAAGCCCACCAGCTGAACGGCGGCCTTTTCCACCAGGTTCTCCCGGTCGTAGTCGGTGTAGGGGCTCTGGGCGTAGACCTGGACCACACTCTTGCCGTCCCGGCTGCCGGTGTTGGTCACGGAGACGGTGACGGTGGCGGTCCTGCCGTCGGCGGAGAGGGCCACGTCGGTGATCTCCTGGGTGAAGGAGGTGTAGGACAGGCCGTAGCCGAAGGGATAGGTAACTTCGTCCCCATAGACCCAGCCGCTGCCGGCGGCATAGGCGCCCACGC
>CANQXH010000051.1 GCA_947627745.1 uncultured Oscillospiraceae bacterium
ACGAATCGCTCCCGTGCTCGTTTTTATTTTGACCATCTCGGAAGCAGAGCCGCAAAAATGAACGTCCCCTGTACTTACAGAAATATCAACAATTTTGAACAGAAACGCATTCGGTATTTCGATATCTCCGGTATGTTCATCAATAAGAAGGGAGGTGTAATCTGTTTTTGGAAGATAAACCGTTATTTTGGAAGAATCAAAGCTGAGTCCGATATAGTAGTACCAAGATTTTGGATTTGTGTCGACAACAAGCGTATTCTTTTCGACGGCGACGGAATGCTTTGCGTTTTCACCTTCATGGCATTCCACTCTGCACTTGCCGTCATCAGAAAGGGCAAAAACAATATCCGCGGTATCGGTATGGATAGAGATACTGTCAAATGCGTCGCTGACTTCGTAAGTGTTTGTTTCGTATTTCGTCGTTGATAGCTTGGTAAAATCCCATCCGAGCACGGTCATTACGCCTGCAAAGAGGACGCATCCGATTAACACAAGAAAAGCCGCTGTAATAAGCCATGCTTTCGTTGTTTTTTTCATTACGCTTCCTCTTTTTCATAAAGTAATTCTTGATTCCTGTTGCCGTTTTCTTTGTGAGTATCAAGATACCTTTTGTTGCTGCCTTGCATCCATAAAACATAAGGATAGAAAGGCCAGCGCAAACAATTCCTGCGGCGAGCATGGCAATACCGGAAGCGACGTTGCCGCCTATGGCAAAAATGATACACGACAGTACCCCGCAAATAGAACCAGCGGCAAGTGATACAAAAACAGCCCACAAGGAAATGATTACAGCCCAAATAGAAATGTAAATCGAGAGTACGACTGCGAATGCGGCAATTACGAAGGAAAGCCAAATGGGAGATCCGAGCACCAAAAGCACGATTTCGCCTGCATTCAGACGTCTTTTAGTTTCTATTCTTTCCTTTGCGATTTTCGCAAGGGGTGTTTCCGCTACTACCTGTGTAACGATTTCATCGACTGTGCCTATTGCTGAAACTGCTTCTTCCTCAGCCAGGCCTTCTTCCATCTGATCGTCAATCATTTCGCTGTAAAACGCTAAACGTTCCTCAATATCTTCCTGCGGCAATCCAGACAGGCCTTTACGCAGCCGGGTAAGAAACTCTTGTTTACTCATTGCCGTCCTCCTTCGTTACAAATCGATAGATCGATAAGATTTCTTTCCACTCGACTTTGAAATCTTCAATGCGTTTAAGCCCCTCGTCGGTAATATGGTAATACTTCCGAAGTCTGCCGCCATGCTCTGCGGTGCGAACGGTCAGCATTTTAGCTGTTTCCAAGCGTTTCAGAATGGTATATAAGGTCGATTCGGAAAGTTCAATATACGGTTTCATATCCTTTATGATCTTATACCCGTATGAATCCTCGCTTTTGATCGCCGCTAAAACGCAGACGTCCAAGAGGCCTCGTTTCAACTGAATGTCCATATTATGCCTCCTTTTACGCTATATATCATATTACGAAGTATTGACTTTGTCAATAGATTTCAAAAAAATCAAGAAAATAGCAGTAGTAGTATTGGTTCCTTCTATGAGGGGCGATAACCACTTATAAAATCGTGGTTTTCAAATTCCCATTTATCGAGATCGTGTATATAAAGAAAAAACTTGCGGTTTCAAAAAGTTTGTCCTATACTGAAAAAAGAAGTCACCAACCGCCACCCGGCGTACACAAAATGGGTAGAGAGAGGAAAAAGAGGGGAGATGGCGCCGCCGATGACCCGGGAGCAAAGCGAACAGATCGAGCAGTGCTATCTTGCCTGTTACCGGCCGCTGCTTGCCTATGCCCGCGCCGCCCTGGGCCGGGAGGCTCTGGCGGAGGAGGCGGTCCAAGAGGCCTTCGGCATCGTCTGCCGGAAGCCGGAGGAATTTCTGGCGGCGGAAAACCGCCGGGCCTGGGTCTATCAGGTGCTGAAATTCGTGATCCAGAATCAGCGCCGGGTCCAGGCCCGGGCGGAGCGGTTCTTTTCCGGCAGTCTGGAGGAGGCAGACCCGGACTCCTTGGGGACCGCGACAGACCCGGAGGACCCGGACCTCCTGTATGGCGACCTGGCCCGGACGGCGGAATACCGGCTGATTCGCCGCCTGACGGAGGAACAGCTTTCCATGCTGGAGCTGGCCCAGGAGCTGGGGATCTCCGTCAGCGCCTGTAAGAAGCGGGTCCAGCGGGCCCGGGAATTTCTGCGGCGCAGGCTCAGGCTTTGAAGAAGGAGGCATCCATATGGATCTAAATAAAATGAACGCCGAGGAGCTTCGCGCCCTTCTTCAGGCCGACGCGGTGGGGGAGGACTTAGACCCGGCGCTGGTCTGGGCGGCGGCGGAGCGGCTGTCCCAGCTGGAATCGGCCCGGCACACCCCGCAAGAGGGCTGGAAACAGTTCCGGACCCATTATGCCCCACCCCAGGTGCGTGTCGGCCCTTGGGTCCGGCGGATCGGGGCTCTGGCGGCGGCGGTGCTGCTGATCGTGGGCCTGGCCCTGCTCCGGCCCCAGCAGGCGGCGGGGCCTCTGACCCAGGCCCTGGCTTCCGTGGGCCTGCCGGACCAGGCGCCGGCGGTGCCGGAGGGATATCAGATCCGGGAAGTGGCGGTGGTGAACACCCTGGGCCTTCTCTCGGTCAGCGCCACCTACGAAAAGGACGGGGCGGTTTTGTCCGTCCGCTTTTTCCAGGACACCCTGGGCAGGGAGGTCCCGGCCCCCACGGGGACGGCGGAGCGCTACGAAACGGCGGCGGGCACCTGCTACATCACCCGGGAAGAGGACACGCTCAGCGCCCTCTGGGCTCTATCCGGCTGCAAGTGCCGTGTCAGCGGAAACCTGACGCTGGAGCAGATCAAGACCATGGTGGACTCCCTGACGGTCTGACCGCCCGGGAAATAGAAGAAACCGGCGGGGAAACAGGCGCACTGCCTGCTTCCCCGTCGGTTTTCGTCAAGGCTCGTTCCGCCGGGCGGGAGAGGGTTTTTAAACATCTACCGGGCCCAGTTTTTTTCAAACATTCTTGTGTAGCGCATGGTCAGGACCGGATCGGGGCAGTAGCCGGGGACGCAGGCGTAGAGCAGCTGATTTCCCAGCAGATAGCCCCGGTAGTGGGCCACCTTCATCCCGTAGACCTCCAGGGCGGTCCAGTACTCGGTGACGGCGTCGAAGCGCTTTTGATCGTCAACCAAAGACAGCTTTTCCTGATAGGCGTCCATCTCCGCCCTGGCTGCCCGGCAAGCGGGCAGATCGTAGACCTGCCGGGTCCCCAGAAAGTCCTCCGACTCGACCTGCTCCCAGGTGCAGTTGGGCGCCAGGGGGTTTTGAAAATGCTCATAGTTCATCCGAAGCCCCAGGGCCCCGGCGAAGCAGAGACAGGCGGCGCTCCGCCGGTAAACAGCGGAGAGATACCTTTCCGCTGCCTCCCGGTCTCCGGGTTCGTGGCGGAGCCCCTCGGCCGCCGCCGAATACCGGTCCCGGAGCTCCCGGAAGTCGGGGGAAATTTGGCACAGTTCCGCCTCCACCGCCGCCACCAGGTCCTGCCCCAGCAGCAATGACAGCAGCTTTTCTTCGTGATCCATCATTCATCTTTCTCCTTCATGGAATATGTCTGTCGCCCATATTATAGCCCATGAGGCCTGCGAAAGTTGTCGAAACCGGTCGGAAAATGAAATAAATACGGCGCGAAAAGAGCCGGCGCCTTGATCGGCGCCGGCCTTCAGCGAAAATACGGTTTTCCATCGTCTACTGCTTCTCCGCCCCGTTTGCCTGCGGACCGCACGGCACCCGCCGCTCCCGCACGGCGCCGCCCTCCATGACCAAGATCCGGTCATACTGCCGTGTCAGCCCGTCCTGGAGCCGGTGGGTGACGGTGAGCAGGGTCAGGTCCCGCATTTCAAGCAGTTCCCCCTCGATCTCGTTGGCGGTGGCTACGTCGATGGCCGAAACCCCCTCGTCCAAGATCAGCACCTTCACCTCCCGGATCATAGCCCGGGCCAGGGCCACCCGCTGCCGCTCCCCGCCGGAGAGTTTGGAGCCGTTTTCCCCGCAGGGCCCGTCCAGCCCGCCGGGAATACGTTCCAAGAACCGCTCTACCCCGGAGCGGCGGAGGGCCCGGGTTAGGGCCTCCTCCGAAAATTCCTCCCCCAGGCAGATGTTGAACCGGATGGTGTCGTTGAAAATAAACGTGTTCTGCTGAATGACGGTGACCAGCGTCCGCAGTCCCGCCGGGTCCAGGTCGTGAAGCTCTACTCCGTCATAGCGGATGGCGCCCTGATAGTTCGGGTAGCTGCCGGTCAGAAGCCGGATCAAGGTGGTTTTCCCGCAGCCGCTGGGACCCAGCAGGGCCACCTTCTCGTTTTTTCGGATGGTCAGACCAAGGTCCTCCAGCACCGGGATGTCCGGCTGATACCGGAAGGTGAGATGCTCAACTTCCAGGGCGTTTTCCAGCTGGGGCCGCGCCCTGCCGGAAAGATCCGGGCCCTTTTCGTCCAGGAAGCCCCGTAAAAGCCGGATATTCTCCCGGTTGCTCAGCAGCAGAGGCAACATCTCGGCATAGACGGTCAGGCAGCTGCTGAAAAAGCCAAAAAGGGACACAAACAGCACCAGGGTGCCCACGGAGATGTCTCCCCGAACGGCCATGGTCCCCGCTACAAGGAAGGTGACGATCCAGGCGGCCCGGTCCAGAAATCTGCCGATGTTCTCCAGCTCCGCGATGGTCACGCCTAACCTTTTTTCCAGCCGGGCCACGTCCCCGCTGGCCCGGCGGAACCGGCGGCGGAAGCTTGGGAGGACGCCGTAGGCGGCGATGACGTCGTGGCCGTTGAGGGACTCTTTGAGCTGGACGTTCAGAGCGGCTGCCAGCTCCACCTGCTGAGTCATCAGGGCGGTCAGCTTCCGGTTGAACCGCAGAGGCAGGATCATGGACAGACCGCCGCAGAGGACGGACAGGGCCGCCAGCAGCGGGCTGTACCAAACCATGATCCCCAGTACCACCAGGGCGGAGACGCCGTAGCTGATGAGGTAGAACACCGGTCTGGTCAAATTCTGGACCACCGTACCTACGGTGCCGGTGATGTGGGACAGATACTCCGCCGTGTCCTTCTCCCCAAAGCGGGGGACGGAGCGGGCCATGATGGCGTCATACAGGTCATTCCGCAGGCTTTCCCAAAAGCGGAAGGTGAACCATTTTTCCGTGATCCCGCCCAGAAAATAGCCCGTGGCGATGGCCAGCACCGCCCCGGCGGCCACCCATAAGAATCGAAGAAAACCGGAAATATCGCCGGAGACGATCAAATCGATCATCCGCTGCTCCAAAACCGCGGACAGCGGTGTGAGCAGCTGGGTCAAAATGCCCAGCAGGACCGCCAGGGCGGCCAGGGGAAGATGCTTTTTAAAATAGCGCAGCACTTATTTTTCCCCCTTGCCGTGGCTTCTTTTATCGGTGATGATCCGGATGCCCTCCGTCTCCATGGCCGCGAGCCGGGCCGCCGCCAAAAGCGGAAGGACCGCGCCGTTCATATTGACGGCGTAAGCCACGGTGTCGCCATCCTCCGTTTCCAGCATCAGGCTCTCCGCCAGCTTCTGTTCAGTAAATTTTCGCAGGAGCTCCTCCGCCTCGCTCTGTGCTATCCCGGCCCGCTTCGCCAGCACGCCGACGGTGCGGTGTCTGGGGGCTTCCTGATACAGCGTGATCAGCATTGTCAGGGCGTTTGGCAGCGATAAGAGTTTAAACAGCCCGGCCGCGTCCCCGCTGGGGGAAAGAAGACCGGCAAACCGCCCCTCCCCGCCCCACGCGGCGGATAAAAACGACTGCCCCCCGGACAGGATCGCTGTAATGAACCCATCCTCGGTGATCAGGATCGTTTCGCCGGCGCTTCCATGAACGCCGCGAAAGTCCACGATGTCCGCTACCTTGTCCAGGCATCCGTAAAGCGCCGTCTCGCGCATCAGCGAAATGATCCGCTCCACCCGTTTTTCTTCCGGCAGCGAAGCGATATATTTTCGGACCGTCTCCTCCGGATCCTCCCGCCGGGTGTCGGTCCTGCCGAAGAGGGCGTCCACCGTCACCCCCAGGATGTCGGACAGGGCCGGAAGCAGAGAAATGTCCGGCGTTCCCCCGCTTTCCCACTGGGACACGGCGGAGCTGCTGACGCCGATGGCCTCCCCCAGTTCCCGCTGGGTCAGGCCCTTTTCCTTTCGGTATTTCAGGATCTGCTGGCCAATGATCGAATAGCTCATTGTGTGCCCTCCTTTGGTAAACTGCGCTTTCATTATAGCGCCAGGGCCGCTTAATCGCAAGGAGCGCGTACTAAAGGGAATTTAAGCCGCGCTTAAAACCCCTTGCCGGGCCAAAAAGCGCCCCGTCCCAAATTCGGGACGGGGCGCTTTTCTCAGATCTGCCGGTACATGGCGTCGGCGTCGTCCTTGCGGACATTGTCCGCCACCTGCAAAACCTCCACGGCCACCACCCGGGGGCCCATGGAAATTTCGATCCGATCTCCGGGCTTGACTTCATAGCCCGCCTTGGCCGGGCGGCCGTTCACCATGATCCGCCCGTTGTCGCAGGCGTCGTTGGCCACGGTGCGGCGTTTGATCAGCCGGGAGACCTTCAAAAACTTATCCAGCCGCATGTTATTTGGCGACCCGCTCCTTCAGCACCCGGCTGGCCTTGAACACCGGCAGACGGGTGGCGGACAGCTCCATGGGCTCCTGGGTCTTGGGATTCCGGGCGGTACGGGCCTCCCGATCCTTGACGGAGAACACCCCAAAGCCGGACAGCTGCACCCGGTCCCCCTGGGCGAGAGCGGCGGCCATCGCTTCCAGGGCCGCGTTGAGGACCTTTTCCGTGTCCTTCTTGGAAACTCCGGCGCTCTGGGCGGCGGCGGCGATCAAATCTGTCTTGTTCATAAAATTGCGCTCCTTCGGTGATAAAAAATTTCGCTTTTCTACGGTATCATATTTTTGCCCAAAATGCAAGGACTATTTTATAAATGGAGGAATTTGGCGATTTTCTCCCCCTTGGGCAGTAGAAGCAGATCCTCCCGGGTGATGGATCTGCACAGAATCACGCCCACGGCGTAGACCGCCACGCCCACCAGCACCGGCACGGCGCAGAGGATCAGCCGGCTGCCGTCCTCGCCCAGCACCCTGGTCAGGCCATACCAGGCACCGTAGGCCGCCGCCCCCATTATCAAGGAGGGAAGCAGAGGCCGGAGAAGATTGCGGATCATTTTGGGCTTCTGCGGCACCACCCGCCGCATGACCAGCAGATTCATCACGCAAATGCACACATAGCACATCACCGCGCTGATGGGCATCCCCAGCAGTCCGATGGCGGAGTTACCCACCAGGATATACACCACCGCCAGCTTTGCCACCCCGGCCAGAAGCATGTTGATCACCGGCAGATGGGCATAGCCGTGGGCCTGCATGACGGTGTTGGTCAGCTGGATCACGGCGTAAAAGAACACGGCCAGACCCAAAACGCTCATGAGCCGCGTCGCCAACTCCAAATCTTCCCCGGAGTAGCCCCCCAGCAGGGCCATGATGGGCTTTGCCAACAGGCACAGCCCCACGGCGCAGGGCAGGCTGATCAGTCCGGTGATCCGGGCGGCGGACTCCTCCGTGGCCCGGACGGCTTTGTTGTCCAGGAGGGTCAGGTGGGCGGTGATGGCGGGGATCACGCTCACCGTAATGGGCACAATGAAGGCGCAGGGTAGGTTGAACACCGTCTGGGTCATGTTGTATACGCCCTTCATGGTGTCCGCAGTCCCCTGGGCCAGCCCGCCGGAGGTGAGAAGCTGATTCATATAGAGGTTGGTTTCCAGCACTGTGAGCACTTGCAGTCCGGCGGAGCCCACGGTGATGGGTACGGCGATGACCATCAGTTCCTTGGTGGCGGCGGCAAAGGTGCCGGGGGAATCCTCGGACTGGGGCAGGGAGCTGTAAACCTTGTGGAAGCAGTGGGCCAGATAGAAGGTGGATATCAGGCAGCTCACCGTCACCCCCAGGATGCCGCCGGCGGCGGCCAGGGACACGCTGGAGGTCAGGCGCATCAGCAGGAAGGCCGCCGCCAGGCCCACCACCAGCTTGATTAGCGCCTCCAGTACCTGGCTGACGGAGGTGGGGATCATATTGCCCAGGCCCTGGGTGAAGCCCCGGTAGGCGGACATCAGGCACATGAGAAAGGCGCAGGGCCCCAGGCAGGCGATGGCGGCCCATGCGTCGGGCTGATGCTCAAATTCCGCCAGCTGGTGGCAGAACAGGATCATCAGGCCGCTTCCCACCAGGCCCACGCCCACGAAAATGGTCCGGGAGGTGGTGTACACCCGCCGCATTTGGTTGTATCTTTTCAGGCTGCTGGTCTGGCTGACCATCCGGCTCATGGCCACCGGCAGCCCCGCCGTGGCGATGAACAGCAGCACGGTATAGATATCGTAGGCGGTATAGAAGTAGCTGTATCCCCTATCGCCTATGATCATTTTCAGCGGGATCTTGTAAAGAGCGCCCACCACCTTGACAATGACGGTAGCCGCCGCCAGCAGGGCCGCGCCGTGGAGGAAGGTTTGCTTTTTCGCGCTTTGGGACATAGGGGCCTCCTTAGGATTCCTCCCGGGGGAAGAGCCGGGGGATGGTGTATTCGGTCAGCTCCCGGACGATGGCCGGAAGATCCAGAGTGGGGAACCTGCCGTTCTGGTAGAGGATCTTACCCCGCACCATGGTCATGGCCACATCGGCGCCCTTGGCGGAGAACACCAGGCCGCTCAGCACGTTGTGGCAGGGGATCAAGTGGGGGGCGGAGAAATCCACCAGGATCAGATCCGCGTCCATGCCGGTTTTCAGCATCCCGCACTCCTGGGACCGGCCCTGGGCCCGGGCGCCGCAGACGGTGGCCATCATCAATGGAGCGGAGGAGGGGAAGGCGGCGGCATCCCCAACCGCCCGGCGGGCGGAAACGGCGATAGAACGCATGGCCTCGAACAGATCCAGATTCCCGGCTTCCGCCGCGCCTCCGGAGCCCAGGGCCACATTCATGCCCGCCCGCGCGCAGGCGGACACGTCCACAGGATCCAAACCCGCCTTTCCGGCCTCCAAGGGAAGGGCCACGGCGGAGGCCCGGCGCTTGCCCAGCAGGGCCCGCTCCTCCTCCGTCAGATACCCGCACCCGGCGGCGGTGACGCCCACCCGGAAAAGGCCGTGGCAGTCCAGCAGCTCCGCCGGGGACAGCCCGGCGCGCTCTAAGCAGGAGGGCCCTTCGCTGGGGGTCTGCTCCAGGTGGAGCTGGAAGCCCAGGCCCTTTTCGGCGGCGTAGCCGGAGAGGGCCTCCCACAGGGGATAGTTGGAGGTGTACTCGGCAAAGATGCCTCCATCCACCCGGATCCGGCCCCGGTCAAAGCCGTGCCAGGTCTCCGCCACCTGCCGGAAATAGCGGCACTGGGGGTCGGTCTCAAAGTCAAAGGGCTCGCTTTCATCCTCGAACCGGTAGGCGGACAGGGCCAAATTGGCTTTGATCCCCGCCTCCTTCACCGCCTGGGCGGTGGCTTCAGGATAGTAGTACAGATCGGAAACGGAGGTCACCCCGAACCGCAGGCATTCGGCGATGCCCAGTAACGCGGAGGCCTTGGCGGCCCGGCTGTCCAGCTTGGCCTCCCGCCCCAAAATGGTTTCCAGGGCCGCCCGGTTATCCAGGTCGTCCACCAGCCCCCGCAGGGCCGTGGCGGCCAGGTGGGTGTGGCAGTTGATGAGTCCGGGCAGGACCACCATGCCCGCGCCGTCTACAATGGTTTCCGGATGCTCGGCCGGGGGCCGCTTGGCGAGGTAGGAGATTTTTCCCTCGGTCACGCCCAGGTAGCCGCCGAAAAGCACTTCCATTCCCTCGTTCATGGTGACGATGGTGGCATTGGCAATCAGCGTGTCCAATCAAAGGCCTCCTTCCATGCGGGAAAACAGCTCCTCCTTTTGGCGCAGCACCTTGTCCAGGGAGGAGAGATATTGTTCCGGGTATTTGGGGTTGGGGAACCGCTTCAGCGCCCCGCCGGGCAGGGGGACCTTGCTCATGGCCCCGCCGCCCAGGGAGACGATGGGGTGCAGCTCCTCCATCATGCAGATGTTGTAGCGGCATACCCCGCCGGGCAGGGTCCAGCCCACGTTTTCAAAGCTGCCGGACATGTATTTCTGCCGGTACAGGTAGTAGGGTCGGTAGCCAAGCCCGGACAGGGTCTGCCCGGCGTGGCGGACCATCTGCCCCACCGCCTGGGCGTCGGGCCGGGGCCGGTCCTGGCTGAACAGGTCCGCGCCCTTTTTCAGAGCCAGGGTGTGGACGGTGATGTTGGCGGGCCGCAGGGCCGCCACCTGGTCCAGGGAGGAACGGAAGCCCTCCGGCGTGTCCGTAGGCAGCCCGGCAATCAGGTCCATGTTGATCAGTTCAAAGCCCGCCTCCCGGGCCTGGGCCACCGCCCGGAGAATGTCCGCCCCCCGATGGGGCCGGCCGGAGGCGGCCAGCACGGAATCGATCATGCTCTGGGGGTTGACACTGATCCGGTCCGCCCCATAGGCCCGCAGTACCGCCAGGCGCTCCGGGTCGATGGTGTCGGGACGGCCCGCCTCCACCGTAAATTCCAGGCAGTCCGTCAGGTCCAGATGGGCCCAAACCCCCTCCAGAAGCCGCCGGAGCTGGTCCGGGGAGAGGGTGGTGGGGGTGCCGCCCCCTATGTAAAGGGTACGGACCTTCCGGTGAAAAATACCCATCAATTTTCCTGTGATCTCCAGCTCTCGGAGCAGGGCGTCCAGGTAAGGGTCCATCATTTCCGTTCGGGAACCGATCCCCCGGCTGACAAAGCTGCAATAGGCGCAGCGAGTGGGGCAGAAGGGAATGCCGATGTACACCGACACATCTGCCCGCCCCAGGAGCCGGGCGGTGTCCAGAGTGGCTTGGGAGCATTCCAGCGCCAGAGCGGCCCGAGCGGGGGTGACGAAAAGATCCCGCTCCATGGTTTTTTGGGCATCCTTTGGGGTCTGGCCGGAAAGGAGCATGGCGGTGGAAAGCTTGGTGGGCCGCACGCCCGCCAGGGCGCCCCAGGGGGGCGGCTCCGGCAAAAAAGGCAGAGCCGCCAGATAGTAGGTCTGCTGCAACAGCCGGCGGCGGTCGCGGACCGTCTCCCGATCCGCCCGCATCCGCCGGAGGCACCGGTGGGTCACCCCGTCCAGAGTGACGGCGGTGGAGACGGTGAGCCAGATCTTTCCCCGGGAGAGGGCGGAAACCGCCCCGTCCCCGGAAAAGGGCGTCTCTACCGGCTCTAGGGGCCGGTCTGGAAACAGGGACAGCTGCAGCTGTTCCACACAGTAGCGGTCATTGTGGCCGCGCAGATAGAGCTTCATGGAATCCGGCTGAGGTAGGGGTTGAACCGCCGCTCCTCCTCCAAGGTGGTGGCGGGGCCGTGACCGGGGTACACGGCATAGTCGCCGGGAAGCCCCGCCAGCCGGGCCAGGGAGTTGATCAGCTGGTACCGGCTGCTGCCGGGCAGATCCGTCCGACCGCAGGAGCCGGCGAACAGGGTGTCCCCGGAGATCAGGCCCTCGGGGAACAGCAGGCACACCGAGCCCCGGGTGTGCCCCGGGGTGTGGAGGACCCGGAAGGTCATGTCCGCCAGGGTCAGGGTCTGGTTGTCGGAAAATTCGTCGGTATAGGTCAGCGGCCCGGCGGTGAGGGCCTTGGGCAGGGTCAGATCCTCGGGATGGAGGAACACCCGGCAGCCGGTGGCGTCCACCAGGGCCCCCACGCCGCCCACATGGTCAAAATGCCCGTGGGTCAGCAAAATCGCCTCCAGGAACAGCCCCCGCTGCTCCAGTGCGGACAGCACGGCCTCCGGCTGGAAGCCGGGATCCACCACCAGGCATTTTGACCCCTGGTGGATCAGATAGCAGTTGGTGAAAAAGCGGTTTTCACCCAAAGTCAGCGTTTCAATGGTCATATTCTCTCCTTATGAATGCCTGGGGTTCCACATCAGCTGATCGGTGTCCAGGATCAGGGTCACGGGGCCGTCGTTGACGGAGAAAACCTGCATATCCGCCCCAAATTCCCCGTGCTCCGGGGGAAAGCCCAGTTCGGCGCAGAGGTCTAAGAACCGCTCATACAGCTGGTTTCCCAGCTCCGGCCCGGCGGCGCCGGTGAAGCTGGGCCGGCGGCCCTTCCGGCAGTTGCCGTAGAGGGTAAACTGGCTCACCACCAAAAGCCTCCCACCTACCTGGCTTAAATCCAGGTTCATTTTCCCGTCCTCGTCGGAAAACACCCGCAGGCCCACGATTTTTTCCGCCAGGAAGCGGCACTCTTTCTCCGTATCTTCCGGGCCGACCCCGAGCAGGATCAGAAAGCCCTTTTCGATGGCCCCAACGGTCTCCCCGCCGATGGCGACGGAGGCGGAGGAAACTCTGGTAACGACCGCGCGCATAGCCGCCTCCTAATTCTGCCCCCGGCGGGAGCTGATCACGTCGGGAATGCTCATCAGCCGGTTGCGCACCGCCACCAGCTCCTCCACGTTCTTCACCTCGAAGCGGACGGTGAACACGCTGCGGCCCCCGGGCAGATCCTTGCCGTTGAGCTCCTTCACCCGCAGCCGGGCGGTGGTCATGGCCGTGGCCACGTCCAGCAGCAGCCCGTCCCGGGTGACGCACTCCAGCTCCAAGGTGGTGTCGAAGGGCTGCTCCTCCTGGTTGGCCCAGCGGACCCGCACCCAGCGGCCCGCCTGCCGGGGATCGTCCCGGTTCAGGGCGTTGGGGCAGTCCGTGCGGTGGATGGATACGCCGTAGCCCTTGGTAATGAAGCCCACGATGGGGTCCCCGGGCACGGGGGTGCAGCACTTGGAAAATTTGATCATGCAGGAGTCGATATCCTCCACAATGACCCCGTTCACGGCGTGGCGGCTCTTGGCCGCCTCCGGGGTGATCCGCAGGGGCATGGCTGGGTTCTTGTCCGGCGCGGGCTTGGTGGCCCGGTTGATATCCTCCCGGATCCGGCCCACCGCCTTGGCGGCGGTGAGGCCGCCGTAGCCGATGGCGGCGTACATATCGTCCCAGGTGTCGAAGGCCATTTTTTTCAGCAGCGCGGCGGACAGCTCCTCGTCGGCCAGGGCGGTCAGGGGCAGCCCCAGGCGCTTCATTTCCGACTCGAAGCTGGCCTTGCCGTGGACGATGTTCTCCTCCCGCCGCTCCTTTTTGAACCACTGCTTGATCTTGGTCCGGGCCTGGTTGCTCTTGCAGATGTTCAGCCAGTCCCGGCTGGGACCCTTGGCGGACTTGGAGGTGAGGACCTCCACAATGTCGCCGTTTTGCAGCTTGGTGTCGATGTTGGCGATCCGGTTGTTCACCTTGGCCCCCACCATGGCGTTGCCCACTCCGGAGTGGATGGCGTAGGCAAAGTCGATGGGCGTGGACCCGGCGGGCAGGCTGACAATCTTGCCCCGGGGGGTAAAGACGAACACCTCGTCGTCAAACATGTCGATCTTCAGGGAGTTTACATAATCTTCCGCATCGGTGTCCTGCTGGCTTTCCAGCAGCCGACGGACCCACTCAAAGTCCTTTTCCGTGCCGCCGCCGGAGCCCTGCTTGTACTTCCAGTGGGCGGCGATGCCGTACTCGGCGGTCTCGTGCATCTCCCAGGTGCGGATCTGCACCTCGAAGGGGATGCCCTGGGAGCCGATGACGGTGGTATGGAGGCTCTGGTACATGTTGGGCTTGGGGGTGGAGATGTAGTCCTTGAATCGCCCGGGCACCAGATTGAACAGGTCGTGAATGTGGCCCAGGACGTTGTAGCAGTTGGGGATGGTGTCCACGATCACCCGGAAGGCGTACAGGTCGTACAGTTCGTCGATGATCTTGCCCTGGGCCTGCATTTTCCGGTAGATGGAGTAGACGTGCTTGATCCGGCCATAGGTGGTATTCCGGATGCCCATGGTGGACAGGCGGGTGGTGATTTTCTCCTGGATGGCGTTCATGAAGGCCTGATCCTGCTCCTTCCGGGCGTTGAGGAAGGTCATGATCTGGTTGTAGGCCTCCGGCTCTAAGTAGCGCAGGGCGATGTCCTCCAGCTCCCACTTGATCTTCTGCATGCCCAGCCTGTGGGCCAGGGGGGCGTAGATGTCCATGGTCTCCCGGCATTTGAGGATTTGCTTTTCCGGGGTCTGGTACTGCATGGTCCGCATATTGTGGAGCCGGTCGGCGATTTTGATCAGCACCACCCGAATGTCCTTGGACATGGCCATGAACATCTTCCGCAGATTCTCCATTTGGGCCTGCTCGGTGCTGGAAAAATTGGCCCGGGTCAGCTTGGTGACCCCCTCCACCAGCTCGGCGGCGGTGGGGCCGAAGAGGGTCTCGATGTCCCCGTGGGAGGCGTCGGTGTCCTCGATGCAGTCGTGGAGCAGGGCCCCCAGAATGGCATCGGTGTCCAGGCCCATCTCCGCCACGATCTCCGCCACCGCCAGGGGGTGGATGATGTAGGGGGACCCGTCCTTGCGTTTCTGGGTTTTGTGCTTCTCCTGGGCGTATTCCACCGCCTTGTTGATCAGCTCCATATCGGCGTTGGGCATATACTTGCCGATGGCGTCGCACATGGAGGCGTAGTGTTCGGCAAAGGTTTCCATGGTATCAGCTCTCTTTCGCTTGAAGCAGAGCCCGCATGGTCTGGCTCTGACTCAGATCGGCCTTCTGCTCCCGGGGGATCAGCCGGATGGTGATGGTTTTGTGAAGCCGCTGGGACTGTAACAGGCCCACGTCGGCAAAAATATCCAGGCAGGTGAGCAGCTGTTCCAGGCTCAATGGCCGCCCGGACCACCGGACGATCCGGCGGCACAGGCACATGGGCGAGTCCTGAATGGGGCCGGGGACGCTGGACAGGTACCGCCACACAAAGGCCAGGGTGGACCGGTCCGGCAGCAGCGCCGCCGCCCCCGCCGGATCCAGCTGGCCCGCCCGAAGCTGCCGGTAACCGGCGATGCTGTCGGAGCAGGGGGCCTTGCAGGCGGGGCGGATGTCCGTGACGTTCAGCAGCACCGTGCGCTCCCCCCGGTACTCGTTAATCTGGGGCGTGAATGCAATGTCCACCGCGTCCCCCGGCGCCAGTCCCTGGGCCTCCCGGCCGGGGGAGAAATAGATGGCGTTGAAGCCCTGACGGCCTACCCGGAGCCGCAGCCGCAGGTGCTTGCCGCCGCCCACGGGGATCAGCCGCTCCAAAACGGCGCCGATCAGCATCAGCTCCGGCTTGGGGCATCCCCCGCCGCAGGGCTCCAGCTGGGCCAGGGCCTGGATGCCGCTTTCGGTCAGCAGCTCCGGCGGAACGGCGCAGTCGATCTCCAACGTGGTGCGGGGCACCTCCCCGGCGTAAAACTGCCGGGCCAGGGCGCTGACCTCCCGGCGGAAGTCGGGAATGTTCTGCCGGCTGATGGTGAACCCCGCCGCCAGCTCATGGCCTCCGTAGCTTTCCAGCAGGGGGGCCAGGGCGGTGAGGGAGGAGAATAGATTAAAGCCGCCGTAGCTGCGGGAGCTGGCCTTGCCGTGTTCCCCGTCCAGGCAGATGAGGAAGGTGGGGCAGGCGTATTCCTCGGCGATCCGGCTGGCCACGATGCCCACCACCCCTTGGTGCCAGGCCTCGTTTGCCAGGACAATGGCCTCCGGCGCGGCGGTCTGGGAGAGCATCTCCACCGCCTGCCGGTAGATTTCCGACTCCACCGCCTGACGCTGGTGGTTCAGCTCACACAGCACTTTGGCAAGCTCCTCCGCCCGCCGGGGATCCTGGGTCAGAAACAGCTCCACCGCCAGTTCGATCCGGCCCATCCGCCCCGCGGCGTTGATGCGGGGCGCCAGGGAAAAGCCGATGGAGGAGGTGGTCAGATTTTCCGGGTCGCAGCCGCTCTCCCGGATCAGGGCGGCGATGCCGGGACGGCGGGTGTGCCGCAGGGAGGCAAGGCCCCGGTAGACGAAGGTGCGGTTTTCCCCCTGGAGGGGCATCACGTCCGCCACGGTGCCCAGGCAGACCATGTCGGCGTACTCCGACAGGATCTCCTCCTGACTTCCGCAGAGAGCGGAGGCAAGCTTAAAGGCCACGCCCACGCCGGAGAGGGCCTTGTGAGGGTACCGGTCTCCGGGCCGGTGGGGATCCACCACCGCCACCGCCTGGGGCAGCCGCTCCTTGCAGGCGTGGTGGTCGGTGATCACCAGATCAATGCCCAGCTCCAGGCAGAGCCCGGCTTCTTCCACGGCGGTGATGCCGCAGTCCACCGTGACGATCAGCCCCACCCCCTCCTGACGGAGCTGGCGGATGGCGGCGGCGTTCAGACCGTAGCCCTCCTCCATCCGTCCGGGGATGTAGGGCACCGTATTGGCGCCGTGGCGGCGAAGAAAATCCGTCAGCAGGCAGGTGGCGGTGATGCCATCCACGTCATAGTCCCCGAAAACGGCGATTTTCTCCCCCCGGGCCATGGCCAGGCCCACTCGCCCGGCGGCCAGATCCATATCCGTCAAGGAGAAGGGGTCGTGGGGCGGCGTGTCCCGGTCTAAGTAGACGGCCGCGTCATGGGCCGTCCGAATGCCCCGGGCGGCCAGGATCATGGCGGTCAGCGGGGGATATCCGGCCCCCGCTAGGGTATTGACGTCCTCCTGCTTCGGCGTTCCGACTTTCCAAATTCCGTATTTCAAATCCAGCACATCCAAATCATAACTTTTTCCGCTATTATAGCAAAAAAAAGCCGGATGCACAATAGGCAGTTGGGATTTTTCTATTCAGGGGCGGGATTGGCCAGCTCCGAGGCCACCACCGCCAGCATGGGGCACAGCAGCACCCCCGCCACGCCCCACAGCCGGTAGCCCACATACAAGGAGACCAGCGCCGCCAGGGGATCCAGCCCCAGCTGCCGGCCCAGAAGCCGGGGCTCCAGCACGGAGCGGGTCAGGGCGCAGACCAGGTACACCGCCAGCAGCCCCAGGGCCTGCTGGGGACTGCCCTGGAACAGGGAAATCAGGCTCCAGGGCAGCAGCACCGTCCCGGTGCCCAGCAGGGGCACAGCGTCTACCAGCGCCACCGCCAGCGCCCAGAGCACGCAGTGGGGGATTCGCAGCAGGGCCAGGCCCCCGGCGGTGAGAAGGAAGGTGGCAAAGCTCAGTCCCAGCTGTGCCCGCAGCCAGCCGCCCAAAGCCTTCCGGCACCGCCGGAGAGCGGGCAGGACTTTGCGCCAGTCCTCCGGCAGGACCCGGTCCAGCCATGCTCTGGCGGCGGGGAGCCGGGTGGACAGAAAGAAGGCGGAGAGCACCCCGGTCCCGGCGGCCAGGAGCCCGTCGGGTAGAAAGCCCAGCAGGGCGGACAGCGCGCCGGGGATCTGCCGCCCCAGCTCCTGTAAGATCCCGGCGCCCACCCCGGAGACGTCCAGTGCCAGCCGGAGCAGGAGGGGCCGCAGTCCCTCCGGGGCCCGGTCCGCCAGGGAAACCAACCCGTCGGACAGGCTGGTCATCCCCGCGTTGGCGGCAGCCGCCAAATCCGGCAGGGCCCGGCTCAGGGCCAGCAGCTCCCGC
>CANQXH010000052.1 GCA_947627745.1 uncultured Oscillospiraceae bacterium
GGAGCCCGTGGGCCTGGCAGATCTCGTCGCTGACCTGCCGCAAGATTTTCAGCGTGTTGGGATCTTGCCGGAGCTTTTGCCCCGTCTCGAAGCGCACCGAGTTGATGATGAAGTGGGAATGCACATGCCTGGCGTCGCAGTGGGTGGTGACCAGGACCTCCGTGCCGGGCCAGGCCCGGACGGCAAACTCCAGCGCGATCTGATGGGCCTGCTTTGGCGTGACGGGTTCCGTGGGTGAGGAGGACTGGACGTACTGATAGAAGTTGATCCCGTCCATCTTCCCATGGGCGGCCTTCGTCGCTTCAAACTCCAGAATGGAATTTCGTCCCTCGCAGTTGATTCCGCTGATGAGATACTGCCGCGACTGCGCGTCCCAGGTCTTGTCCCTGCGCATACAGTAATCCATGACTGCCCGCATGGCGCTCAGGTGCTGACGGGTCTCCCGGATATAAGTCACGGTCGCCATGGCGTCCCTCGGTTGAGCCGATAGAGTTCTTCGTAGATGGCTTTCTGCATCTCGATGACCTCCTGAAAATTGTAGGATTGGAACGCCCCGGCGTTGATCTTCGCAGCGATCTGATTGAGGTTGTTGCCGACGCGTTTCAGCTCGGAGATAAGAGGCCGGGTATCCTCGGCCACATGAATTTCCGTCAGCAGAGAGGCCGCGACGATATAATCCGTCAGGCTCATGCGCGCCTTGACGGCGTTTCGGATGATGGCTTCCTTTTCAGAAGCGGTCAGCCGGACGGTCAAGGTTTGGTTTCGTTTTCGGTTTTCGGACATCTAATTCCTCCGTTTCGTAAGTCATAAGTGGGTCCGGGCTGCCGCCCGGTTCACCCCTTTGGGGATGGGGGACGCGGCGGGCGGACAGCCAGACGCTCTGCTTGCCCCAGACAAGGTCTGGGAAAACGTACCTCCCGCCGTCTACCAAATCTTGGGTAGTTGACTGCGGACGGCACAGATGGGCGGTGCCGTTCATCTTCTGTTCCTCCATCCGACTGGAAGGATGCAGATTGTCAATGACCGTGAGTACATCTTTCAGAGAGAACGCGTTGTAGAGAATGCTGTTTGCCGTATCCCGGAACGACAAAGGCAGCTCCGACGCCGTAAACCTTCCGAAGAAGGAGAGCATCAGAGCTGCCAGTGTGCTTTTCCGGGAACCGGTCTTTCCCAAAAGAAACAGGACGAACTTGGGCTCGCATCCCGCCGCCTTTAGAAAGTGATTCAGTGGGCTGAGAAAAGTGAACGCCAGAAGCGGGAGCATGATTTCTTCCGGCGCCGGGGGCTGCCAGAATAGGCTGGCAGCGGTTTGGATATCCAGCATTTCACAGCGCCGCTCCATGGCGTAGCCGCGCATTTTACTGGGAAGCTCCACGGTGAAACGGTCCTCTCCGGGCATGAGGAAATGCCAATCGCCGTCGATCTGCCGCCAGCCGGTGGTGGAAAAGACGGTGACCTTTTCCGCGTTCAGGGCGGTGGTTTGGAGCGCGTTCCAGACGCTGGACTTGGTTTTCAGACCTGGCTCCAGAATGCAGTCCATGCCCCAGTACTTCACGATCCAGCCAAGGCCCTCTACTTCTTCAGCGGGGATCGTGATTTCCGGGAGCGTGCGTCCGCTTTGGTGGACCCCACCAAGGCGAACGAATTTGGCGGACGACACGCCGTCGTCCATCGAGATCTCGCGTAGCACTGCCGGCGCGAGGTTGCACAGCTTCCTTGTGAAAGCGCCCTGCCTGTTGACGCCCGATTCATACAGGCAGTGCTCCTTCACAAAATATCGCGGTGCATACTGTGGGGGTTGAGTCAATATTTCTGCCTCCGTTCGTAAAAGATATACTACCGCTTGCCACTCTTTGCGCCTCCGGGCCCGATCGCCCGGAGGCGATTCCCACAAAAAGTGCGAGTAGTATCCATTTTACAATTTTGAAAATCTCTATTGATTCTACCGAATGTTTGTACTATAATTTCCTTGCGGGAGGCGAGGAAATGAACATTCAGCGATACAGGATCTACGAGCTCTCCGCCCGGGCGGTCATGAGCTATGCCCGGGAGGAGGATGGAGTTTACCGATATGACTTGAATCCAAAGGCGGTCGCCCAGTGTCTGGCATCCGCCGCTTCCCATGAGCAGGACAGCAACGCCCTGTTCTTTCAGATCCTCTCCGAACTTCACGGAAAGCGGTATCGGGAGACTGCCACCGACAGCGTCAACGAGGAGCTGGCGGAGATTCTATTTTACATGAATTTCCAGAGGGTCTTTGATACCATGGGACTGCGTCAGCGGGATCGGATTCGGCAGAAGAAAGCGGAATGGATGTTCTCCCCGGAGGGGATCACGCTGGATTTTGGAAACGGTCCCCACCGGTATCTGGCCTTTGAGCGCTCCGGCAATATGAGCCGGAGCTCCCGGCTTTCCTTCATTCGGGAAGATTTTTACGCGCCGATCCGCAGGCGGATCATGCTGGATCTGGAGATTCGGCACTGCCAGCTCAGCAAGCTCTACGCCTACAACGGGCTGATGCTCAGCGCCGGCCAGCGGATCGAGGGCATCGGGATTGAAAAGAAGCATCGGGTCATCGTGGTGGACAATCCCAAGCGAACTACCGACCGGGAATTCATGGTCACCGTCCGGGATGACGGAACAAAGGGCAGCACCCGGAAGTTTTTTCGGCAGGAGATACTAAAAAAAGTGACTGTCACCTGCTTCGATGGGGAGGGCCTGATTTCCAAAGCCTATGCCGAGAAGCTGGACATCGCCTACTGTGGGCGGCATGTCCATTCCTCCTTCCAGATCCGCATGCCCTATGTGAAGGGCATGCTGCACCAGGTGGATTTCAAGGATTTCTTTCACAAATTCAATGTGAAAGCCATTCGGGACGTTTGGGGCGAGCTCCACCCGGTGGATTCTGTGGATATTATTCTGACCGTCAGCCAGTTTAAAGCGTTCGGATGGTTCCGAGACTGCAAAAGGAGCTGGAAAGATTATTGGACGGCGTTTCAAAAATACCGCCACGCCTTATATATCACCAATGTCAGCAAGGAGGAAGCCGGCGCCCTGACCGAGCTGAATTACCAGTTTCTCGCCACGGTGTCCATCCAATCGGAGGAATTTCGGCCGGCGGATTTGCCCGGCGGATGGGATCACAGCCCGGCGGAGGACCAACGGAACTGGCTGACCAAAGCGACGGAGCAGCGGTACTATGATCTCCGGGCGGACGAGGATACCCAGCGGGCGTTTTTCCTGGAGGCTCTGACCAAGCCCGGCATTTTAAAGCATAGCAAGGAAGCCGTCATGGCCGCCGTGCTGCGAAAAAATCCCCTGTTTCTCCATGAGGAGGTCTACCAAGCGCAACTGGACGCCCAGGCGGAGCAGGTCTTGAAGGGCTACGCGGTGGGGCGCCTGCTGGTGCCGGGGGATATCCGCTATCTGTCCGGGGATCTTCTTAGCCTTCTGTATCATATCGGGCGGGAAAACGAGGCGGTTTCCTTCGCCGACGTGCCCTTTCGAGGAGAGGTGCTGGCGGATTCGTTTAACCAAAACAGCTTCTATGCCCCCGGCGCGGCGTATACCCATGGGGACCTCTGCACCCTCTTGCGCAACCCGCATATCGCCAGGAACGAGGAGATCCAGCTATCCGTGTACCCGGAGGACAAGCTGCGGGACTTTTATTTTGGCCACCTGACGGATGTGGTGATGGTAGACGCCGGAATGCTGGCGGCGGAACGGCTGGGCGGCGCGGATTATGACGGGGACCTGGTGCGCACCGTTTCGGACCCGATCCTGAACGCCGCTGTCCGCAGGAATTACGCGGATAACGCTTATGACGCGCAGGTCTTACTGACCAATCAAGCCAATCTCCCCCTTTTGATGATCCCCTCCATGGCCTCCAAGGAGCAGGACCCGGGCGATTGGCACGCCCGGTACGAAACGGTGAAAAACACATTCGCCGCCCGGATCGGCCAGATCTGCAACGCGGCGCTGGATCGAAGCGTCATGGCCTATAGCGAAAAGACCGCTCCCGCGCTGCGGAAGCAGTGCAAAGAGGAGACGGAAGTGCTGGCAATCCTCTCCGGCCTGGAGATCGACGCCGCCAAGACCGGCATCCGCCCGGACCTGTCGGAATATCTGGGGCGCAAAACGCGGCGCACGCCGTTTTTGAAATACAAAACCATGGTAGAAGAAAGCGAAAAGCGGCGGGCATGGTACGAGGATACCCACCGGCAAAAAATCGACCGGTTCTTTGCGGATACGGACTGGGAGCAGGTCGATTCCCCCGTGGAGCGGCTTCCGCTGCTCGCCCGCCAGCTCCGGGAGGGCACCAAGAAAGCCCCATGCAGAAAGGCAAGGGATTCGCAGCTATTCCTCTTCGCGCGGGAGAAGGACTGGGAATCCAAGCTCAACCCCCGTACTCTGGAAAAGGTGAAGGAATTGCTGGCAGATTACGAAGCATGTCTAAAACGTATTCGCTCCTGCCGGACCCCGGCCAAGGAGTACAAGCGCAAGGCGGATATTGAGCGCTCCCTATATCGCAGGGGGCTGGAGGAGGTTTACGATACCGACGAGCTCTATGCCCTCTTCCGAACCGTTGACCCGGAGGCGCTTTCCCAGCTCCGAACTGCCATCCGGGAGGAGCGGTGGCACCTGATGAAAGAGGGGGACCGGGAAGCGTTCCTTGTCCGCTGGCTGCCGGGGAAGGAGTTTGAAGAATGGTACGACCTGCTGCTGGATTTCCGGCACTACGGGTTCCGGGTGCTCGGGGACGTGGTCGGGGACATTGACGACGCCAACAGCGGCGCGGCGCGGAAGCAGCTCCACAGAGCCGGCGATTCGGAACACTTTGCCACGATGATGCAAGCCTATATCGACCACCCCAGGGCAAAGTATTACCGGGACGCGGTGGCGAGGAAATGCCGGGAGCTGCTCAAAGGCATTGTCCATTTGAATGCGGCGGTGCGGTACATCGTGGCCCTTGGAAAGCGGAAGGCGCTGTGGGACCTGCTGCCGGATTTGATTGAAAGAAATGTACTTGAATTGGAGGGGGAAGATCGTGCTTAACGAAGTACAGGAGTTTCGCGCTTATACGGGCGCTGTTCCGGGCCCGACCGGAAGCCTTGGCAGGTTTACCCTGGAGTCCATACGGGATTTCCTGGGCTTTGAGCGGATCTTTACCATCCTGGCGCGGGGCTACCTGTTTCGGGATGACGGGGACCCCTACGAGCGGGTAGACAGCGCGAAAAACGCCCTGCGCGCCTGGTGCAGCGTCCCGGATCCAAAAGACCTGCCGGATCAGTGGAAATTTTCAACCTGTTTTCCCGCACTGCACGAGGCCTTCCCGGAGCTGGTGGATGAGGATGGAAACGGCTGGTATATCCGGCATGTCTGCGGCCTTGCCGCTTATGCCCAGGCGCATCCTGATAAGGTGAAGGCCAACGTCAAAAGATATCTGATGGACAGAATTGACGATTATGAAACCGCGTGGCGGAATAAGGTGCGGCAATATCAGATCCCCATTTTTCTGGAATCCACAGACGCGGTCTGGCAAATTCGGTTCGATGATGTCATTGCCAACGCCCTGACATTGGGGCCGCTTCGGGATATGGAAGCGGAGATCACGCCCGAGCAGAAGGAAAAGCTCCTGCCCTTTGTGAAAGGGAAGGTCAGGCTGGAGCATCTGGTCACGCTGGTGGCCTATTACAAGGCCAATAAGCCGGAGGATTCCGATTGGGTGGTGCTTCCGGCGTCCGGCTTTAATAACTACTTTGGCTCCACGGTTTTCAGTAAACAGGTCCTGAAAGAGCTCACGGACACGGTGATCCTGCGTTCCAGCACCTCCTATGGCTCCGGCCGCTTCCGGGTAAAGGAGGAGTATCTGTAAACAAAAAATGCCCTGTCTTCCAAAAAACCGGAAGACAGGGCAAAAGCAATATATGCATCCGTGCTTTATCGAGTCGCGTGACAGTAAACTACCGATTCAAATAATTCTTGCTGTACTTGCTGTTCAAAATAACCATCTCCTTCGGGAATCATTGTAGCATGAATACGAAGAAATGGTAAAATCCTTAAAAAGCAGAATAAATACGGACTATAAATAATCAAGAAAAGGGAACAATGTTTATATCAATCTAAAAAATACATGCAAATGAGATTTTTTCTCATTTTCATGTTGACAAATTAAAAAATCAGCATATAATAGACAATGAGAAGATGAAAAGGAGCGAGCGATTGTGTTACTTCAATTTAATTTCAAAAACTATAAATCATTTAGAGATGATACTACCCTGGATTTGACGGCAACCAAAATCTCGGAATTCAATAATCACGTTATATCAATAGCGAACGAACATGTGCTTCCTGTAGCCGCTATTTTTGGCGCAAATGCAAGCGGCAAATCGAATGTTCAAGAAGCCTTTAGGTATATGGCCACATATGTCATTCATTCCTTGAACTATGGCGGTGATGAATCATCAGCGAAAAAGAAAAAATCCGAGTTTTTCAAACCTACACCGTTTCTTTTTGACACAACAAGTAAAAAAGCTGAATCTTTATTTGAAGTATACTTTATGGATCCCGAAGAAAACGGCGCAAAAACTTATAACTACGGGTTTACTGTGAACACTACCGGCGTCTGTGAAGAATGGCTGAATTATAAATCTAAATCCTCAAGAGGTGCTTATCGGAAAATATTTTACAGAAACGGGGATAAATACGATTTTTCTGGACTTCCAGCTAAAAGTCAAGATAATCTGAAAATTGCGTTGGAAAAAGAAACGCTCGTAGTATCGTTAGGCGCAAAACTTAAGATCGCAAAATTAAAATTTGTGCGCGATTGGTTTTTAAACAACGACTTTGCTGATTTCGGAAAACCGATTGAGAACTATTTCCTTTCTCGGTTGATTCCGGAGGGATTTGCTGAAAGTAAAGATGTGCAAAAAAAGGTAGTGGATTATTTTGCGGCATTTGATCCTTCAATCATTGGATTCAATGTAGAAACTTATAAGGTCGATAACGATGAAGACGAGCATTTGAAGATAGACGCCATTCATAGAATGAACGACTCTGATCAGACCGTATCGATCCCTCTTCAACATGAATCAGCAGGTACGCTTAAAATGTTTGCTCTATATCCGATGCTACAGGATGTCTTATCAAATGGTGGCGTGCTCTTTATTGATGAATTGAATGCTCGATTGCATCCATTGCTTGTGAGAACATTTATCATCACCTTCTTGGATCTCAATATTAACGCAAAACACGCGCAACTGATTTTCACCTCACATGATTCATGGCAGTTAAATGGGAGCATGTTGAGGCGGGATGAAATATGGTTTACAGAAAAAGATTCATCCGGAGTATCCAATTTGTATTCTCTCGCTGATTTTGTTGATGAAGATGGCGTAAAAATACGAAAAGATGAGAATTACGAAAAGAATTATCTGCTAGGAAAATACGGCGCTATTCCTACCTTAAAACATCTCGATATGTTCAAGGAGGAATAACTTATGCCGAAACCTGAACGAAGCGGTAACCGAAAGACTAGAGAGCAATTATCCAAGCGGCGCATACCTAAGCTGGGTTATTACTTTATTGTTACCGATACAAATGGGATACAACAAACTCAGCGATGCTAATAAAAGATTGAAGTTGGAAGCTACACGAAGAAGGAAAACACAGAGAACTTGCTTGAATATTTGAAATCTAAATTTGTTTGATTCCTTTTGATGTAAGCTCTTTCTTCAATTCATATTTCGAAATCGACGTTTATCTTAATCTCCATGCAGGATTTCTCTAAGCCTTGGATGGATGCGGAGCTGTATGCGAAGTATATGGGTTGATGGGGGTGGAGATAGCGTTCGTAGGGCCGGCGATTAAGCCGATGGAGGTAGATATAGATGGAATGGAATAATGTAACTATTCCAACAGATGCTTTTTCAGAAGATGCAAATTTAAATTTGGCAGATGAAAAAAATGATATAATAATGGTTAGTCAACAACTTAGTATTCAACAACCTAAGCGGGAAGAATATGTAACCATTTCAAAATGGAATCTAAATCTGATACTTAAACGTTGCGAATACTTAAAGAAGCAGCCCAAAATACGTTCTGATATTTATCTTACTATAGGGTCGTTATTATTAGGAGCATTTACTAGTTTGATATTTAGTGGTGTTGATTTAACTAAATCATGGTGGTTGTTAATGGCCTTAGTTTTGTTACCAGTTGTAGGGTGCGGGTTTATGATTGCTGCCTACTTTCAGAAAAGAGAAGAGCATAACAATGCAAAAAAAGTAGCTGAAGATGTAGATGAAATAATATCACATATCTATCAAGAAGATAAGGAGGCATAATATACATGAATATTCAGGATGTAAGTACACAACTTTTATATACAACATTCCCAATAGTTTCAAGAGAAGAAACTGGCGTAACAATTGGAACGGGTTTTATTTTCTCAATCAAGAAAGATGAACATACATTAATACCTTTGCTAATAACAAATTATCATGTTCTGGAGAAAACAAAAGGTGGATTTATGGAGTTCCACATTGGTGAAAATGGTAATCCAACAAATAAGACAATTCAAATTAACTTTGGTAGTGAAATCATTTCCAAAAATAAATTAGGCCCGTTAGACTTGATCGCAATTCCTTTTGCTGGAACAATCGAGGAGTTAAATAGACGTGGAATTGAACTTTTTTATAGAACAGTTGATCAAACCTTAATTCCATCTAAAGAAATAATTGATGATTTTGCGGCTATTGAAGATGTAACTTTTGTAGGTTACCCAAGCGGCTTATACGATAATAAAAATAAGTTCCCGATTATCCGTCAAGGAATTACCGCAACTCCAATTTGGAATAATTATGAAGGGGACGAAGTTTTCTTGATTGATGCGGGCGTTTTTCAAGGTTCCAGTGGCAGTCCGGTTTTTATTTATAATAGAGGGGCCTATCCAACTAAAGATGGGTTTGGCATAGGAAACAGGCTATTTTTTGTTGGGGTCATCTCTCAGACCATGTATAGCGGGGCAACTACGAATAGAAACTATCTTGATTTGGGTGTGGTGATAAATGGAAGCGCAGCATACCATGAAATTCAACGTTATATAACAAGTTTGGAACAGAATTCTTAAATATTGACCTTTTAAAGACAAGCCCCGTCAAGGGCTGTTCAAAGGACCTGGGATGCTGTCCCAACAAGTAGTTATGCTCAACATATACATATATATTTTGGGCACTGCTTGCGAAATAAAGTGAAGAAGCTCAGAACATCCTTTACAGCTTTCTGCTAGCAATACTTTTATCAAGATGAAACCTTAAACAAATTTTCTCAATCCAAATGACGGGATTTGGTTTTGCCTTGGATTTGGATGGGATAATAGTTGACAAGGAGGCACAGCATGTTTTCCAAGAAACACCCCACCATCGACATCACCCACAAAACCGTTCCCACCTGGTACGGCGGGACGAAGGTTGTGCCTACGTCTAAATCCGAGCAGCGCAAGATGAAGGCCGAGATTCTCAAGCGCAATCCGAAGGCGATCGTCATCGACAACGAAGCGAAGAAGAACGACATTGACTGGATCGACCGCATCGAGGAATTTAACGCCTTTATGGATTGACGATTTCAATATGTCTTTTGCGACATGAATTTCTCCAGAATTTCAGCTTTAGAGGAGGCGTTAACCACCGAGCGGGAAGGCAGCGCCATGCTGGGCCTGCCCCACCGGAGCATTTTTACCGAAGAGGTCAAGATCGGGGAGCGCACGGTCCCCGGCAGGCAACTCAAATGGTCGGTGTTCCGGGACTTCCCGGTGGCAAAGATGTATTCCACCGTCGAGAAAATCTCTTTTGTGCGTGAAATTCATCGGGTCACAGGAAATAAAATAGGAGGCGCCGTATGGGACAGGAACAATTTGTGGAGATCATGCCGGCGATCAGCGCGGATTTAGTCGCGATGATTACCGATAAACAGTGTATTTCCGAAGAGGAAGCCATCAAGCAATTGTACGCTTCAAAGCTGTACGCCGCGCTGGAACAGGAAGAGACGAAGGTATGGCAGTACAGTACCGGTATGTTATACGCATTGTATGAACAGGAAAAAAGAACGGGAAAGATCAGCTTTCCGGATGTGTAGGAGGAAATTCCATGAGTGAAGAAGCTGTATTCACCGTATTTTGCCTGGAGAGCTATAAACAGTACCGGCATTTAAGCGGTGCGGAGGCGGCTAATATTTTTTCACGGTACGGCGTATTTGATTATATCCATGAATTTTACGATGTTTTGCATACGACCGGGCACAATTATATCAATCGGGATATTGATATCTATCTGCGCGCCCGTGGCGCGAAGGTCCCGGCAGCGGAATAATCAAAACTGTGTTATGACAAAACAGATAAAATCCTAACAGCCCTGGCGGATTATGTCGAGGTGTTCACCGCCAAGCGGGAAGGCAGCACTGATCGATACAAAGCCGTGGAAAACCCCAAGCCTCTTGCCTTTTTGCAAAACTCCTGGGGCAGCTCGTTTTCGGTGATGTTGTTGCGGATGTCCTCAGGGTCAATATGCCGTTTGAAACGGAGAAAGGAAGGAGCCTGTATCGATGAAACATAAAATGAAGCTGCAATCGCAACCGTTCAATATGATTCGCTCCGGCCAGAAGACTTTTGAGCTGCGGCTTTATGATGAAAAGCGGCAGTTGGTTCAAGTGGGTGACGAAATTGAATTCAGCTGCATTGATGGAAATGAAACGCCCATCGTTGTACGAGTAATCGCGCTACATCGCTTCAAGAATTTTGGAGAACTCTATGCCGCGCTCCCGCTCCTAAAGTGCGGCTATA
The DNA here is from genome assembly GCA_947627745.1 of uncultured Oscillospiraceae bacterium. Classification (GTDB taxonomy): domain Bacteria; phylum Bacillota; class Clostridia; order Oscillospirales; family Oscillospiraceae; genus Faecousia. The sequence continues at coordinate 10,838 of CANQXH010000052.1, forward strand.
CAAAGGAAACCATTGGCGCTGCCAGTCCAGAAGATATGGATCCGTATTATAGTCCCAAAGAGCAGGCGCGATATGGGGTGGTTGGTATTGAGATTAAACGAGAGCAGCCCAATAACCCCATGATACGCGCAAGCAAATTCTTGAGTTTTGTGCTTCGCCACAAGCCGGAAGCAGCCGGCATTACCCTTGATGAGCATGGATGGGCGGATGTGGAAGCGCTTCTTCGGGGGGTCAACAAGCGACGCCCGTTAACCATGGAGCAATTGGAAGAAATCGTCCGAACCGACGATAAACAGCGGTATTCTTTCAATGATGATAAAACCAAGATTCGGGCAAATCAAGGGCATTCCATTCCTGTTGATGTTGAGTTGGAAGAACGCGAACCGCCGGAATTTCTGTACCACGGAACAGGCCAAAAGTATTTTGACAGCATCATGGAAAGGGGATTGATTTCCAAATCCAGGCTGTATGTCCATTTATCAAAAGACATTGAAACTGCGAAATCGGTTGGGATTCGGCATGGTACGCCGGTTATCTTTACCGTAATGAGCGGCCAAATGTTTAAGGATGGCTATTTGTTTTACTGCTCGAAAAATGGAGTGTGGCTGACGAAACATGTTCCGCTAAACTATTTGAAGGTCCTTTAGGCACCATAAAAAGCATCCTGGAGGACCCAGAAATGAAAAACCGCCCGGAGCCAGCCTCCATAAAGAGACTGGTTCCGGGCTGTTTGCTGTGGCCATATTGAATTTTGCCTGTGGCTGTTTTCACGTCTGCCACCTGAGCCCTGTCTGCTTGCCTGCTAGCACGCCGTCAGACTCCATGGCCTCCAGGTGCTTCATGCTCATGTATTTCATTGAGTTGTACAATGTTGTTGGACGTGGTTTGCTGTCTCCCTACCAGAGACTGTAAGCCCTGTCTACTTTTTTGCCATTTCCAATTTGCGCAACTTATTGTACCTTATCGTTTTTCGTGGGCATAGGTTTTTCTCCTTGTATAAGAGATTATTCGCTGCAATTCGAACATTCAGTCATTCGAGCGAATATTCGCTGAAAATTCACTCTTTATGGTGCGGAATTCAACGCGGGGTGTAAAGGGGCTGCGGACAGAAATGTGGCTCATATATATATTAGCATTTACAAGGGAGGTCGATTAGAAATCAAACAGTGTGTTATCTGGCCTGAGATTGTCATGAATATCTCATGTGGGCTTATTTTATTTGTTGTCTATAGCCGCATATGTAACATTGAAAATAGCACTTTTTCGGTGTATAATATTTCTACAATTATTGGCCCGACATTATTTGGAAAGGCTTGAGAAGAATGAGCAATTATCTTTCCGAATGAAATAGGGGCCTTGGCGTATCGAAAGAGCAATGCTCAAACCGAGGCTGTAATGGAAAAGCTGGGTGATCTCCAGATTGAAATCATCGGTACCTTCGACTCCTTCGTCGATGCAATTGGGAAGATCCTGCAGCGCCCGGAGGGACTCAAAAATAAGCTGTCAAGAGTAACTTTGCCTAATTTCAAGCCGGAGGATCTGAAAACTCTGTCGAACAACCTTCAGATGGCGCTTGCTGGAGGAGCTGTCGCAGGAACGGGCGTAGCTGTCGCTGCGTTTGGCGTTAATGCTCTGGCGCTTGGCCCCGGCGCGCTCGTCGGCGGAGTTGTTCTGTGCGTTAAGGGTGTGAGCCTATCGAAGAAAGCCTCAAAGAATATGCGCGAAGCCGTCCAGATCAAAAAAGATGTCGAGAAAATATGTGACTATCATTCCCAACTTCGGGGTTCGGCTGGAATGCTGTATCAGTCGATGTTGGAAGTTAGACAACAGTATCTCCCCCATTTATCGGCTTTGAAAACCCTAGTTTCGCAGAAAACAGATTATAAAGAATACACAAAAGAAGAGCGGCTGCTGGTACAGAATGCTATTCTGCTTGTTTCGTTGATGTATGATATGTGCAAGGTCGCACTCGTGCAGAAGGCAGAAAACGAGAACTGTGTGGAAACCGTCAATGAGAAAGAAGTCAAACGGATTGTTGAGTCTACAAAATTGTCATTACGGAAAATCAAACCCATTCCAGAGGCATTGACAGTATGAGGAGGAACAATGAAATCGGCGCACTGGACGCAACGGACGCATCTTTTCCGTGCTGATGAGTATATTTGCTCCGCCTGTAGAGCAGTGAGCGACAGGCCATACAGGACGTGCCCTTCATGCGGAGCTTTAATGAAAAAAGCCAAATATGATCCGTCATGGGTGGATGAAGCTGAAGGGCTCTCCGCACTACTGGATGATGACTGGTAAGAAACCAAACGACATAAAAGAAGGTGTCAAAACTTACGGGGCTGCTCTCTTATTGCCGGTAAACTTCTTTCAATACGCAGGCCACTCCACCGAAAGAAAAAACGGATAAGGAGAAGGTGTTTTACAATTTTGATACAGAGGGAATCCGCTGTGATTCAGAAACCGACTGAGATAGAAAGGTGCGCTTCGCTTCCAGCTTGTTCACGGCTCAAAGCACCGTTTAACCAGGTGTTTTCACCGGCTGAGATCGAGGAATGGTCTCCCGGACTGGATGAAAGCAAAGAAATGACCGTAACCGCTCCTGATAAAATACAATTCTTTCGAAAAGCGCAGGGTATCTGCATACAGTTGTTTTTTTGAAAGCAATACAAGAAAGGTGGTTTTACATATGCTCGGAGCAATAGTAGGAGATATCGTAGGTTCTGTCTACGAACGGCACAATATAAAAACGAAGGATTTCCCATTATTCCGCGATTTCTACTTCTTTACAGATGACACGGTCATGACCTGCGCTGTTGCGGAAGCCATTATGAACGGCGGAAAAAGAGACGATTTTATCGACGCGATGAAGAAATATGGCAGGATGTACCCCAGAGCCGGGTACGGGGGCAGATTCAAAAGATGGCTATTTTCCGATGACCGTGAGCCATATTACAGTTTTGGAAACGGCTCAGCCATGCGCGTGTCTCCATGCGCGTGGGTAATGGACTGCGGCTTCTACGCACGGACTGGCCTGTGGCCGTCCAACGGCAGAACCTATGCGCGGCTGTCCGCGGAGGTAACGCATAACCACCCGGAGGGCATCAAAGGCGCGATGGCGACGGTCGACGCGATCTTTCTGTGCCGTTATTACTTCGGCGGTTATTGCGGCGACAACGAACAGCCCATCGATCATGATCCGGCTGAATGCAAAAAGCGTATTAAGGAGCATATTGAGCGGGAGTACGGATATGACCTTTCTCCCACGCTGGACGATATTCGGCCTACCTATCGCTTTAGCGCAACCTGCCAAAATACGGTTCCGCAAGCCATAATCGCGTTTTTGGAAAGCACAGACTTTGAGGACGCAATCCGAAACGCTATCTCGCTTGGAGGGGATAGCGATACCATTGCCGCAATCACAGGCAGTATCGCGGAGGCGGCTTATGGCATCCCTGACTGGATTCAGGACAAGGCATCCGCTTACCTGGATGAGCCGCTGAAGGATGTACTTAGAAGGTGGAAGAAGTACATTTCAGGACCGACAGAGGAATGATTTCCCTGAATGGCATTCAAGTGGCCAGCTCCGACCTTTTTCCGGTGCAGCGTCTATAACGCCGGCCGGCGCCTTTTTGATTTTTCTCATCCGGAGACCTGGAGAGGCAAGGGCAAAATGAATCTCTCAACAGAAGCAAATCGAAATGAAACAGAACATAGTTACGGCGGCTACGCGTTTTTTGCGTAGCCGCCTTTTCGTGCCGAGGGCGATTCCGGCGGAAATGAGTTGCAAACAGGCGGCGGATTTGGTATAATGCTCTAATGTTCAAAAAGGAGGGGGACTACCATGGCTTTCTTGTTGGGAATCGACATCGGCACTTCCAGCACCAAAACGGTGCTGTTTGACGAAACGGGAACGCCCCTTTACATATTGTACCTTATCTCCAAACAATACTAATTTTGGATAGCTGCCAGACAGAGGTGCAACAAGAAGAACAGCCATACTCGGCTTTTCGACGGGCATGGCTGTTTTCTTTTTTACTCGTCTTCGATCACAACATCACTGTCATCCATGAAAGACATCTGGACTGACCCGTTGGAAAATGTCTCGGCTTTGCCATTATATTTTATCAAGTAATATGGCAAGATTGATTGGAACTGCTCAGGACATGGTAATTGTTTTAGCTCAGATATCCGGCCTTATGGCGTTGCGCAGGGCGTTGGTCACGCGAAGCATCGTGGCATCCGCATCAAGCACCCCGCAGACCGAACCGTCGTCGTCTATTCCAATATAGACCGTGCCTCCGTCACAGTTTGCAAAGGCCGCAGCCGTTTTTTGATATCGTCCACGTACTCTCGCTTAAGCTCGACTGTTTTGCGCTCAATAAGCATGACGCCTCTCTACCTCCCAATCTAATCTAATAATTATTATAATCAGGTTGCACCGGCTTCGCGAGACGTTTGGCAAAAATTTTTCAGAGCTTAAAGTCTTCATGCAGCCTACAGGCCATACAAAAACCCGGGGGACGGCCACTGCGGCCGTCCCCCGGGGATGTTATATGCTTCTGTCAATTGGAATCCCCATACTTATGTAGGCTTGCGGATCATCTTGTATGCTTTTGCTGCTTCGGTTATTTGATAATCTGACCGTCCGTGGAAATGGTCACAACGCTCCACGGGATAAACTTTCCGCTGGTCCTAAGCGCCTGCTTTACCGCGTTTTCGATGCCGCCGCAGCAGGGCACCTCCATTCGGACGACGGTCACGCTTTTGATCTTGTTCCCGGCGATGATCTGCGTCAATTTCTCGGTGTAGTCCACCATATCCAGTTTCGGGCAGCCGATCAGGGTGATCCTGTTTTTAATGAAGTCATTGTGGAAGTTCCCGTAGGCGTAAGCGGTGCAGTCGGCGGCGACCAGCAGATTCGCGCCGTCAAAATAGGGTGCGTTTACGGGAACCAGCTTGATCTGTACCGGCCACTGGGAAAGGCGGCTGTGGACTGTTCCATTTTCAGCCTGCGGCTCTTCATGATGAATTGCTTTTGAAGCGGTGCCGGGGCAGCCGCAGGGGAGTATTTCCCCGCTTTTCTTCTGCTTTGCCGCCTTTACCGCGGCTTCGTTGTATGCCGGCGCTTCCCGTTCCTCAAAAGTAATCGCGCCTGTCGGGCAGGCGGGCAGGCAGTCGCCAAGACCGTCGCAGTAGTCCTCTCGGAGCAGTTTCGCCTTGCCGTCAACGATCCCGATCGCGCCCTCGTGGCAGGCTTCCGCGCAGATCCCGCAGCCATTGCACTTTTCCTCGTCGATTTTGATGATTTTTCGAAGCATCCTGTGTCCTCCTTTTCTGAAACGCTTTGGTAGCTCTTGACTTTCCGGCTTCATTATAGTACCATGAGAGCAATAAGTCTGTTGTTTTTCCAACGGAAAAGGGGTTTTTATGAAAAAGTATGTTCCTCTTCTAAAAAGAACGAAGCTGTTCTCCGGTGCAGGCGATGACGATATTCTCTCCATGCTGAATTGCCTGAACGCCACTGCCCGCGCTTATAACAAGGGGGAATACGCGTTCCGACAGGGCGGGTACATTCGCGATCTGATGATCCTTGCGGAGGGTAGACTCCACATTCAAAAAGAGGATTATTGGGGCAATCTGAATATTCTGAACGAGATTCGCCCGGGAGAGATGTTTGGAGAGGCCTATATCGTGCCGAACAGCGGAGCCCTTATGAACGACGTCATCGCTACGGAAGCAAGTACGGTTCTCTTTTTCGATATAGATCGGATTCTGACGGCCTGCCCCTCTGCCTGCCCTTTTCACACCCAGCTTCTAAAAAATATGTTTTATACGATTTCGGAGAAAAATAAAAGCCTTGTTCAGAAACTCAGCTACATGTCGGCGCGTTCCACAAGAGAAAAGCTGCTGTCCTACCTTTCCGATGAAGCGAAGCGGCAAAACAGCAGCTCTTTTTCCATTCCCTTTAACCGGCAGCAGCTTGCGGATTTTCTTTCGGTGGATCGAAGCGCCATGTCGGGCGAGCTATGCAAGCTGCGGGACGAGGGGTTGCTGGGTTTTCACAAGAGCGAATTTACATTATATGAGGTATAAGAACCGGGCGCCACAATGTGTGGCGACAGAAAGGATCAACAAAATTTGCCAAATATGTTTAAGGCTTATATGGTAAATAGACAATCGAGTTATCAATAAAGCCACCCTTTAAAATTTCAACATCTGTTATTCTCCCGCCTGTGGGCAAAACAAACGATGAAACTTTACAACTTTCTTTGCTTTGACCGGATACACCAATAGCGATAACATCATATTTATTGTTCAGGAATGCCGATACCATAACGCACCGTTGATGGCATAAGCTTCCGCATACTTGGATTTCTCCAGTCGTCGGAGAAATTCTTCTTGGCAGAAAAGCTGCAAACACAGCTGATAGCTTCTGCCGCTTTCCTTCGCTTTGTTTTTCAAACGCGCCAGCACAGACGCGGCAAGATCAGCCACTCAGCAGCACCTCCATCACATTCATCACCTTTGTGTATAGCTTCATTTTTTTGCATATACGGACAAATTGGCGAGGTTTTTCTGGCCGTCCGCGACATAAGTGCAGCAGTCAAGAAAAGTGGACACGAAAAATAATAATTCTTAGATTTCGTTTTTAAAAGTGGACATGAGCCAC
>CANQXH010000053.1 GCA_947627745.1 uncultured Oscillospiraceae bacterium
GAGCTGAAGCAGCTTCCCGGCGTGCTGCGGGCCGACATTCTGGCGGCCTGACCCCCGCTTCAATAGCCCACCCCTCTCGGCGCCAGCCGGGAGGGGTTTTGTCACCGTTCCGGTCGATCCGACATAGACTGCCACCGGAGGTGAAAAAACATGCTGATCGTGCAAAAATATGGCGGTTCTTCCCTGGCGGACACTCCCCGGCTCCTTTCCGCGGCCCGCCGGGTGACGGGACTGGCCCAGCAGGGGGCCCAGGTCGTGGTGGTGGTCTCCGCCCAGGGGGACACCACCGACGACCTGATTGCCACGGCCAGACAGGTCAATCCCCGGGGCTCCGCCCGGGAAATGGACGCCTATTTGGCGGCGGGGGAGCAGCTCAGCGCCTCCCTGATGGCCATGGCCATCGGCGCGTTGGGCTATCCCGCCGTGAGTCTCACCGGCTGGCAGGCGGGGCTCCGTACCGACGGCGTCCATGGAAACGCCCGAATCCTGGGCCTGGAGGGGGACCGGATCCGCCGGGAGCTGGACCAGGGCAAGATCGTGGTGGTGGCGGGCTTCCAGGGCCTGGGACCGGGGGAGGACGTGACCACCCTGGGCCGGGGCGGCTCGGATACCACGGCGGTGGCCCTGGCGGCGTTTCTGAAGGCCCAGGTCTGCCAAATCTTTACCGATGTGGACGGGGTCTACGACCGGGATCCCCGCCGGTATCCGGACGCCACCCGCTTTGGGCGGATCTCCTATGAAAAAATGCTGAGACTCATTGAAAACGGCGCCCAGGTGCTCCATGACCGAAGCGTGGAGCTTGCCCGGGAGTACATGATCCCGGTGGAGGTCCTCTCCTCCTTTACAGGGGCCCCGGGAACGATCGTGGGGCCCTGAAAAGATTCTAACCGCCGAAAGGGGCGGATATTCTCAGCTCTCTATAAAATCAACAGGCGGCGTTCATTCGCGCCGCCTGTAAATTTAGCAAAAAGCCGCACCCAGAGGGTGCGGCGGGGAATTGAAAGGATAAGCCAGAAGGGACTCGTCTTGCGAAGGAGCGCCCAGCTTGGGAACTGGGCGGCGACCTGCCACTGGCAGGTCGCATTTGACCGTTCGAGTCCCCCCTGGCATACCAAGGCCGCACCCCAAAGGGGTGCGGCCTTGGTACGCCAGAAGGGACTCGAACCCCCGACCTACTGATTCGTAGTCAGTCACTCTATCCAACTGAGCTACTGGCGCATAACACTTTTCGTGCCCGAATATAGTAGCATACCGGGCCGGAAAATGCAAGTATTTTTTTCAAAAAAACCGGCTTTTTCCAGGCCGGGACTAACCCCGGGAAAAAATGTTCATAATTCGGCTATGGACTTTTGCCCTTCGGGCTGGTAAAATAGTACCAATCTTTCACGGGAGTTGAGGGCCTTGAAAAATTTAAGGAGCCGGTTTGAGCGGTTCTGCTATCGCCACCGCAATCAGGGGATCCCAAATCTGATGCTCTATATCAGCCTGGGCTGCGCGCTGGTGTATGTGATGACCCTGATCGACAGGCAGGCCACCCTTTACGCCCTGCTGTGCTTCGACCGGGCCGCCATTCTCCACGGGCAGGTTTGGCGGCTGATCACCTATCCGCTGACCTACTATATTCAAAATCCGCTGCTCATGGCGGTCAGCCTGCTGTGCTATTACTCCCTGGGCCGGGCCATGGAAAATATCTGGGGCACCTGCCGGTTTAACCTGTTCTACCTCTCCGGCGTGGTGCTGATGGATATCTACTGCATGATCTTCGGCGGCGCGGCGGACGCCTATTATTTGAACCTGAGCCTGTTTTTGTCCTACGCCACCCTCTACCCCGACGCCCAGTTTTTGCTGCTGTTCATCATCCCGGTGCGGGCGTGGATCTTCGCCGTGCTGGACCTGGCGCTGGTGATTTTGGGACTCTTTGGATCCTTCCCGGGGAACCTGTTCCCGGTGGTGTCCCTGCTGAACTACTTTCTGTTCTTCGGCAAGGACGTGCTGAACGTGATTCCCATGTCCTGGCAGGCCAATTTCCGGCGGCTGTTCCGGAAAAAGCCCAAGAAGGCCGGGGCGAAGCCCATTCCCTTCCCCAACGCCGGCTCCTGGGAGGCCAGCACCGCCCAGGTCCAGCAGCCCTATACCCACCGCTGTACCGTCTGCGGCCGCACCGACGTGTCGGACCCGGATCTGGAATTTCGCTACTGCTCCCGGTGCAACGGCTACTACTGCTACTGCCAGGACCACATCAATAACCACGTCCACATTCAGTAAAATGAAAATGGGAGGCGCTTATGGCGCCTCCCGGAATTTTTTATAACTCGCAGTTGTTCACCGTCCGGGGGAAGGGGAGTACATCCCGGATGTTGCCCATGCCCGTCAGGTACATGACGCACCGCTCAAACCCCAGGCCGAAGCCGGCGTGGCGGGCGGAGCCGTACTTCCGCAGGTCCAGATAGAAGGCGTAGTCCTCCGGTTTCATCCCCAACTCCCGGATCCGGCTGGAGAGCTTTTCGTAGTCGTCCTCCCTCTGGCTGCCGCCGATGATCTCCCCGATCCCCGGAACCAGGCAGTCCATGGCCGCTACGGTCTTGCCGTCGGGGTTCAGCTTCATATAGAACGCCTTAATCTCCTTGGGGTAGTCGGTGACGAACACCGGCCGCTGGAAGACCACCTCGGTCAGGTACCGCTCGTGCTCCGTTTGCAGGTCGCTGCCCCAGTGGACGGGGTAGGCAAATTCGGCGTTGCGGGGCTCCAGGAGGGCGATGGCCTCGGTGTAAGTCACCCGGCCAAAGTCGGAGGTCAGGACGTGGTGGAGCCGGTCTAAGAGCCCCTTGTCCATGAACTGGTTGAAGAAGGCCATCTCCTCCGGGGCCTCCTCCAGGACGTAGGAGATGATGTATTTCAGCATGTCCTCCGCCAGGGCCATATCGTCGGACAGGTCGGCGAAGGCGATCTCCGGTTCAATCATCCAAAATTCGGCGGCGTGGCGGGTGGTGTTGGAGTTTTCCGCCCGGAAGGTGGGGCCGAAGGTGTAGATATTCTTAAAGGCCATGGCGAAGGTCTCCCCGTTCAGCTGGCCTGAGACGGTGAGGTTGGTGGCCTTGCCGAAGAAGTCCCGGCTGTAATCCACGGCTCCGTTCTCGGTCCGGGGCGGGTTCGCCAGATCCAGGGTGGTCACCTGGAACATCTCCCCCGCGCCCTCACAGTCGGAGCCGGTGATCAGGGGGGTGTGGACGTAGACGAAGCCCCGCTCCTGGAAGAACCGGTGGATGGCGTAGGCGATCAGGCTCCGGACCCGGAACACCGCCTGGAAGGTGTTGGTCCTGGGCCGCAGATGGGTCATGGTTCGCAGATATTCCAGGGTGTGCCGCTTCTTTTGCAGGGGATAGTCCGGGGCGGAGGGCCCCTCCACGGTGACAGCCGCCGCCTGAATTTCAAAGGACTGTTTGGCCTCGGGGGTCAGCACCAGCTCCCCCTCCACGATCAGGGCCGCGCCCACGTTGGTCTTGGAGACGGCCTGGAAATTCTCCAGAGTGTCATGGTACACCACCTGAACGGGGCTGAAGAAGGTCCCGTCGGACAGCACGATGAAGCCGAACTGCTTGCCCGCCCGCACGGAGCGGACCCAGCCGCCCACCCGGATGGTCTTTCCGGCGTAGGACGGGGCATCCCGATACAATTCCCGAACCGATACCAGATCCATTGCAAATTACCTCTCTTTTCCATGTGTTTTATAAAGTATACGCCATTTTTCCCGGTTTTACAAGAGGGAAATTGGCCAAAGCCCCATCATCAGCTGTCTGATCACCCACAGCGCCGCCAGGTGGGCGGGGTAGAACAGATAAAAGGCCCACTGCGCCGCCGGGCTGGCGGTGACCTTCCGGCCGGAGTAGAAGGCGATGGGGATCACGGCCCCCACATAGAACAGCTCGATGTCCGCCTGCCCGGTGAGCAGGGCCAGGGCCGGCAGTCCCAGGGCCAGGAGCAGCAGCCGGAACTCGCTGTCCCGAACCAGGACAAACAGCGCCGCCACCAGGATGCCGAACCCGGCGTAGTCCGTCCGCAGCAGCTCCGCCAGGACCGCCGCCGCCGCGACGGCCAGGAGCTTGACCAGAGGGCTTTTGGCATTTTTCATCACCAGGGCCATGCCGAAGGCCAAAAGCAGCGTCACCATGACGCTCTGATGGTACCAGGTCCAGCCGCCGTAGAACAGCAGATCGAAGGGCAGCTCGGAAAGGACCATGCCGATGGCCAGCCGCAGGGCGTACCGCCCCGGATGGCGGGTGTGGTGAACCCCCTCCACCAGCAGGAAGCAGTAAATGGGAAAGGCGATCCGCCCGATGATCCGGAGCCAAAGGGCGCCGGGCGCCAGGGCGGCGCCAATGTGGTCCAGAAGCATGCTGGCGCAGGCGATGAGCTTCAAGCCCTCCTGGGAGAGGCCCTTGGATTGGGTTTTCATGGTCTCACACCCTTTTTTTCATTATATAACGCCCCGGGAAAAAACGCAATACCCATTGAAAAATCCCGGCGAATGTGGTATGCTGGACAAAACGAAGAGGAGGCATGGCCATGAGCAAGGCGGACGAAATCTACCGGGCGACCTGCCTGGACATTCTGAAGAACGGGGTCTGGGACACGGACCGGGAAGTGCGCCCCCGGTGGGCGGACGGGACCCCCGCCCACACCATCAAGAAATTCGGCGTGGTGAACCGGTATGACCTGCGGGAGGAATTTCCCCTCCTGACCCTCCGGCGGACCTACTGGAAAAGCGCCGTGGACGAGCTGCTGTGGATCTGGCAGAAGAAGTCCAACCGGATCGCGGACCTGCACAGCCACGTCTGGGACGAGTGGGCCGGTCCCGACGGCACCATCGGCAAGGCCTACGGCTACCAGCTGGGCATCAAGTATCAATTCCCCGAGGGGGAGTTTGACCAGGTGGACCGGGTGCTTTTCGATTTGAAGCACAACCCCGCCTCCCGGCGGATTCTGACCAGCCTGTACAATTTCCAGGACCTGCACGAGATGAACCTCTATCCCTGCGCCTACTCCATGACCTTCAACGTCTCCGGCAACACCCTCAACGCCATTTTGAACCAGCGCAGCCAGGATATGCTCACCGCCGGGAACTGGAACGTGGTGCAGTACGCGGTGCTGCTGCACATGATGGCCCGGGCCTCCGGCTTGGAGGCCGGGGAGCTGGTCCACGTCATTGCCGACTGCCATATCTACGACCGCCATGTGCCCATGGTACAGGCTATGCTGGAAAAGGAGGGGTATCCCGCCCCGAAATTTACGGTGGACCCCACCGTTACCGATTTTTACGCCTTCACAACGGACAGCTTCCGGGTGGAGGGGTATCGGTATCACGATTTCCCCTATGAAATTCCCATGGCGGTGTGAGTATGGACGCGATCGTTGCGGTGTATGACGATTGGGGCATTGGGCGGGACGGCACCCAGCCGGTGGCCCTTTCCGCCGACCGGAAATTCTTCCGCCGGACCACCGCCGGGGCCACGGTGATCGTGGGGCGGCGGACCCTCCAGGATTTCCCCGGGGGCCGGCCTCTTCCTGGACGGGAAAACCTGGTGTTGTCCCGGCGCGTTTCGGAGATCCCGGGCGCCCAGATCTGCCGGAGCCCGGCGGAGGCGGCGACGCTGGCAAGGGAGCGGGACCGGGCCTTCGTCATCGGCGGGGAGAGCGTCTACCGCCAGATGCTGCCCTACTGCCGGGGGGCCTACGTTACCAAGATCCGCGCGAAACCGGAGTCGGATGTGTTTTTCCCCGATTTGGACGCAGACCCGGCTTGGACCCGGGAGAAGCTCCTGGAGGTGGGGGAGGAAAACGGGATCGCCTACGAGATCTGGCATTATCTAAGAAAAGAAGAGCAGTGAGCGGGAAGCCTGGCTTCCCGCTCATTTTGCAAGTTTTTAAAATCAAAATTGCATTATTCAAAATGAACAGATTCCCGGCGATCCGGCCCAGGCTGTGTGTTCAAAGTGGGGAAAATGAAAATACAGCCTGGTTTTCTCTTTACTTTTCGGGACTTTGGGGGTATTCTGTAATGGAGAGAAACCCTTGGAAAGGTGGCCGAAAAATGGGAGAACTGTTTGACTGCGGGCCGAAAATGAAGGAAAACGGTCTTTACCGTGCAAATTTTGAACACGATAACTGCGGCATCGGCGCGGTGGTGAATATCAAAGGCGTCAAGACCCGGCGAACGGTGGAGTCCGCCCTGCAAATCGTGGAAAACCTGGAGCACCGGGCCGGAAAGGACGCCGAAGGCGCCACCGGCGACGGCGTGGGGATGCTGCTGCAGGTCTGCCATCCCTTCTTTAACCGGGTCTGCCGGGAGATCGGCATCGAGCTGCCCGGGGAGGGAGAATATGCCGTGGGGATGTTCTTCTTCCCCCGGGAGGAGCTGCGCCGGAATCAGGCCAAGAAAATGTTTCAGATCATCCTGGAGAAGGAGGGGCTGACCTTTCTCGGCTGGCGGAGCGTTCCCGTGGCCCCGGAAATTCTGGGGGAGCGGGCCCGGTCCTGTATGCCGGTGATTCAGCAGGCCTTTATGGGCAAGCCTAAGGACCTGGAAAAGGGCCTGGAGTTTGACCGGCGGCTGTATTTGGCCCGGCGGGTCTTTGAGCAGTGCAACGACAACAGCTATGTCTGCTCCCTTTCCAGCCGGACCGTGGTTTACAAGGGGATGTTCCTGGTCAAGCAGCTCCGGAGCTTTTATCTGGATTTGCAGCAGGAGGATTTGACCTCCGCCATCGCCGTGGTCCACTCCCGATTCTCCACCAACACCAACCCCAGCTGGGAGCGGGCCCACCCCTACCGGATGATTGTCCACAACGGGGAGATCAACACCATCCGGGGCAACGCCGACAAGATGCTGGCCCGGGAGGAGACCATGGAGTGCGACGCCCTCCGGGACGTGACGGACAAGGTCTTCCCCGTGATCAACACCGCCGGTTCCGACTCCGCCATGCTGGACAACACCCTGGAATTTCTGGTGATGAGCGGCATGGAGCTGCCCAAGGCGGTGATGATCACCATTCCCGAGCCCTTCGCCCACAACGACACCATTTCCCGGGAGAAGCGGGATTTTTACCAATACTACGCCACCATGATGGAGCCCTGGGACGGCCCTGCCTCCATCATTTTCTCCGACGGAGTCCAGCTGGGTGCGGTGCTGGACCGGAACGGTCTGCGGCCCTCCCGGTTTTACATCACCCGGGACGGCTATGTGGTGCTGTCCTCGGAGGTGGGAGTGCTGGAGGAGGACCCGGAGAATATCCTTCGGAAGGACCGGCTCCGGCCCGGCAAAATGCTGCTCATCGACACGGCGGCGGGCCGAATCGTGGAGGATGAGGAGCTGAAAAACCGCTACGCCCTGTCCCGGCCCTACGGCGAGTGGCTGGACAGCAATCTGGTGCGGCTCTCCACCCTGAAAATCCCCAACCGGAAGCCGGAGGAGCCTGCCGGGGAGGACCTGGCCCGGCTCCAGCGGGCCTTTGGCTACACCTACGAGGATTACCGGGGCTGCATCCGAAACCTGGCCCTGAACGCCTCGGAGGGCACCGCTTCCATGGGCGTGGACACGCCCCTGGCGGCTTTGGACCGGGAAAATCGGCCCCTTTTCGACTATTTCAAGCAGCTCTTCGCCCAGGTGACCAATCCTCCCATCGACGCCATCCGGGAGGCCATCGTCACCGACACGGCGGTGTACGCCGGGCGGGACGGCAACCTGCTTACCGAGGTCCCGGAGAACTGCCATGTCCTGGAGATTGAAAACCCCATCCTGACCAACACGGACCTGCTGAAAATCAAGGCCATGAACATCCCCGGCTTCCGGGTGGAGACGGTGCCCATCCTCTACTACAAGAGTACCCCCCTGGTCCGGGCACTGGACCACTTGTGCGTGGAGGTGGATAAGGCCTACCGGGCGGGGGCCACCTTCCTGATCCTCTCCGACCGAGGGGTGGACGAGAACCATGTGGCCATTCCATCGTTGCTTGCGGTATCCGCCGTCCATCAGCACCTGGTGCGGACCAAGAAGCGCCAGGCCCTGGCCATCATCCTGGAATCGGGGGAGCCGAGGGACGTCCATCACTTCGCCGCCCTCCTGGGCTACGGCGCTTCGGCGGTGAATCCCTACCTGGCCCTTTCCACCATCCGGGAGATGGTGGAAAGCGGGATGCTGGACAAGGACTACTACGCCGCCGTCCACGATTACTGCCAGGGCGTGGTGGCGGGCATCGTGAAGATCGCCTCCAAAATGGGCATCTCCACCGTCAATTCCTACCGAGGCGCCCAAATCTTTGAAGCGGTGGGCATCTGCTCCTCGGTCATCGACAAATACTTTGCCGGCACCGTCAGCCGGGTGGGAGGCGTCACCCTGGAGGACATTGCCCGCGACGTGGATCAGCGCCACTCCCGGGCATTCGACCCCCTGGGCCTGGATACGGACCTGACCCTGGACTCCCAGGGCGCCCACCAGCGCCGGAGTCAGGGGGAGGAACACCGGTACAGCCCCGCCGTCATCCATCTGCTTCAGCAGTCCACCCGCCGGGGGGACTACGCCATGTTCAAGCAGTACACCGCCCTGGTGGACCGGGAGCGGACCGGGTATCTGCGCAGCGAGATGGAGTTCAATTTCCCAGACCAGGGGGTGCCCCTGGAGGAGGTGGAGAGCGCGGAGGAGATCGTCCGCCGGTTCAAGACCGGAGCCATGAGCTACGGTTCCATCTCCCAGGAGGCCCATGAGACCTTGGCCATCGCCATGAACCGTCTCCACGGCCGGTCCAACACCGGCGAGGGCGGGGAGAGCCCGGAGCGGCTGGGGGATCCCTTCCGCTGCTCCAAGATCAAGCAGGTGGCCTCCGGCCGGTTCGGCGTCACCTCGGAATACTTGGTCAGCGCCGAGGAGATCCAGATCAAAATGGCCCAGGGCGCCAAGCCCGGGGAGGGGGGCCATCTGCCGGGGGCCAAGGTCTATCCCTGGATCGCCCGGACCCGGTACTCCACCCCCGGGGTCAGCCTGATCTCCCCGCCGCCCCACCACGACATCTACTCCATCGAGGACCTGGCCCAGCTGATCTACGATCTGAAAAACGCCAACACCAGGGCCCGGATCTCCGTCAAGCTGGTCAGCGAGGCGGGGGTGGGCACCGTGGCCGCCGGCGTTGCCAAGGCCGGGGCCCAGGTGATCCTGATCTCCGGCTATGACGGCGGCACCGGCGCGGCGCCCAAGAGCTCCATCCACAATGCCGGCCTGCCCTGGGAGCTGGGCCTGGCGGAGACCCATCAGACCCTCCTCCGCAACGGACTGCGCAACCGGGTGCGGCTGGAGACCGACGGCAAGCTCATGTCCGGCCGGGACGTGGCCATCGCCGCCCTGCTGGGGGCGGAGGAATTTGGCTTTGCCACCGCCCCCCTGGTGACCATGGGCTGCGTGATGATGCGGGCCTGCAATCTGGATACCTGTCCCGTGGGCATCGCCACCCAGAATCCGGAGCTTCGGAAGCGCTTTTCGGGAAAGCCGGAATATGTGGAGAATTTCATGCTCTTTATCGCCCAGGAGCTGCGGGAGTACATGGCCCGGCTGGGCCTTCGCACCGTGGACGAGATGGTGGGTCGGGCCGACCTGCTCCGGCAGCGGGAGAGCTGCCCTCTGGATCTAAGCGCCATCCTCTGCGACAGCTTTGCCCATGCCCCTCGGGGTAAATTCGATCCCCAGGCCGTCTATGACTTCGGCTTGGAAAAGACCAAGGACTGCTCCCTGCTCCTTTCGGCCCTGGGCGAGAGGCTGGAGGCCGGGGAGCCGGGGGAGCTGGAGGTGGCGGTGAAGAACACGGACCGGGCCTTCGGCACCTGCTTCGGCTCGGAGATCACCCGCCGGTTCGGCACCCGCTTGGCGCCGGACACCTATGTTCTGCGGTGTGCCGGTTCGGGGGGCCAGAGCTTCGGGGCCTTTATCCCCAAGGGGCTCACCGTCCGTCTGGAGGGGGACGCCAACGACTACTTCGGCAAGGGCCTTTCCGGCGGCAAGCTGGCGGTCCGTCCCCCCAAAGCGGCCCGGTTCCCCGCCGGGGAGAATATCATCATCGGCAACGTGGCCCTTTATGGCGCCACCTCGGGGGAGGCCTACATCTCCGGCGTGGCGGGGGAGCGGTTCTGCGTCCGCAACTCCGGCGCCACGGCGGTGGTGGAGGGCGTGGGAGACCACGGCTGCGAGTATATGACCGGCGGCTTTGTGGCGGTGCTGGGCAAGACCGGCAGCAACTTCGCCGCGGGCATGTCCGGGGGCATTGCCTACGTCCTGGACGAGGAAAACCGGCTCTACCGGAACCTCAACAAGGACATGGTGCTCATCGAAAAGCTGGAGGAGGATGATGTCCGGCAGCTGCGGCAGATGCTGGAAAACCACCTCCGGGAGACCGGCTCGGAAAAGGCGGCGGCGATCCTGGCGGACTTTTCGGGTTTCGTCCCCAAATTCAAGAAGATCATCCCGACAGAATACAAGCGCCGCCTGGCGGCGGGATAGGAGGAACGAGCATGGGAAAACCCACGGGTTTTTTGGAATACGCCCGGGAGGTGGGCCCCGCCGTCCCGCCCTTGGAGCGAATCAATAACTTTTCAGAGTTCCACGCGCCCCTGCCCACGGCCCGGCAGCGGCGTCAGGCGGCCCGGTGCATGGACTGCGGCGTGCCCTTCTGCCAGGCCGGGGAGCTGATCGGCGGCATGGTGTCCGGCTGCCCGCTGCACAACCTGTGCCCGGAGTGGAACGATCTGGTGTACCTGGGCAACTGGAAAAAGGCCTATGAGCGGCTGGCCAAGACCCACAGCTTCCCGGAATTCACCTGCCGGGTGTGCCCGGCCCTGTGCGAGGCGGCCTGCACCTGCGGCCTGAACGGCGAGCCGGTGTCCACCCGGGAAAACGAGCGGGCCATCATCGAGACCGCCTTTCAAAACGGCTGGGTGGTCCCCCAGCCCCCGGCGCTGCGCACCGGCAAGCGGGTAGCGGTGATCGGCTCCGGCCCGTCGGGCCTGGCGGCGGCCATGGCATTGAACCGCCGGGGCCATACGGTGACGGTGTTTGAGCGCCACGACCGGATCGGGGGCCTGCTGCGCTACGGCATTCCCAATATGAAGCTGGACAAGAATATTCTGGACCGGCGGATCGCCCTGATGGAGGCGGAGGGCGTGGTATTCATCCCCAACGCGGAGGCGGGGATCGACCCCACTGCCGACGCGCTGCTCTCGGCCTTCGACCGGGTGCTGCTGTGCTGCGGGGCCTCCCAGCCTCGGGACATCACCGCCCCGGGCCGGGAGCTGGGGGGCATCTATTTCGCCGTGGACTTCCTCTCCGCCGTGACCAAGAGCCTGCTGGATTCGGGCCTGCGGGACCGGAAATATCCTCAGGTCCAGGGCAAGGATGTGGTGGTCATCGGCGGCGGCGACACGGGCAACGACTGCGTGGGCACCGCCATTCGCCTGGGCTGCAAGTCCGTGATCCAGCTGGAAATGATGCCCTGTCCCCCGGAGAACCGAGGACCGAACAACCCCTGGCCCGAGTGGCCCCGGGTCAAAAAGACGGACTACGGCCAGGAGGAGGCCATCGCCAAATTCGGCCACGATCCCCGGATCTATCAGACCACGGTATCGGCGTTCCTGGGCGACCGCCGGGGCAAGGTCCGGCGGCTGCGGCTGGTGAGTTTGGAGCCGAAGACCGACCCCGCCACCGGCCGGACCGTCATGACGCCGGTGCCCGGCTCGGAGCGGGAGATCCCCTGCGGCACGGTCCTCATTGCGGCGGGCTTTTTGGGCTGCCAAAGAAGCGTGGCGGAGGCCTTCGGCGTGGCGGTGGACGGCCGGGGCAACGTAGAGAGCCGGGACTATCAGACCTCCCAGCCCCGGATTTTCGCCGCCGGGGATATGCGCCGGGGCCAGTCCCTGGTGGTCTGGGCCATTCGGGAGGGCCGGGAGGCCGCCCGGGCGGTGGACGCCTCCCTGATGGGGTACAGCAACCTCTAAGGAGTACTTACGCCCATGCGGGCAGCAGCTTTCGTCGATTGGCATAGAATGGTGTCGGGAACGGGGGATTCTTCCGTTTCTCGGAATCTGAAAATGCCAAGGAAGGACGAAAGGAGCTGAGAGGGTGCATCAGTATTTTCACACCGTGTTCGGATTTTGCCTCTGGGACGTTCTGGCCCTGGGGGTGCTGGCCGCCATTGTGGCGGTGCTGGCGTTCCATATGGTGACGCGGCGGCGGAGGCAGAACAAGCTGAAACAGGAGCTTGAAAACCGCCGGAAGGAGCGCTCCGTCCAAGAGGACCGGCAGGAGCCGGAAAGAAGCTAAATCATGAGGTCCCTGGACCGGGTTTCCCCGGCCCAGGGATTTCCTTTTCCGCGACGCAATCCCGGGCGGTGGGCGTTTTCCCAAAAAACAGGGTTGCATTTTTGTGAAAGCTGCTGTATAATCACCCCTGGACAATTTAATAATGGGAGAAGAAGTAATGATGTTGTAACGCCGCGAAACGCGGCGGAAGGAGAATCGCAATGAAGAAGCAAATCCTTGCCCTTTTCCTGGCGGTGGGCGTCCTCGCGGGCTTACTCGGCGGTTGCCGGGAAGCCACGCCCCAGAACTCCACTGCCAGCAGCACAAATGCCCCTTCTTCCCAGGCACCCCAAAAGGCGGAGATCGCCGTGGGGATCGCCCAGGACCTGGATGATAGTCTTGACCCGTATCAGATGACGGCCGCAGGAACTAGAGAGGTCATGTTCAACGTCTTTGAAGGGCTGATAAAGCCCGACAGCCAGGGGAATTTTGTCCCCGCGGTGGCGGCGTCTTACAGCGTTTCCACCGATGGCCGCGCCTACACCTTCCCCCTGCGGGAGGGCGTGACCTTCCACAATGGGAAGGAATGTACCTTTGAAGACGTGCTCTATTCCTTCCAAACCTGCGCCGCCGTCACGGTCAATTCTTCCGTGGCAGCGGCGCTTTCCAATGTGGCGGACATCCGGGAGGAGGACGGCAGCGTGGTGATCACCCTGACGGCGCCGGACCCGGACTTCCTCAGCATGGCCGCCAGCGTCTACATCGTGCCCAAGGACTACGACGGCCAGGCCACCGCCCCGGTGGGCACCGGTCCCTTCCGGTTCGTCTCCCGGAGCATCCAGGAGAACGTGATCCTGGAGCGGTTCGACGGGTACTATGGCGCCAAGCCCGCCCTGGAGCGGGTGACCTACCGGATCTTCTCCGACGGCAACGCCCTGTTCACCGCTCTGAACAGCGGGGCGCTGGACCTGGTGGCCCACCTGACGGTAGACCAGGTGGAGAGCCTGACCAACGGCTACCAGATTTTGGAGGGGACCATGAATCTGGTCCAGGCCATGTACCTGAACCACGCCAAGGCGCCCTTCGACAACGAGCTGGTCCGCCAGGCCCTGTGCTACGCGGTGGATGTGGACGCCATGCTGGCCCTCACCGCCGACGGCCACGGCGCCAAGGTGGGCTCCTCCATGTACCCGGCCTTTGGGAAGTACTTTGACCCGGCGCTGGCGGATCGCTATCCCCACGACGTGGAAAAGGCCAAGGCCCTCCTGGCTCAGGCCGGCTATCCTGACGGCTTTTCCTTCACCCTCACGGTGCCCAGCAACTACGCGCCCCATGTGGACACGGCCACGGTAATCGTGGAGCAGCTGAAGGAAGTGGGCGTGGAGGCCAAGCTGGAGCTGGTGGAGTGGGAGACCTGGCTCTCCGAGGTTTACGCCGGCCGGAATTTCGAGGCCACCCTGGTAGGCTTTGACGCCAGCACCCTCACGGCCTCGGCCATGCTGGCCCGGTGGGTCACCGGCGACGGAAAGAACATGATCGGCTATTCCAACCCGGACTACGACGCCGCCTACGCCGCCGCCCGGGACCCGGCCCACACCGAGGAGGAGCAGACCGCCTATTACCGGCAGTGCCTGGAGATCTTGAGCGACACCGCCGCCAATGTGTACCTGCAGGACCTGGCGGATTTTGTGGCCATCAATCCGGCGCTGACGGGCTACGCGTTCTATCCCCTGTATGTCATGGATATGTCCACATTGTCTTTTCAGTAAGCAATAGAAAGGAGGCTTTGGCGTGAAGACCCTGTTATCCAAATTCGCGGCTCTCATTATTACATTGTTCCTGGTCTCCGCCCTGGCCTTCTTTGCCTTTGCCCTGATCCCCGCCGACCCCGCCACCACCATGCTGGGCTCCGAGGCGACCCCGGAGGCGGTGGCGGCGCTGCGGGCTGAGCTGGGGCTGGACCGGCCCCTGCCGGTGCGGTATTTTGAATGGCTGACAGGCTTCCTCCGGGGGGACCTGGGGGAGAGCTACCTCTACCGCATGGAGGTGGGGCAGATGCTCTCCGGCAAGATCGCGGTATCGGCCCTGCTCACGATGCTGTCCTTCCTCTTAACTGTGGCGCTGTCCATCCCCCTGGGGGTGCTGGCGGGAAGTGTGCGGAACCGGTACTTAGACGCCGCCGCCGTGGGCCTGAACCAGCTGGTAATGAGCGTGCCCCCCTTCTTCCTGGGGATCCTGGCCTGCTATGGGCTGGGGATCCTGCTGAAATGGTTCACCCCCGGGGCCTATGTGTCCCCGGAGAAGGATTTCTGGGGCTGCGTCCGGTATCTGATCTTCCCGGCGCTGTCCATCGCCATTCCCCGGTCCGCCATGGCGGTAAAGCTGCTGCGCAGCGCCATCCGGGACCAGCTGGGGCAGGACTATGTCCGCACCGCCCGGAGCCGGGGAGCATCCGAAACCTCCATTTTGCTCCGGCAGGTGCTGCGCAACGCCCTGCTGCCGGTGATTACCTTTTTGGCGGTGTCCCTGGCGGAGATCATGACCATGAGCATCCTCATCGAGCAGGTTTTCAGCATCCCCGGGGTGGGGCAGCTGCTGCTGTCCAGCGTGTCCAACCGCGACTATCCGGTGGTGCTGGCCATCGTCATGCTCCTGGCCGCCTGGATCGTCACCATCCACTTCCTGGCGGATCTGCTGACCCGGTTGGCCGATCCCCGGGTCCGGTTGGGATAGGGGGGCAGGCATGAAGCAAAGATTAAACCCCATGCTCCTGTTCGGCGGCGCCGTCAGCCTGCTGACGGTAGGCGCCGCCCTCCTGGGGGCGTTTTGGACCCCCTATAACCCCACGGCGGTGAGCGCCGTGGAGAAATTCTGCCCGCCCTCCCTTGTCCACCTGTTGGGGACCGACAATTTTGGCCGGGACGTGTTCAGCCGGGTCCTCCAGGGCATGGGGGCCAGTCTGCTGATCGCCGCCTGCGTGGTGGCCATCGGCTGCCTGCTGGGCACCGCCATCGGCTGCCTGTGCGGCTATTTCGGCGGCCCGGCGGACTTTCTGCTGACCCGGCTGTGCGATGTCGTCACCGCCTTCCCCTCGGTGCTGCTGGCGCTGGTGGTGGTCAGCCTGGCGGGCCGGGGGACGGCCCAGATCATCCTGGCCCTGGGGGTGCTGTTCATCCCCAGCTTTGCCCGGCTGGTCCGGGGAGAGGCGGCCCGCTGCCGGGACGCCAGCTACATTCAGAGCGCCCGGCTCATGGGCGTCTCCCATGGCCGGATCCTGCTGGCCCACATCCTGCCCAACCTGCGGGGGGTGCTGGTGCCGGCCATCGTCATCGGTTTCAACAACGCCATTTTAAGCGAGGCCAGCATGAGCTTCCTGGGCCTGGGGGTGCAGCCCCCCTTCCCCAGCCTGGGCTCCATGCTCTCCGACAGCCAGACCTATCTGCAGCGGGCCCCCTGGTACGCCTTCAGCGCCGGGGCGGCCATCGCCCTGCTGATTTTGGGGTTCAGCCTGTTGGGGGAGGGGCTTCAGCGCCGCCGCCGGGCATAAGGAGGGAGCGTATGCTGCAAGTTGAGCATCTTTCGGTCCAATTTCCCGGCGGGGCGGCCCCCGCGGTGGAGCACGTGAGCTTTTCTCTAAACCGGGGCGAAATTTTGGGCCTGGTGGGGGAGAGCGGCAGCGGAAAATCCGTTACCGCCCAGTGCCTGGCGGGGCTGCTGCTTCCCGACGCGGAGGTAACAGGCACGATTTGCCTGGAGGGGCAGGAGCTGATTGGGGCGTCCCCGGCCCAGCTTCGGGCCATCCGGGGGAAGGAGGTGGCCATGGTGTTTCAGGAGCCCATGACCAGCCTAAACCCGGTGCTGCGGGTGGAGCGGCAGGTGGAGGAGGCTCTTCGGATTCACACCCACCTAAACGGGCGCCAGCGCCGGGACAAGGCCCTGGCCGCCATGGCGGAGGCGGAGCTGCCGGACCCGGCGGCCCTGGGCTGCCGCTATCCCCATCAGCTCTCCGGTGGTCAGCTCCAGCGGGCGATGATCGCCGCCGCCCTGGTGTCGGAGCCCAAATATCTGCTGTGCGACGAGATCACCACCGCCCTGGACGTGACGGTGCAGGCCCAGATCCTGGACCTGCTGGGAAAACTTTCCCGGGAGCGGAATATGGGGGTGCTGTTCATCAGCCACGATCTGCGCCTGGTGAAAAAGCTCTGCCACCGGGCCCTGGTGATGCGCGGCGGCAGGATCGTGGAAACCGGCGCCGTGGAGGAGCTGTTCCATGCCCCCCGGGAGGCGTACACCCGGCGGCTGCTGGACGCCATTCCCACCCGGGACAGCAAGCTGCGATAAGGAGGAGCCATGCGTATCTTGGAAGTGGAGGGCCTTTCGGCCTGGTATACCCAGGGAAGGACCCGGCAGCCGGTGCTGCGGGACGTGACCTTCCACCTGGACCGGGGGGAGGTCCTGGGCCTGGTGGGGGAGAGCGGCAGCGGAAAATCCACCCTGGCCCGGTCGATCTTGGGCCTGCACCGGGACTGGGAGGGCCGGGTGCGGCACTATACCCCCCGTCCCCAGATGATCTTTCAGGACCCCTACCGCAGCCTGAAAGATCATCTGGGGACGGGGGGTATAGTG
>CANQXH010000054.1 GCA_947627745.1 uncultured Oscillospiraceae bacterium
CCCGGATCCGGCCCGGAACGATCCGGTCCACCAGGGTGGAGCAGAAGGTGCTCTACGCCCGGTACAAGGCCGGGAAGCCGGGTCTCGTGATCCTCTCCTGCGAGCTCATCGACAACAACGGCAAGGAGCTGCAAAAGTGCGTGAACCAGTACATCCGGCAGTGGGGCCTGGAGGAGGGCTTCCTGAATTATGTAAACAACGACTGCACCTTCTGCTCCACCCTGGTGGACCGGATCGTTCCGGGCCGGATCCGGGACGCGGCGGAGGCTGCCCGTCTGGAGGCTGAGAACGGCTACCATGACGATCTGATCGACGTGGGCGAGGTCTTCGGCGTGTGGAACATCGAGGGACCGGCGTGGCTGGAGGAGAAGCTGCCCTTCAAGGCCGCCGGCGTCAACTGCCCGGTAGTCCCCGACGTGACCCCCTATAAGAAGCGGAAGGTCCGCATCCTCAACGGGGCCCACACCGGCTTCGTTCTGGGCGCCTACCTGGGCGGCTTCAACATCGTCCGGGACTGCATGGAAAACGACACCGTCCGGGGCTTCATGAACAAGATGCTCTACGAGGAGGTCATTCCCACCCTGCCGCTGGACAAGGCGGACCTGGAGCAATTCGCCGCCGCCGTCCAGGACCGGTTCAACAACCCCTTTGTGAACCATGAGCTGATGAGCATCTCCCTGAACTCCACCTCCAAGTGGCGGGCCCGGAACATGCCCAGCTTCCTGGAGTATGTGGAGCATACCGGCAAGCTCCCCAAGTGCCTGACCATGAGCTTTGCCGCCTATGTGGCCTTCTTCTCCAACAATATCCAGGCGCTGACCGACAAGGGGCTGGTCTGCCGCCGTCCCCAGGGCGACGAGTACACCTGCGCCGACGACCGCTGGGTTCTGGAATTTTACTACGCCCACCGTTCCGACGAGCCGGCGGCCCTGGTCCATGCCGTCATGACCAACGAGCAGATGTGGGGCCAGGATCTGACTCAGATCCCCGGCTTTGAGGCGGCGGTAGTGGAGGACCTGACGGCCATCCGCGGCCAGGGCGCGCTGGCCGCCTACGCCTCCTGCCTGTAAAAGGAGGCTGCCATGCCTGACTTTATCCGCATCCACCCCAAGGACAATGTGGCCGTCGCCCTGCGCCCCATCCCCAAGGGCACGGCATTTCCCGTTGATGGCGGGACGGTGACTTCCATCACGGACATTCCCCAGGGCCATAAAATGGCCCTGGCCTCCCTGGCCGTGGGGGAAAACGTGGTGAAGTACGGATTTCCCATCGGCCACGCCACCGCCCCCATCGCCCCCGGGGACCACGTCCACACCCACAACATGGCCACCAATCTCTCCGGTGAGCAGGAGTATACCTACCATCCCCAGCTCCACTACCCCGAGCCCCAGACCCCCGGCGTCTTCCAGGGCTACCGCCGGGCGGACGGCCGGGCCGCCATCCGGAACGAGATCTGGATCATTCCCACGGTGGGCTGCGTCAACGACGTGGCCAAGGCGCTGGCGCGGGAGAATCAGGACCTGGTCACTGGCTCCATCGACGGACTCTACACCTTTCCCCATCCCTTCGGCTGCTCCCAGACCGGCCATGACCACGCCCAGACCCGGAAGCTCCTGGCGGCCCTGGCCCGCCATCCCAACGCCGGGGCGGTGCTGGTGCTGAGCCTGGGGTGTGAAAATCTGACCCATGAGCAGTTTTTGGCCGAGCTGGGGCCGTATGACCCGGAGCGGGTCCAATTCCTCACCTGCCAGCAGGTGGAGGACGAACTGAAGGCCGGGCGGGAGCTGTTAAAGAAGTGCGCCGCTTACGCTTCCCGGTTCCACCGGGAGCCCATTCCCGCCAGCGAGCTGGTGGTGGGCATGAAGTGCGGCGGCTCCGACGGCCTGTCCGGCATCACCGCCAACCCGGTGGTGGGCCGCTTCTCCGATCTGCTGGTGGCTCAGGGGGGCTCCACGGTCCTCACCGAGGTACCGGAGATGTTCGGCGCTGAGGGCTTTCTGATGGACCGCTGCGCCAGCGAGGAGGTCTTTCACAAGGCCGTGGAGATGATCAACGGCTTCAAAGCCTATTTTATCTCCCACAACGAGGTGGTCTACGACAACCCCAGCCCGGGCAATAAGCAGGGCGGCATCACCACTCTGGAGGACAAGTCCTGCGGCTGCGTCCAGAAGGGGGGCTCCGCGCCCATTATGGACGTGATCGGCTACGGCGACCCCGTGGTGACCAAGGGACTGAATATGCTTTACGGCCCCGGAAACGACCTGGTCTCCGCCACGGCCCTGACCGCCGCCGGCGCCCATCTGATCCTCTTCACCACCGGCCGGGGAACGCCCTTCGGCGCGCCGGCCCCCACCATGAAGCTGGCCACCAACACCCCCCTGGCCGTTAAAAAGGCCGGTTGGATCGACTTCAACGCCGGCGTGGTGGCGGACGGGGCGCGGACGCTGGACGAGGCGGCCCAGGACCTGATGGCGCTGGTGCTGGAGGTGGCCTCCGGCAGGCAGACCAAGGCCGAACAGAAGGGCTTCCGGGAGATCTCCATTTTCAAGGACGGCGTGGTATTGTGAAGAAAGAAGGCGCAAAATGGCGTTTGGCGTCTCCAAGCAGGACGAGTCCTTCCGGGAATATGCCCTGACGGCCCCGCCCATGAAGGTGCTTTTGACGGTCTGCGGCCCCCTGGCGCTCTACCAGGCGCTTCAGCAGATCTTCCGGGTGCTGGATTCCCTCATGGCGGCCCATATCAGCTCCGACGCGGTCTCCGCCATCGCCTCCCTGGCCCAGATTACCCTGATGATCACGGCCATCGGCACCGGATTGGCGGTGGGCGGCAGCATCAAGATCTCCGAGGCATACGGCAAGGGAGACTATGACCAGGTCCGCGCCCAGGTGGCGACCCTGTACGCCCTGGCGGTGCTGATCAGCATGATCGTAGCGGGGGCACTGATCCCCTTTGCCCGGCCCTTCCTGGCCCTGATGGGCACGCCGGAATCGCTGATCCAGGTGGGCGCGGGCTATTTCCGGGTGGAAATCGCCACCCAGCTGGTGAGCTTTTTCAACACGGTCTATATCGCCATTGAGCGCAGCCGGGGCCACGGCCGCCGGATCCTCTATCTGAATCTGGCCATCATCCTGATCAAGCTGGGCCTGTCCGCCCTGTTTGTGTACGGCATGGACGCCGATGTGGTGATGATCGCCGTGGCGACGTTGATCTCTCAGCTGTTCCTGCTTTTTTACGCCCTGAGCAGTATGTTCCGGGACGAGGGGATCTTCCGCTTCTCCGTGAGGAACATCCGCCTAGGGGGCGGGACACTGCTGCCCATTTTCAAGCTGTCCTACCCGGTGGCGGCTGAAAAAATGCTCTTTGCCGGGGGAAAAGTGGTGGTCAACGCCATGTCCGAGGGGTACGGCGACCTGACCGTGGGGGCCTTGGGGATCTCCAACAACATCGGCGGCCTGACCACCAATTGGCATATGGGCTTTCTGGACGGCGCCTCCGCCCTCATCAGCCAAAACCGGGGTGCGGGGAAATACCGCCGGACCCTGAAGCTGTTTTACTGCCTTCTGGCGCTGGATGTCGCCATCGGCGCGGTGGGTCTTGCCGTGGTCAGCGGCTGCCTGCCCTGGCTGGCCCGGGTGTTCGCCCAGTCCAAGAGCCAGTTTGACCAGGCGTTCTGCGACGGAATCGTGGCCATCCACCGGTGGGAAATGCTGGGCTACATCACCCTGGGCATCAACTCGGCGGTGGACGCCCTGCTGCTGGGCTACGGCTATTCCAAGGCCACCATGCTTTTGAACGCCGCCCGGGTATTCGTCTTTCGGGTGCCGGTGCTGTGGTTCTTCCAGAACTTCACCGGGCTCGGCGCGGAGGCCGTGGGCATGACCATGATGGTGAGCAACGTCCTGATCGGCGTCACCGCCGCCTGTGTGGCAATCCCGCTGGTGCGCAAGATCCAAAAAATGAAAGACACCTGAATTTTTGCCGGGGCTCCCGGCAAAAATTTTTTTCCTAATCGTTGAGAGAAATCCTGCCCTTTTGCGTTTAATAGGTGAAAGGCATCTAAGAAAGGAGCGGAATATGGATTGTGGAGCGGAGGCCTATCGCCGCTTCCTCGGCGGCGACCGGGACGCGCTGGCGGAGATCGTCCGGGATTACCAGCCGGGACTGACGCTGTACTTGTCCGGTATCACCGGCAGTTTTTCCGCGGCCGAGGACCTGGTGGAGGATACCTTTGTCAAGCTGGCGGCGGACCGCCCGCGCTTCATCGGAGGCAATACCTTCAAGACCTGGCTCTACACCATCGGCAGACACCTGGCGATCGATTTTCTGCGCAGACGCCGGGACCTGCCCCTGGAAGAGGAGCCGGGAGCGCTGGAGGACCTGGAGACGGCGTATCTGCGCCGGGAGGAGCGGATCCACCTCCACCGGGCCCTGGCGGCGCTGAAGCCGGCGTATCGCCAGGCGCTGTACCTGTCCTATTTTGAGGAGATGTCCAACGCCCAGGTGGCCGCCGTCATGAAAAAAACCAAGCGCCAGGTGGAAAATCTGCTCCACCGGGGCCGTGTAAGCCTGAAAGCGCAATTGGAAAAGGAGGGCTACTTTCATGAGGAATTACCGTGAAGTCGCTGACCGGGTTTTGGCCCGCAGTGAAGAAATTCGCGCCCGCCGCCGTCGCCGAGCGCGGTGGCTGACATCTCTGGGCGCCGCCGGGGCCTGCCTGGCGCTGCTGCTGGTGTGGAAGCCTTGGGCGCTGGCGCAAAGTTCGACCCAGTTTGCCCCTAACCAAGAGATCCAGCAGAGCCAGACGGATGTGGTCGGGCCCAGCCAAGAGCCCCAAGACCCTCGGAATACCGGTACGACCCAAACTGCGCCCCAGTCCCAGACTGAAACCGGAGCGCCGCCTTCCTCCTCTGAAGACCCGAACGCCTTTGGAGGACCCATGATCGGCCCGGGCGACCCCAGCATTCCGTCGGATGAGATCATGGAGATGATCGAAAACTTTGGCCAAGGCGGCCAGTCGGCTGCCTGCTACGCCGCCCCGGAGAACGGCCAGGTGGGGTATTCCATTCCACTGCGGGGGGCCATGGAGGAATACGGGCAGAGCCGCCGCTACCAAGTCTATGTGGACGTGTTCGTGGACGGCGTTCAGCAGCCTCAGGACGGGGCCTGGGTCCGGGAAGAGATGGACCGTCTTTTCGGCCTAGGCTATATCGTGGCCTATGAGACCTATTTTGACGGCGCGCAAAACCACTATGCCTTCACCCTTCACGCCTCCTGGGAACAGCTGACAAATTTCCCCGCCGCCTCTGAATACGGCTACTTTTTCTTCCTCTACCGAGAGAGGATCTGACCCACCAGCTAAACGCCCGGAGATTTCTCCGGGCGTTTTGGTTGATTTATTCACAATTGTATGCTATTTTAAATAGAAAGGATGGATCTTTTTTCGGACAAAGGGGGAAGGAACGTGAAAAAACGCTGTCTTGCGTGGATCCTCGCCGTGCTGTTGCTGGCGGGCTGCGTTTCAGAAGGGCAGGGGACCGGCTCAACCGGCGAAACGGGTCAAACATCGTCCACTGTATCGGAGATTGAGGCCACGGATCCCAGCCAATCCCTTCCCACGGGCGGGGAATCTTCCGGCCCGGAGGAGGCGGAAGAGGGGATTCTCCTGTTTGCCGGCGGCAGCCGGTGTGTCAGTATGCCCTCCGATCTTGAACGGAACTATTCCGTTTTGGCCGCTTACTGGGACAAGGTCTCCGCCGAAAACCCGAATGCCGCCGTGCTGCTGGTGGACGGGGGAGATACCCTGGCCATGGAGGAGATCGGCCTACCTGATGCGGGGCAAAACGTGGTTTCCCTGATGAACGCGGTGGGATTTTCCCTGGCTGTGCCGGGGGAGCACGACTTTGACCACGGCTTGGAGGCCCTGCTGGCCGCCGCGGAGGCGGGCAAGTTTGAATATACCGCCTGCAATTTCATCGATCTGACCACCGGCAAGACCGTGTTCGCCCCCTACGTCCTGCGGACCGTCGGCGGCTTTCAGGTGGCTTTTGTGGGGATTTGCAGCGCAAGGACTCCGGAGAAGGCGCTTTTTGCCGACTTTACCGATGGACAGGGGAATCCCCTTTACAGCTTCTGTCAGGGGGAGGATGGGCAGGCACTCTACGACTGCGTCCAGGCGGCGATCGATGACGCCAAGAATGCCGGGGCGGACGTGGTGATCTGCCTGGGCCATACCGGTATGGATGTGGTGGACACGCCCTATACCTCCGTGGACATCATTGAGAACACCACAGGGATGCTGGCCTATCTGGACGGCCATGCCGTTTCCGTGGTGGAAAGCGATACCGTGAAGGACAAGGATGGCAACACCGTCACCCTCTGCGCCTCCGGCTCCCAGCCGGGCGATTTGACGGAGATCCACCTGGACCTAAAGGACAAGCAGGTTCGCGTTAACACGGTTTCCGGTCTGACGGATGAAGACCCTGCGGTGGCTGCCACTTCCCGGAAGGCGGAGGAGCGGGTGGAGGCCTGGAAAAAGCGCTCCGCCGGCCGTTCGGAGGGTGAACTTCTTCTGGAGGGCAGCCTGACCGGGGAGACCTCCCTGGGGAAGTTCTGCGCCGAGGCATACCGCAGTGTGATGGGCGCGGATATCGCCCTGATTTCCGGCAGCGACCTGTCCGGGGAATTGGATCAGGGCACCGTGACCTATGGAGAGCTGCTGTCCCTGCTGCCTGGGAACCGCTGCCTGACCGTGGTGGAGATCACCGGCTCCCGGCTGGTGGACGTCCTGGAAATGGCTGTCATGGGCGGGGACACCCCCTTTCTCCATGTGGCGGGGCTTACCTATGAGGTGGACGATTCCATCCCCACCGGGGTGCTTCTGGACGGGAACGGGGATTTTGTGGAGATCCATGGCCGGCGCCGGGTATCCAATGTAAGGATCGATGGCGTCACCATTTCCAGAAGTAAAACCTATACCCTGGCGGGGACCAGCGACCTGCTGTGCTACGGGCAGGACGGCTACACCATGCTGGAATCCTGCCCGGTGGTTCAGGACGGCGGGACCACCAATCGGCAGGCGCTGCTCTGGTATCTGGAGGAGATTTTGGGCGGGGTCATTCCTGTGGAGTAAAAAAGAACCCGCCGCTTTGGACGCACGGCGGATAAGGAGGAAAACATGACGGAGAAAGAAAAAATGCTGGCGGGGAAAATCTATGACCCAACGGACGCGGAGCTGGTTTTTTTGAGACAGCGGGCCCATAGACTGTGCTTGGAATACAACAGCCTCCCTGAAACGGACGAACGACGCCCGGAAATTCTCCGAGAGCTTGGGATTATATGCGACAGCGCTGTTTTTCAGGGCCCCGTGCAGTTTGATTACGGCTGCTTTACCACCATCGGGGCAAACACTTTTGCGAATTTCAATTTTACCTGTCTGGACTGCTGCCCCGTTGCCATCGGCGAAAATGTTTTCTTCGGACCAAACGTATCCATTTTGACTCCGATCCATCCCCTGCGCTGGCAGGACAGAAATGTGTATCTCAAATCTGACGGCACCGCCACGGACCGGGAATACGCCAGGCCCATCACCATCGGAAACAACTGCTGGATCGCGGGAAACGTCACGATCTGCGGCGGCGTGACCATCGGCGAAGGCAGCGTGATCGGCGCGGGAAGCGTGGTGACAAGGGACATCCCGCCCAACTCCCTGGCGGCCGGCGTGCCCTGTCGGGTGATCCGGCGGATCACCCAAGACGATTCCCTGGAAATCCATCCGGAGCTGTTCTGAGCATCTCTGGAACCATCCGTTTTCAGGCGGCCCCTTACGGAACCGCCTGGAAACGGAGCGAGCGAGATTTGCTCCGACGTGGCGGAGAGAGTGGGATTCGAACCCACGGTGCGTATTGCGCATCACCAGTTTTCAAGACTGGCTCCTTAAACCCCTCGGACATCTCTCCATGCGTTAGAAATATAGCACCTTTCCTCCAAAAAGTCAAGACCGGCAAAGGTTGCGCGAAAGCGGGCAACTTTCGGCACCCTTCGGCATAGGGTAGAGGGGATCGCCCCTATCTTGGAAAGGAGTTGGCTATTATGGCGAAACTATGGTATTTGAGTCCTTCGGATCAGAGCGGAAACATCGGCATCAACGGCTACGGCTCGGAAATGGACCAGATGAATCTACTGATGGACGCCGTTACGCCGCACCTGGACCGGTGCGGCGTCCGGTATTTCCGGGCCGCCAAGACCACACCCATCGACAATCGGCCCCAGCAGGCCAATGAAATGAAGGCGGACTACTATCTTGCTCTGCACTCCAACGCCGGAGGCGGCGGTGGGGCATGGGGGCCCATCGCCTTCTACCACACCAGTGGGAAGGCCCTGGCGGAGAAGCTGATCCGGGAGCTGAAGGCCACGGGCCAGCAGAGCAACCGTGCCAGTGACATTCAGTCCAGGCCCGGACTTTTTGAGCTGCGCGCGCCGGAGGCTGCCGCCTGTCTGCTGGAAGTGGATTTCCACGACTCGGCGGTGGGCGTTCAATTTCTCACGGAGCGGCGTGGGGACGCTGCCCGGGCCATTGCCAGGGCCGTCGTTGCGGAGGACGGAAGGGCCTGGATCCCGGAGCAGCCCCTGGATCCCAAGGAGCAGGCGGTGAGTCTGGGCCTGTTTTCCAAGGATACGGACTGGGCGGGCGCCCTTACCCGCCAGGAGGCGGCCCAACTGGCAATCCGCCTGAAAGCCCTGATAGAACGGGCATAATTGATCAAACCGTGACCCCCCGGCTCGGCCGGGGGGTCGCTTGGAAAAGCATCCGGATAGCGTGTTGAATATTATGTAAACAAGAAAAAGACAGGTATAAAATGGAAGCAAGCGGGCAATTTAACACCGGCGGGGAAAATAGATGTTTTTTTCTTGACAAACGCCCCGCCTTATGCTAGAATATCCAAGCAAAGAAAATATGTTCATTCGGAGTGATACCCAAGAGGCCGAAGGGGCTCCCCTGCTAAGGGAGTAGGCGTCTAAAAAACGCGCGAGAGTTCAAATCTCTCTCACTCCGCCAATAAAACCCCCCGCCTTGCGGCGGGGGGTTTTATTGGCGGAAAGGGAGAGAGATTTGAAGACCTTCATTTGGCCTGCCGGTGGCAGGCCAACGCCGCCAGTGCAAACACTGGCGGCAACATTGATTTAAAAATCTCTCTCACTGCGTCGTCGCGGACTCTGTATCGTTCGCAACGACTTTTTTCAAAAGTCATTTCTCACTCACGCCGTCGCTCCTGCGCCGCGCTAAGAGCCGCCGCTTTCGCGGCGGTTGCGCTTTGCACGCCCGCCTGCGGGCGGGTGTCCTTTCCGAAACGGGGCACGCACAAGTCGCCTGTTCACTTGCAAGCGCGCTCACGACGGCTTTGTTGCGCTAACACCCCGTTTCGGTTCCCCGCCCGCAGGCGGGGTTTTTATTGGCGGAAAGGGAGAGAGATTTGAAGACTTCCATTTGGCCTGCCGGTGGCAGGCCAACGCCGCCAGTGCAAACACTGGCGGCAACATTGATTTAAAAATCTCTATTACTTCACTAAAGGAAAGCGCCATCCGTCAGGATGGCGTTTTCCTTTGGTATGGGTATTATTGCCCGCTCGAAAACAGCATGGATTCATTAACCGTAGGAAACGAGCTTCAGATAGTTGTTCAGCGTTGTGCCGCTGATCTCGTAGACTGCCTGCTCGGCCGTCGTCTTGTCGTATATGTACTGCTCGATCGACGGATTGCTGTACCCGGCGGCGACATAGACGTGCAGCCGAACCTGCGAACCGTCGGGGATGTTTGAATCCTTAACTAGATCGACAGACCGCTCGCCGTACTGCAAAATATCGCGGTAGCCGGGTGTATACCAGCTCTTCCATTCCCCTGCATAGCTCACGTTTCCCTGCCCGTCGGTCTTGCGTTCCTTATATTCGATCACGATTTGCGCGACGAACGCACCGTCGTTCTGAAGCTTGAAATAACGAACTTTGTTCATTGATCTTCCTCCCTACATCAAAGTCAGCGCGTACTGATACAGTTTTTCAAAATCGTCGTTGAACTGAGGCGAACCCGAGTACAGGATTTCCTCTCCGGAATTCACGATATACGCATTCAGTCCGACGGCCGTTATGCCGTCCTCAAGAACCCACGCGCCGCCGGAGGACCCAGGGCCCATTTTGCTGCCGTACATGACCCAGTGCCCCTCCTGCCCGACTCTCGTCGATATAGGCCCAGTTGCGAACATCATCTGATCCCCGTCGAAGTAGCGCACGGGGTACCCCATCGAGGTTACTTTTTTACCTACAAGATCGGGCGCGGTGGAATACCGGAGCGGCTCCCCGAAGTCGGCGTTTTTATCCAGTATCGCGATGGCAAAGTCAAACTTGTAATCCTTTTTCAGATACCAGTTTTCCTTCAGAGCGACGGTTTTGATGGAAAAATCCTCGGAGGAATCCTCTCCCGTGAAGCACTGCTCGAATACATAGTTTTCGCCGACGTTTCCCGTCTTGTTGTCCTGGATGCAGTGCGCCGCCGTCAGAAGCATATTCCGGTGCATAAAGATATTCGCGCTTGCGACGTAATCGACGCTGTCAATCGTAAAGAAAAGCTTGCCGCATGCCGTAAACGGCATTTTGCTGAGATCCGCCTGTTTCGGATCGGTGGCGGGTTCCTCGTTGGCCGCTTCGGGCACTACGGCGTCTGTCGCGGCCAGCATTGAAATCGGACGCGCCGCTTTTTTCCGCTCCGGCGTCCAGTATTGGCGGATGTCGTGAGGCGTTTTGTCTATGCCTCCGGGCTGCATAGACGTAAATCTGCCGCCATTGGGATTATTTGCCATATGAAATTCCTCTTTCTATATAAGTGTCAGCACATATTGATACAGCTTGTCAAAGTCGTCGTCAAATTTGGGCGAGCCCATGTAGACGCCGCCCTTCGCCGTTTTGGTGCCGAAGGAGTTCAGCCCGACAGCCGTTTCATGATCGTCAGCTACCCACGCGCCGCCGGATGCTCCGTTGGATAGCTTCCCGCCGATGATCGTCCAGTTGTCCAGCCTCTGGGTGACCGTGCCGTTGATGAACATCATCTGCGCGCCGTCGAAATAGTCGATGGGGTATCCCATCGCGGTCACAGATTTGCCGAGAATGCTTTCCGTGGTGTATTTCAGTGGCTTTTCAACTGTCGAATTTCTGTCCAGAATGGCGATCGCGTAGTCCCACTTGTTGTCCTTTTCCGTATACCAGTTCTCTTTGAGCGCCACAGTCTTGAACGTGAAATCCTCGGTTGACAGTTCCCCCGTATAGCAACGCTCGAACACAAAGTTTTCCGCTAAATGTCCGGTTATGTCGTCCTGCACGCAGTGCGCCGCCGTCAAAAGGAGATTGCTGCGCATAAAGATATTCCCGCTCCCGACATAATCGACGCCGTCAAGAGTGAAGAACAGCTTTCCGCCTGTGATGAACGGCATTTTGCTGAGATCCGCCTGCTTCGGGTCGGTCGCCGGCGCGGCATTGCCCGCGTCAGGGGGGGTCCGCTGATCGGCTGCTGTCCCGTACCTGTGGGCAGGCACAGCCGCTTTTTTCCGTTCCGGCGTCCAGTATTGGCGTATATCGTGGGGAGATTTATCGGGATTGCCAAGGTTGAGGGAAATAAATTTGTCAAAGGTAGGGATGTTTGGCATAGAATGACTCCTTTTGTAAAGTGGTGATGATGAACAAATTAATTATAGCATATGGGGTATAAAATGTCAAATTATGGCAACCCCCCGCCTGCGGCGGGGGGTATATTGGCGAAAAAAGCTTTTTTCTATTTTTTCTTTTCCAGCTTCTTTTTGGTGCCGTCGGGATAGAGGACATAGGTATTGTCCAGCTGCCCGGTGAGATTGGCCTTGACTGAGTCGATATAGATCCGGCGCAGCTGGTCCCGAGCGGCGGTCTCCTCCGGCGTCAGGGGCCGTTCCTTCGCCGTTTTTGCCAGGGCGTTGATTTGAGCGATCACTTCCCGCATTTCCATAGGCTGCTCCTTACAAATACCGATGAATGGTGACGCTGACGCGTCCTTTTTTGGTCTGCCCGCCGACCTCGGCCAGCAGAATCTTCCCCAGCCCCCGGACGGAGATCTTTGCGCCCGCCGGCACCGGCCTGTCCCCGTTTTCCCGGGGAATTCCGTCCACGGCCACCCGACCGGCGGCGATGTAGGAAGCCGCCAGTGTCCGGCTTACCCGGAAACCGGCGGAAACCACGCAGTCCAGCCGGAGAGAAGCCAAGGTATCCTTCAGAACCGCCACCTTTTCCTCCGGCCTTTTTACCTCCGCCAGAGGGACGGCGGTCAGCGAGAGACGGGTCCGTCCGGCGCTGGTGAGATTTTGCAGCAGATAGGGGGCGATCTCCCCAGTGACAAAGAAATCACAGGATCCCTCCCCGGGATAGATGTCCCCCACGGTCTCCCGGGCCACGCCAGCTCCCATCAGCGCCCCCAAAAAATCTCGATGGGTCAGGTTCTCCCCGGCATGGAACGCCGCCCGGAGGCAGACCACCGGACTTTCCGCCCCCATCAGAGAATCCTGCTCCAGATAGTCCGGCAGGTAGCACAGCATTTTCCGCTCCGCGTCCGCCCGGCCGCCGAAAAAGACCAGCCCCTCTGTGTTCCCAAAAAGGAACCGGGCCATCTCCTGCTCCGCCGGGGAGAGAAAACAGGTGTTGGCGGGAATGTTCTGCCGGATCCCGGCGTCGATCTTGTCATAGAGCTTGGCAAGCAGCAGCCGGTCCTCCGGGCGGCGGGCGATTTTTTCGATATTGGCCCGGTCCATGGGATCCCTCCTTTGCGGTATTTCTATTATACCAGAGGTTTTTCCTTTTGCAAGGAAATATTTCTTGTTTCCCGGGACCGTGGGGTGTATAATGGGGGAGAGAGGAGGCGACGGGATGAAAATTGTCATCATCGGCGGCGGGGCGTCGGGCATGGCGGCGGCCCTGGCGGCGTCGGAAAATCCGAACGCGGAAGTGCTGCTGCTGGAGCGGCAGGCCCGGCTTGGCCGGAAGCTGCTGTCCACCGGCAACGGGCGGTGCAACCTGAGCAACCTCCACGCCGCCCAGGGCGGCTACCATGGTGGACAGCCCGGCTTTGTCCGGCCCGCGCTGGACGCCTTCGGACCGGAACGGACCCTGGCATGGTTCCGGGGCCTGGGGCTTTTTACCGTGACCGAGCCTTCGGGCCGGGTCTATCCCTATTCCGATCAGGCCAACTCCGTGCTGGATGTCCTTCGGTTTGCCCTGGACCGGCCCAATGTCCGGGTCCTGACCGGGACAGAGGTGACCGCCCTGGAAAAGCGAGACGATTTCTTTTTGGTCCATACGCCCTCCGCGTCCTATTCCTGCCAGCGCCTGATCGTGGCCTGCGGCGGAGCGGCAGGGGAGAAGCTGGGGGGCTCGCGGTCCGGCTACCGGCTGTTGGCCTCCCTTGGTCACGATATTTCTCCGGTGTTCCCGTCTCTTGTGCAGCTGAAATCCGGCTGGAGCGGCCTCGGGGCGCTGAAGGGCGTCCGAACCAACTGCGCCGCCGCGATCCTGCGGGACGGAAAAACCGTGACGTCCGGGTCGGGGGAGCTGCAATTCACCCAGTATGGCCTGTCCGGGCCGGTCATTTTTGACCTCTCCCGGGACGCCTGCCAGGGCCCTGAGGACTGGACGTGCCGCCTGGACTTTCTGCCCCATATTTCTCGGGAGGCCTTGACGGACGCCCTGGCTGCCCGGAAAAGTACCAATCTACCCTGTGAAGAGCTGCTGACCGGCATTCTCCACAACCGGCTGGGCCGGGTACTGGTAAAATCCGCCGGTCTGAGCGGAACCGCCCCCATTGCCACATTGGACGGCAGGGCTCTGGCCCAGGTCGTTCGCCAGGTGAAGGCCCTCCGGGTAGACCTGACGGGAAAGCTGGGGATGGACGCCGCCCAGGTCACCGCCGGCGGCGCTTTGACGTCGGAATTTTCACCGGAAACCATGGAAAGCCGCCGAATCCCCGGCCTGTTCGCCTGCGGCGAGGTGCTGGACGTGGACGGGGACTGCGGCGGCTACAATTTGCAGTGGGCCTGGAGCTCCGGTATTCTCGCCGGGACCTGGGCGGGAAGGAGCGGCAAATGATCCGTATTTCAGGCGTCGCGCTGCCTCCCGGCCACGACCCCGAGGCGCCCCTCCGGGAGGCTGCCCGGCTGCTCCGGCTGCCTCCGGCACAGATCTTGGAGACCCGGATTGTCAAAAGATCCGTTGACGCCCGGAAAAAACCGGACGTGCGCCTGGTTTACACCCTGGATGTCCGGGTGGGGGAGCGGGAGGATCAAATTCTCCGCCGCAGCGGCTGCCGCCGGGCCTCCATTGCCAGGGACCCGGAATATGTCCCGCCGGAGGCCCTGCCGCCGGGAGAGCGGCCGGTGGTGGTGGGCTTTGGTCCCGCCGGGATGTTTGCCGCCCTGATCCTGGCCATGGCCGGCCAGCGGCCCCTGGTGCTGGAGCGGGGCGAGGACGCTTCTGCGCGGCGGGAGAAGGTGAACCGGTTCTTCCAAACGGGTCTGCTGGACCCGGAGAGCAACGTCCAGTTTGGGGAGGGGGGCGCCGGGACCTTTTCCGACGGGAAGCTGAATACCGGCGTCAACAATCCCCGGAGCCGCTGGATCTTGGAGCGGCTGGTGGAGGCGGGCGCCCAGTCGGACATCCTCATCGACGCCAAGCCCCACGTCGGCACCGACGTGCTGGTGGAGGTGGTTCAAAATCTCCGCCGAAAAATCGAGGGCTTGGGCGGGCAGGTCCGTTTCCAGGCCAAGGTGACGGGCCTTTCCGTAAAAAACGACGCCCTGGCGGGCCTTCGTTTGGAGGGCGGCGAGGAGATCCCCTGCCGCCGGGCGATCTTCGCCATTGGCCACAGCGCCCGGGACACCTATACCATGCTCTGGAAACTGGGGCTCCCCATGGAGCCAAAACCCTTTTCCATGGGCGTCCGCATTGAGCAGCTTCAAAGGACCATCGACCTTGCCCAGTATGGCAGGCTGGATTCCCGGCTCCCCCCGGCGGACTACAAGCTGGCGCGTCATCTGCCGGACCGGACGGTTTACACCTTCTGCATGTGTCCCGGCGGCTATGTGGTGGCTGCCGCCTCGGAGACGGGAGGCGTTGTCACCAACGGCATGAGCAACAGAAACCGGGCGGGGGAGAACGCCAACGCCGCCCTGCTGGTTTCGGTTTCCCCAAAAGACTTTCCAGGAACCGATCCCCTGGCGGGTATGCGGTGGCAGCGCTCCATCGAGGAGCGGGCCTTCGCCTTTTCCGGGGGCTACCGAGCGCCGGCCCAGCGGGTAGGGGACTTTCTGGCGGGGCGGCCCTCCTCCGGCCCGGGGAAGGTGCTGCCCACCTACCGGCCCGGGGTGGCTTGGGGGGATTTGCGCCGGGTTTTGCCGGAAATGATCTGGCATGCTATGGCCCAGGCCCTGCCCCTGCTGGACGGCACGCTTTCCGGCTTTGCCGATCCCGACGGGGTGCTCACCGGCCCGGAGACCCGCAGCTCCGCGCCCGTGCGGCTCCTGCGGGGAGCGGACCGGCAGTCCGGCCTGGCGGGGCTCTACCCTGCTGGAGAGGGCGCGGGCTACGCCGGGGGCATCGTCTCCGCCGCCATCGACGGGATCCTGTCCGCCGAGGCGGTCCTGGAGGCTATTAAAGAGGAACAGACATAGAAAAAGGCAAGGTATGGGGTCCATACCTTGCCTTTTCATATGCCTTTAAACCCGCTGGCCGCCCAGCCCAGCAGGGCAAGCTGGGCAATCAAAATTGCCGGAACGCCGAGGGTGAACTTTTTGTGCAGGGTCTTGTGCCGGAACAGATACATCCCCGCCAGAACCCCCACGCTACCTCCGGCGGCCGCCACGCCCATCAGGGTGGCCTCCGGGATCCGCCAGCGTTTTTTCTGGGCCCGGCGCTTGTCCACCAGCATAAGCAGGCACCCGGCGGCATTGATTACTAGCAGGTAGATCCCAAAAAGCTGTTCCATATTTCAATTCCTTTCTGGAGGGGTGTCTTGTGAAAAAAGTCCTTATCCTTCTGCTTCTGGCGGCGGCGCTTTGCGGCTGCCAAAACAAAGAGACCTTTGAAACCGTTGACGATGTGTATGAAATCCCCGCTCCGGCGCCCATGGGCAAGGTGATGCTGGTGCTGCCCGGAGACGCCGCAGCCATGACCATGGACGGCGATCAAACAGATCAGCTCTATTTCTGCGGGGACGCCGTAATCACCGTTCAAGTCCTGGAGTCCGGGGATTTGAACCGAACCATCCGCGCCGTCACCGGCTTTGAGCGGGACGCCCTGAC
This sequence comes from uncultured Oscillospiraceae bacterium, assembly GCA_947627745.1. GTDB lineage: Bacteria > Bacillota > Clostridia > Oscillospirales > Oscillospiraceae > Faecousia. Next base: position 16,359 of record CANQXH010000054.1, read on the forward strand.
CGTGGTGCAGACCGAGCAAGAGGATATGATCCGCTACGACTTTGTGTGGCACGCCGCCGGGGAGGGCGGCGATGAGCTGGGCAAGGCTGCCGTTCTGGACGACGGAAATTACCACTACGTCCTCTCCGTCATGGCCCCGGCCGCCCAGGCCGGTTCCCTGACGGAAAAGTGGGGCGAGATGTTCAGCACCTTCTACGTTGCCTGATATTGCGCCAGGGTCTGCCGACACAGATCCTGGCATTTTTCCGCCACCTCCGGGGGATGGAGAATCTTTGCCTTGTCCCCAAAGCCGATGACCCAGCTCAGGAACATGGGAGATACCGCCACCCGCACGGTGAAGTGGAAATGCACGCCGTCCTCCTGGGGGATTAGCATGGTGTCCTTCCCAAACCGGTCCACCACCACGTTCAGCAGGTCCCGGTGGAAGGACATTTTGACGTCCGCCGTTTCCCCGGCAAACATCTGGAACAGCCGGTTGGCGTGTTCATAGAGGGCCTGGCCGGTGAGCTCCGGGCAGGGTTT
>CANQXH010000055.1 GCA_947627745.1 uncultured Oscillospiraceae bacterium
GCCCTGGGCCTCAGCCTGCTCATTGAGTCCGCCCAGTTTCTGCTGGGCGCGGGGACCTTCGATGTGGACGATCTCATCTGCAACACCCTAGGGGCTGTCCTGGGCTGGGCGGCGGTAACGATGGTCCTGCTGCTCCTGGAAAGAGCGCCGAAGGAGGCGTTTTTCCCGGCGGGGACGGTGCTGGGAGGCTTCCTGGCCTTGGCGCTTTTCTTCGTAGGATTGTATTTCATCCAACCCTACGGCAACCTGGCCATTGCCCCGTCCTACACCGTAGATGTCAAGAACGTGGCCTGGACCGTCTCCTGCAACCTGCCCGATCAGGCCGAGGAGGTCCCCATCTGCAAAGGCAAACGGTTCTCCCAGGCAGACTGCAACGCCCTGCTCCAGCAGTGGATCGACGTGGTGGACCCGAAAAAAGACCCGGAGTTCCCACTGGACCGTTGGTACTATGACGACCATGTGATTTACGGCACCCATGCCGCCCCCGGCTGGCAGATGACCGTTTCCTATGCCGACGGCAGCTTCACTCTTGGCAATTATGATGTCTGGACGGACATGGATTACCGGCAGGCGGACCGTCAAACCCTGACGGAGCTGCTATCCGAGATCCAGATCCAGATCCCGACGGAGGCGGACTTCTCTTATGATGGAAAACAGTGGCACACCTTCACCCTCCCGGTGACGGATGACTATCCTCTGGGCGGAATTATCCGAGTCTCCTATCTGGCCGAGGGCAAGATCAAGGAGGTGGAATACCGGGTCCCCCAGGCGGAAGAGGTAGAGAAGGCCGTTCCGATCCGCTCCCCCAAGGAAGCCTATGAGCGGCTACGAAAAGGCCAGTTCTCTATGGAGGACGACTTTGCCGCCCAGACGGCCCAAATTTTGGACTATACCCTTACCTTCCAAGCCGATTCCAAGGGCTTTTTCCAGCCGGTGTACATCTTCACCGTCCTCTGGGATGGGGACCGAGGAGATACGGTCGCCATCCCCGCTCTGAGATAAGAAACAGATCTCAAAAGAAGCTGATGAAGTCTCTTTTCGCAGAACTTGCCGCTCGACAGCGCAAAGAATGGCCGCCGGGATGTTTAACTATGTTTTACCAGCCCAAGCGCCCGGTGGAAGAACCCCAGGCAGACAAAAAGCAATCGGGCGGTCGCTGACCGCACCTCTGAAATAAGAAATGAGGTGGTTTCAATGGGCTGAGATGACGGCTTTTCTCGGTAATTCAAGAGAAAAGCGTATGGGTGATTGTTCCGAAGCAAAAGCATAGACTCCTTGGATCCATTCACACAGCCAATTTACAGCGGCAACGAGATGCCCCATGCCGGTGGTAATATTCATAAATCAAGGGGTAAATTCGATACATATTACGATAGGAGCAACAATGAAACATCCAAACAAAATTGCAAGGGCCCTTATGGTATGCCTTGTCTTTGCGGTATGCTTGTCTACAACGATAGTGGCGTATGCTTCCTCAACGACAGCCACCGTCAATCTTACCGAAAGCCAATCCAGCGCTCTTTCTGGAGTTGTTTCCTGCCGTTCGGCGGCTGCAAACGCAAGAAATAACAGCACCAGCAAGTACAGCGTCAAATTGTGTCTCCAGCTATCCGCCGGATCCTCCTGGGGAGACTACGGTGTTGTGGAGATGTCCCCCGGTACTCGGGGAGAAACCGGCGAGTGGGGACGGGAACAAGGCACACCTTATCTTGCAAGAGCGCAACTCTGTGTATCCGGTTTCTTGTGGGATAGTACCGGATGCACCGCAAGCGGAAGTGTAAATGTTGTTAAGCCGATTGACTAAAGCGTAAGCCCGCGGCGGCATGGGCGGTTGGAATACCACCCATGCCGCCGTGGAAAATGGAAGGTGAAGTTGGAATGAAGTATTATATGACCGCATGGAAGCTGTTCCTTCGCTATGTACGGTTCTGGGCGATCACGATTTTGCTGTTTCTGATGACCAATCTTCTCTGCGCCAGAATGTTCCTCCTGGATTTTTGGCTGAAGGACTATCTGAAAAATTGCGACGCCCTGGGATTTCTGGGACTGACTCTTTTCTCGTTTTTGGGCTATGAATATCTTCTCCTTCCGGAGACCGCCCACTGTCGGGAGACGATCACCGCCATTCCCGGAGGAACCTGGAAGATCTTTCTGGCCCAGCTGGCGGTGTTGGTTCCGCTGGCTGGGTTGTGGAGCGGAAATATCCTCGTGTGGATGCTGATGGGCTTTCCAAAATTCTCCACCGACCTTTCCAGCGGACTGTCATTGTGCTGCGCCGGCGCTGTGCTGGATCTGTTCTTCCCCTCTCTGATCGGACTGCTCCTGGGCAGCGTCCTGGCTCTGCGGGTCCGGCGAAGCACCGCCTACTGCCTGCTGATGATCTTTTCCCTGCTGGCCGGCCCGGTTTTGCCCCAGATCTTCAAAGACGGAAGCTTGGGCGGCTTTTCCGTGTATACCATTTTGGACTGGTTCTCCCTGGCGACCCCTTACAGCAGCTTTCTGGCGGATGGAATGTACCTGTTCCCGCTGGAGCTCTGCCGGTGGGTCCTTGCCGGGGCGTGGCTGATGGGACTGTGCGCCCTGGGGGCCTTCTGGCTGCCAAAAGCAAAAGCAAAGGCGACCCGGCGCCTTGCCCTGCTGTTTGCCCTGCTGGCGGCGGGGCTGGCGGTCCGCTTTCAGTTGCGGGGTGGGGACTGCGTGATCCGCAGGGACTACCGGATGGACGGCGCGGTGATGGGAGAGGTCCGCTACCGGGATTCCCAGGAACAGCCGCCGGAGCAGGCGGCGGATTTCACAGTGAAGACCTATGATCTGGATCTAAGGATCAAAAGCAGCCTGGAGGCTGAAGCGACGCTCACCCTTTCCCAGCCGGATCTGAATGTCTACCGGTTCACCCTTTACCATGATCTGGCGCTGAAGAAGGTCACGGACGGTGGGGGCAACCCCCTGGAATACCAGCGGGAGGGGGATTATATCACCGTAAACGGATGCGGCGACGGAACGCTCATCTTCCATTACAGCGGAAGCGTGGGAAAATACTTTTGCAACGCCCAGGCGATCTGCCTGCCTGGGTATGTGCCCTATTACCCCATTCCGGGGCATATTTCGTTCTGGGACGCGGACGCACGGTGCGTCGCGGTACGGCATGACCAGATGACGGCGCTGTTTCGGGTCCGGGTGGATTCCCCGCTGACGGTATACAGTAACCTGCCTCAAACGGATGACGGCCTGTTTACCGGGGAGACTGGGGCGCTCACCCTGTACGCCGGGATCGTGGGGACTGAGCTGAAGGGAGAGAACAGGATCTACTACCCCATTTTGGATCCAGTGCGGGTGGAGAACCTAGCCGGTCTGGAGCCGGTATGGGCGGCGCTGGCCGCCCGGGTGGGAGAGACCCGGCCATTGGAGACGGCAGGAAAGCCGGTGTTTGTGCTTCCCTTTACCATCCAGAATTACGTCTCTCCTCAGGAGAATGCGGTGGTTTTGGAGGATCAGATCCTCCTGTTTCAGGTGGAGCCTGACCGGATATGCAGATCTTATCTTTTGAGTCTGCTCCCGGCCCAGGCCCAGAAAGAGCCGGTAAACAGCTTATATCTGGCGCTGGAAGGTTATTTATCAAATCCGGAGGGGCTTTTGGGACCATACAGTGATGAAAACCCACCTAAAAAGGAGGATTTTGAGATCCTCCTGACCTATGACCCCAGTTCAGCCGATGAAAACGAATTTTTCGCCTGGTCCCAAGCCTCCGATAACTTTAGATACGCCCTTGCCTACCAGACGGAAAAGCTGGGGGAGCAAAAGGTGCTTCCCAAGGTCTACGCGTATCTGCAAGAGACGGAGTACAGCCAGGGCCCGGTGGAATTTCTCTTTACTTTGGGGGAAAGAAGCGATGATTGAAGTAACGGCGCTGACAAAGCGATATGGCAAGAAAACGGCCCTGTCCGGTGCGGGCCTGTCCCTGGGAAAGGGGATCTACGGCCTTCTGGGACCCAACGGCGCGGGAAAAACCACCCTGATCCGCTGCCTGGTGGGCGTATTGCGGCCCACCGGCGGGACGATTACGATCCAAGGGGAAACCGGTTATCTTCCCCAGAAATTCGGTGTGATGGGAAGCCTGACCGCCTATGAGGCGCTGGACCTTTTCGCGGAACTGAAGGGCCTTCCCCGGGAAGCACGGCGTGAAGAGATTCTGGACAGCCTTGCCCGGGTGGGCCTGGAGGACGCGGAAAAGCGGCGGGTAAAAGCCCTGTCCGGCGGCATGGTTCGGCGCCTGGGCGTCGCGCAGGCCATTTTGGGAGATCCGGAAAACCTGATTCTGGACGAACCCACCGCCGGATTGGACCCGGAGGAGCGGCTGCGGTTTAAGAACCTGTTCGCCCAATTCCGGGGCCGGCGGACGGTGCTGATCTCCACGCACATTGTGGAGGATGTGGAGTCGCTCTGCGACCACATCATCCTCATGAACGGCGGAAGAATCCTGACGGTGGCTACCGCCGACGAATTGCGGTCCGCCGCCCAGGGGAAGGTGTATTCCGTACCCGTTTCGGAGCGGGAAAACCTTCAAAAGCCCTTCTTCCTTCTTCGGGACGAGCTGGCGGAAGGCCAGGAGCGCCTGCGGGTGCTGTCCGACGTGGAGCAGCCGGGGCAGCGGATCCCCGCCACCGTCGAGGACGGATATATGCGCTATCTCAAGGGGGCCGTGTAATGGGGCGGCGGCTGCGGATGCTGTGGCGGGTCCTGAAAAGGACGCCCGGCTGCCTGTATACGCCGCCGGCGGTAATTCTGCTGGCGATTCCTGCCTTTACCGCAATGACGGCGATGACAGAGAATCTAAGCGAGGCTTCCAGCGTTCTGATCCGGTGCAGTCAGACCTTCCTGCCCCTTTGTGGCCTCCTCTGGCCCGGCGGGTATCTGCTTGCCTGGGTGGAGGGAGACGGAAGGGAAGCCCTCTGGGCCTGCTCCAAAGGCCATAAGAGCCTAATAGGAGAGATGGCGCTGCTCTATGGGGGATACTGCCTGCTGATGGCCCTGGGTACGGCAGCGGCCCTGCCCTTTTTCCCCGGCGTGCTCCTGGAATTGCCCCGAGCGGCGCTGGAATGCTGCTTCGGCATGGGCACGCTGTATCTGCTGTGCGTCCTGTTTCGGAATGTGCTTTTGGGAACGATTCCGGTGGCAATGTATTTTCTGTTCTGCGGTGCCTTTTCCGGGGACCCGGAATTGGCGTCCTGGTGCCTTCTGGCCCCAAATCAACCGCCGGAGGCCGCCAACTGGCCCGTTCTCACGCTCTGCGCCCTCTTAGGGCTCTTGGCTTCCATCGCCGCTGCTCTCTTGCAGCGCAGGAAGATCTGACGGCATCTTAAACACAAGTATTGTCCGGAACATAGGCCTTGGTGAGCTCCGCAACCCTGGTTATTCCCCTATCCCCCTTCCGGCATCCAAGATTCCCGCTGACGGATCGGGCGAATTTGACCAGTTTTCTGCGAACCGAAGAGTCTTGAAAGAAACGTGATTGTAGAGATGAAAAGAGAGCGGCTGATTTGCTACATTCTAATCCTGCTCCTGTGCGCCATGCTGATTCTGGCCATGTGGGCCAGCGGGGGAATCCGCTATCCGCGCTAGGATGGGCGATCTTACACAAGACCACAGAAAACCCAGGCCAGGGACCGTGAAGGTTCCTGGCCTGGGCCTATTGTATGGGGGGGTATCAGAACAGAGTAAAAGTAATGATAGCAAAGTGAAGACCGTACCACACTGAAGATCGTGCAAAAGTGGACGTCCTCTAAAGAATTACTCTTTAACCGGAATGCGACAATTGAATTTTCAAATCTTGCGCAAGACAGTGGTGACGGCCAAAAGGCCATCGTCGCGAAAGGAACCTGGCGCTTGAAGTTTGTTGTCAGATATGAGAATAGCGCGAAAACAGTTCTGGTTGATCATGTAATTGTGAAGGATCGCGATGGAGTAGGGTATCAACTCGAAAAAGTTGAGCTTTCACCCGTTGGGATACACTTTGATATGACAGTACACAATCCTCATAAAAATGGCGTATTCCATGAGCAAATCTACCAAGGTTTTACCTTATTTGTTGTTTTGGAAGATCATACAGAGATAAAAGTAGAAAATATGAATCTGAGTGCAAATGGTGATTTGGACAGTAGCACACTGACAGCCGACTTTGGAGCAATGTTTGATGTTCCAATCTCCATGAAAAACATTGTTGCGCTCCGTATCTGTAATACTTTCGTGGAAATACCTTAACTGTTAACTGCATACTGCGGTTTCTGCTCCTGTGAAACCACAAATGAAGTTGTTTTGCCCTCGCAAGGTGTGAAAAATCCCCAGTTTTCGGACTGGGGATATTGTTATTTATGCGTGGTTCTCATCTGCTTGCACCAACATGGGCCAGGATGCCCAGGGTCAGTGGCTGCCGAGCCATACCGTTCCTCCTTCCTCAGTTTTCCGTCAGCATGCGCCGGGCCTCCGCCAAAAGGGCGTCCCGGCGGTTTTCCAGGGTCTCGTCCTGGACCAGGGCCAGGAGCTTTTCCAGAGCCGCGCCCAGCTTCCGATTTCGGGGATAGCCCAGGGCCAGCAGATCGTCCCCGCCTATTTGCAGGTCCTTCAGGGTGTGGCATTTTTCCTCCTCCTGGATCTCCTGGAGCAGCGCCGCTACCCGGTCAAATTCCCCCAGGTCTGCCGATTCGGGGGTGCCCTTTCCGGCGTAGTCCGCCCGTTGAAGGGCGAGGATCTCGCTTGTGGCCTCCGGCCCGAATTTCCCCAGGCGGCGGCGCAGGATCCGCTTGTCCGGTGGCAGGGGGGTCATGTGCTCCCGAATCAGCAGACATACCCGCTCCCGCAGGGCCGTGGGGGCCCGGAGACGGCGCAAAACCTCCTCCGCCATCTCCGCCCCCAGGGCGGCGTGGCCGGGAAAGTGGCCCCGGCCGGTGGCGTCCGGGGTAAAGGCGGGGGGCTTGCCGATGTCGTGGAGCAGCCCCGCCCATTTTAGGGCCGGTTCAGCAGGCAAAGAGGCCGTGACCCGGGCGATATGCTCAAAAAGAGAATAGCGGTGGTGGGGACTGCGCTGGTCAAAGCCCACCGTGGGCCCCAGCTCCGGCACCGCCGCGGCGAAAATCGGGGCGAAATCTATCATTTCCTGCCAGGTCAGCGCGGGAAGGCAGCGGGAAAGCTCCTCAAAGACCCGCTCCCGGGCCAGACAGTCTAATAGCGGCGCCAGCGCCAGCATGGCCTGCCGGGTCTGCTCCTCCGGGGTCAGGTTCAGGGCGGCGGTAAACCGCACCCCCCGCAAAATGCGCAGCGCGTCCTCCCGGAACCGGGTCTCCGGATCCCCCACAGCCCGCAGCACCCGGTTTTCCAGGTCCCGGGCTCCGCCGAAGGGATCCCGCAGCCCCCGCAAGGGGGAGAAGGCCATGGCGTTGACGGTAAAATCCCGCCTTGCCAGATCCCGCTCTACCTCCGAAACGAAATCCACCCGGTCCGGGTGGCGGCGGTCGGAATAGGCTCCCTCCGACCGGAAGGCGGTGATTTCCACCACGCCGCCGGGGGTAATCACCCCCACGGTGCCGTGCTTTTCGCCCGCAAGCACCAGCCTTTCCCTGGAGAACACCCGTTTGATGTCCTGGGGCGGCGCGGCGGTACACAGGTCGTAATCCTGGGGCGCGCGGTCCAGCAGCGCGTCCCGGACGCAGCCGCCCACGGCGAAGCTTGCGAATCCCGCCGCCTCCAGGGCGTCCAGACAGCCCTGGACATGGGGCGGAAGGGTCAGTCCAATGCTCATGCTGGGACCTTTCGGGGCTGGATGCGGCAGCGGTCCGCCGCCATCCAGATCAGCATGGTCCCATAGAAAATGGGATTTTCCGAGCCCACCAGACTCAGCAGGCAGCAGTAGGCGGCGGCGGAGCCGAAGAATAGATATCCCCGCACGCCCACCGACTGGTCGCACATGGCCGCCCGGTAGTACACCGCCAGGGTCAGAAAGCTGGAGGACAGCACCGGGTACAGATAGCGGTCCAGCTGGGTGGCGTTGAACCACAGCCGGCAGCACCCCACCAGGTGGAGCAGGAAAAAGAGGCTCACGCCCATCCAGGCCCAGATATTGGCGTGGCGGCCCTTGGCCCGCTGAAAGGCCAGGAAGATCATGCAGCCCGCGGCCAGCAGGCTGGAGGCCATCTCCGCCAAAAAATACCAGTCGGACATGGGCAGCACCAGCTCCACGCTGTAACACACGACGCCCACGGCCCCCACCACGGTCCCCAGGGCCGCCGGCAGGGAGCGGGGGAAGAGCTGGGTGTACCGCACCGCCTGGGCCATGGGCCAGACGCTGTAAAGCATCCACCCGAACACCAAAGCGGTCAGCAGCAGCACGATCACACTCAGGGGATGCCAGGTGATCAGCAGCCCCTTTTCGTCGATGCCGACTTGAAATTGGAGGAGCCGCAGGCCCAGGCCCAGTACCCCGGCGCACAGGGCAAAGACGGGAATATTCCCAGGCTTGATACGCAGCTTCATAGCATCGCCTCCATAAAAATCAGAGTCAAAGAGCGGCGGGCAGGAGGACCAGGCAGAGTACCGGCTGGTGGAGCAGATAGATCAGCAGGGAATTTCTTCCGCACCAGCACAGCGCCCCGGCCAGGCCCCGGCCGCCGTCGATTTTCGGAAACAGGGAGGTCTTCTCCCGGTAGAGGGTCCTGCCCAGCACCGAGCCTGCCAGGAAGTAACCCAAATTGGGAAACAGAGGAAAATAGTCTACTGTGGCAAAGCCCGGATAGGTCACGCCCAGGGGAACCAGCCAGGGAAAGTCCGCCCGGACGCCCCGGAGATACCATCCCAGGATGATGAATCCGGCGGCCAGCAGGGCAAGTCCCCAGTTTGGGCACCGGCGGAACACCGGCCAGAGCAGCATACACAGCCCCAGGCAGTGGAGCACCCCAAAGCCGATCACGATGCTTGCGTCGGACAGGCGCAGAAGATACATCCCGCCGGTGACGGCGGTGACCAGCAGCCCGGCGGCCAGGACCGTCAGGCCCCGGCGTACCGGATGGGAGCCCAGGGTGACGCACAGGCCGGAGAGCAGGAGAAACAGGGCACCTCCGGCCCCTTGCACCAGCAGAAAGGCAGGGGGATAGGTCCATTGCACCAGCTGGAACAGGTCCACCAGATCATAGACAAAATGCACCACGATCATACCGAGAATGCACACGCCCCGGAAGGCGTCCAGCTCCCAGATCCGGTTTTTCACCCTTCGCCCTCCGCTTCCTCCTCCAGCACCCGGTAGGCCACCTTGCCCACCAGGGTCTTGGGCAGCTCCTCCCGGAAGACGATCTCCCGGGGCATGGCGTATTTGGCGATCCGCTCCCGGCAATAGGCCAGAATTTCCTCCTCCAGGGCCTTGCTGGGGGTCACGCCGGGGGCGGGGACGATGTAGGCCCGCACCCGCTGGCCCCGGTAGGAGTCCTTGACGCCAATGACGCAGGAGAGCAGCACCTTCTCATGGCCATCGAGAATGTTTTCCAGCTGGGAGGGGTAGACATTGTAGCCGGAGGTGACGATCATCCGCTTGATCCGCTGGCGGAAATAGAGGAAGCCGTCCTGATCCATGTAGCCCAGGTCGCCGGTATGGAGCCAGAGCCGCCCGTCGTAGTGCCGCCGGAGGACCTGGACCGTCTCCTCGTAATTGTCCAGGTAGCCCAGCATCACGGTGGGGCCGGAGAGGCAGATCTCCCCTTCGGCGTTGGGCGGCAGCTCCCGGTCGGTGCCGGGGGTGACGATTTTATAATAGGTATCGGGGAAGGGCACCCCGATGGAGCCGGGGCGGGCATAGTCCTTGGGGGTCAGGCAGGAGGCGGTGACGCACTCGGTGGTGCCGTAGCCCTCCCGGATCTGCTCGGAGCAGTTGTGCTCCCGCAGGAACCGGTCCACCTTCCGCTTCAGCTCGGGGGAGAGGGAGTCCCCGCCGGAGAAAATGCCCTTGAGGAAGCTCAGGTCCACCCCCTCCAGGCCCTCCGCCCGCAGAAGGGCCTCGAACAGGGTGGGTACCCCGGGGACCAGATTGGGCTTTTGCTTTTTGAGAATATCGGCGTAGATCTGCACGCTGAACTGGGGCACCAGGATGCAGGTGCCGCCGCCCACCAAGGCGGTGTGGATGCCGATGCCCAGGCCGAAGCCGTGAAAGACCGGCATGATGGAGAGCATCTTCATCCCCGTGATGCTCACCAGCCCCGAGGCGGCGATGGTTTGCAGGGCCAGGGCGTTGAAATTGAGGTTGGACAGCCGGATGCCCTTGGTGGTGCCGGTGGTGCCGCCGGAGTAGAGAATGGCGCCGCAGTCCTCCGCCTCCCCGTCGTCGGGAGGAAGGGTCTCGTTCTTCCCGGCGGCCACCATCTCCGTCCAGAGCAGATACCCGGATTTGGGGAGCTTGGGGATGGCCCGGCCGCCCTTGGTCAGGGGGTAGGCGGCGTTCAGGGGGAAGGGCAGCTCGTCGGCGATTTTGGCGATCAGGATGGTCACGTCCTCCCCCGCCACCTGGGCTACCTTGCCGTAGAACTGGTCCAGGGTGAGAATGGCCTTGCTGTGGGAGACCTTCAGGAAAAAGTCGATCTCCTGGACGGCGGAGAGGGGGTGGATCATATTGGGCACCGCGCCGATGCGGTTGAGCCCGTAAAAGCAGGCCAGGGCCTGGGGCGTGTTGGGCATACAGATGGTCACCCGGTCGCCCTTGCGGATGCCTAGATGGTATAGGCCCCGGGCGGCGGCTTCGACTTTTTTCACAAAGGCGTCGTAGCGGGTGGCCTTTCCGAAAAAGAGGTAGGCCGTCAGCTGGGGATGGCGCAGTGCGGTCTCCCGTACCAGCTGATACATGGTTTTGGAGGGGTAGTCTAGGGAGGCCGGCGTGTTTCCGTAAAATGCCAGCCAGGGAGCGTTGGCGGACAGGCCCATAGGGGATTCATCCTTTCGTGGAAGACAGTTTTCCTTTATTATAACAGGCTCCGGGAGAAATTTCCACCCCTCACGAAAAAAATGCTGGAAAAAGGCTTGTTTCCCGAGGCCGGGTGGCGTATAATGTAGGAAACAACCGCCCAAGGAGGACTTGCCATGCTGATTAAGGGGATTGCCCTGCTTTCCGCCCTGGCGGCGCTGGTTATCTGCGCCCTGGCGGGGGGCTTTTCGTCGCTGGGATGGCTCTGGCTGCTGCCGGTGGGCTTTTTGGGGACTTTTTTGGTGCTGGCGCTGATCGCCTTCCTATTTCTGCTGATCCTCTGCGCCCGGGTGAACATGGACGTGCCCCAGGAGGAGGACGATTCCTTCTACCGGAAGGCGACGAACCTCTACGCCGAGGCCATCACCCAGATCCTCTTGATGCGGATCGAGTCCAAGGGTCTGGAGCAGCTTCCGAAAACCGGCCGGTTCCTGCTGGTGTGCAACCACCTGCACATCCTGGACCCGGTGCTGCTGCTGGCAAAGCTGCCCCACGCCCAGCTGGCTTTCATCTCCAAGTGGGAAAATTCCAGCATGTTCGTGGTGGGCAAGCTGATGCACAAGATTTTGTGCCAGATGATCAACCGGGAGAACGACCGGGAGGCTCTGAAAACCATCCTCAAGTGCATCCAGATCATCAAGGAGGACAAGGCCTCCATCTGCGTCTTCCCCGAGGGCTATACCAGCCTGGATGGGAAGCTCCACCATTTCCGCAGCGGCGTGTTCAAGATCGCTCAGAAGGCCAACGTGCCCATCGTGGTCTGTACGATCCAGAACACCCAGGACGTGTTCCACAATATTTCCCGCCTGCGGCCCACGAAGGTGCGGTTCCACCTGGTGGCGGTGATCCCGCCGGAGGAGCTCAAGGGCGTCACCGCCGTGGAGGTGGGGGAGCGGGTCCATACCCTGATGGCGGAGGACCTGGGCCCGGACCTGGTGGCGGCGGAATAACCATACCCATCCCCGGCCCGGCGCCGGAGTATCAAATTGGAGGACAACTATGAAAAACAGCGAAAAAACACTGGACATGATCGTGAACCTGTGCAAGGGACGGGGCTACGTCTACCCCGGCTCGGAGATCTACGGCGGCCTGGCCAACGCCTGGGACTTTGGTCCCCTGGGCGTGGAGTTCAAGAACAACGTGAAAAAGGCCTGGCTGAAAAAATTCGTCCAGGAGTCGCCCTACAACGTGGGCCTGGACGCGGCGATTCTCATGAATCCCCAGACCTGGGTCACCACGGGCCATGTGGGCAATTTCTCCGACCCCCTGGTGGACTGCCGGGGCTGCGGCGCCCGGCAGCGGGCGGATAAGCTCATTGGCGACAGCGAGAGCGGCAAGGCCGTCAACGTGGACGCCATGAGCTTCGAGGAGATGGACGCCTATATCGCCTCCCATGAGGACGTGGTCTGCCCCGTCTGCGGCAAGCACAGCTTTACCCCCATCCGGAAGTTCAATCTGATGTTCAAGACCCAGATCGGCGTCACCGAGGACACCGCCTCCACGGTCTACCTCCGGCCGGAGACGGCCCAGGGCATCTTCGTCAACTTTGCCAACATCCAGCGGACCACCCGGCGGAAGCTGCCCTTCGGCGTGTGCCAGGTGGGCAAGGCCTTCCGCAACGAGATCACCCCGGGCAACTTCATCTTCCGCATCCGAGAATTTGAGCAGATGGAGTGCGAGTTCTTCTGCAAGCCCGGCACGGACCTGGAGTGGTTCGCCTACTGGAAGGATTTCTGCAAGAATTGGCTTCTGAGCCTGGGCATCCACGAGGAGAGCCTGCGGCTGCGGGACCATGAGCCGGCGGAGCTGGCCTTCTACTCCCGGGCCACCACGGACATCGAGTACCAGTTCCCCTTCGGCAGCGGCTGGGGCGAGCTGTGGGGTATCGCGGACCGGACGGACTATGATCTGGGCCGCCATCAGGAGGCCTCCGGCAAGAGCCTGGATTACTTCGACCAGGAGACCGGGGAGCACTATATCCCCTACGTCATCGAGCCCAGCCTGGGCTGCGACCGGGTGGCGCTGGCCTTCCTGTGCGAGGCTTACGACGAGGAAGTGGTGGGCCAGGACAAGAAGGGCAACCCGGATATCCGCACGGTGCTGCACCTGCACCCCTATTTGGCGCCCTTCAAGGCGGCGGTGCTGCCCCTGTCCAAGAAGCTCTCCGGCAAGGCCGAGGAGATCTACCGGGCGCTGCAAAAGGACTTCATGGTGGACTTCGACGACTCCGGCTCCATCGGCAAGCGCTACCGCCGGCAGGATGAGATCGGAACACCCCTGTGCGTGACGGTGGACTTCCAGACCGTGGGCGACGAGACGACCCCGGCGGACAACTGTGTCACCGTCCGGGACCGGGACACCATGGAGCAGGTCCGCATTCCCATCGCGGAGCTGAAGGACTATATCGAGCAGAAGTGCGGGTTCTGATACAGAACTAAAAGAATCTTCCTTTTCAGGCAGGAGCAGAAATGCTCCTGCTAACCTTCTTATTTCGGTGCTTCCCTTTTCGGCACTGCTCCCCCGGAAGGGGCCGGGGGAGCAGTGCCGGTGCAGAACGCACCGAAATAAGAAGGTAGGAAGTTGGATTCTTCCCCCGCCCACCCGGCAGCGGTGGCTCTCAGCGCCCCCTTAAGCCTGTTCTTTGCTTACTTTCTTGCCGAAACAAGAAAGTAAGGCCCCCCGCAGGGGTCGGGGGAGCACTTGCAGCGTGGGATGCACTGAGATAAGAAGGTAGGCAGGAGCATTTCTGCTCCCGCCCACCCGAAAAGGTAATTTTTGCACGCCGCCTCGCAGGGGGCAGAAAAACTACGGGTTATTCACCACCCCGGCGAAAAGGGGCGTGCCCGAGCTGCTGGTGATCAGGAACAGGAAGGGCCGGTCTAGGACCAGATCCACCTCCTCGTCGGGTGGTTGTGCGGCGCCGGCGGCGGGCATTTCAATGTAGGAGGCCGCCTTGACCCCCTCCTCGTCGATGACCACCCGGGTGGCCTGGTTGACGCCGGAGAGCCAGGCCTGCTGATCCAGAACCTGGGCAAAGGCCCCGGCCTCCCAGTCGAAGACCGCCTCCACCCCCAGGGCCTTCACCGCGTCCGTCAGACTGCCCTGAGCCATGACGTCAAATTTCGGCACGGACAGATGGATGATCATATACTTGCGGATGTCGTCCAGGTCGGCAAACTGCCCGGTGAGGAGCTGGGTGTACGCCCCGCTCTCCAGCAGGTCCGCCGGGGTCTTCCCCTCATCCGGCAGGATGAACCACATCCGGCTGCCGTTCCGCAGGCCCAGGCTGGCGGCGGCGTAGTCCGCGCCGAAATAATAATCGCTCTCGATGGTCTGACGCATAAAGTCGCGGTTGACGTCCCCCGACGGGGCGTGGAAGGGCTGGGAGACGGTATTTTTGGGGTTGAACTCTTGCTCATAGCCCCACTTTGCCTGGAAATAAATGGTGGAGTACAGGGCAAACACCATCTCCGGCGCGGGGGCTAGATGGATGTCCCGGGTGGCCTTCTTGAGCAGGCCGCCGGTCTGCCGGTCCAGCCAGGCGGCAATGGCCCTGTCCGTGGCGCTGCTGCCGAATTTTCCCCGGTAGATGGAGGCGTAGTAATTCTCCGACAGAGCCTCCAGGGGCTCGGGGTGATAGTCCAGGCTCTCGTCCAGCCACAAGGAGCTTGCCAGGGTAAGCTGGTTATGATCATCCTTATAATAAAGGTCCTCCCACAGTCCCCGGGCCTGGGTCCGCAGGGCCTCCATGGAGTCCGATCCCAGGGCGGCCAGAATTTCCTCCCGGGCCTCCCCATCGGCCAGCTCCGCCAGCTCCGCCAGGGCCATGTATAAATTGGCCGGGGAGAAGGCCTCGTTTTCCTTCCCCGTCAGGCAGCTTTTCAGCGCCGCCTGGAAAAAGGGCAGCAGCTCCTGCTGGGTCTGGATGGCGGCGTCGTGATCCGGCCCCAGGCCGATGTGGCTGTCCGGGTACTTTGCCTCCGCCACCGCGTAGGCCCGGGGGGCCAGGGGCCCAAAGAGCCCCCCGATCAAGATCGCCAGCGCCAGTACCGCCGCCAGAGGGGCGATCCACTTCAAGTGCCGGCCGGGGCGCTTTTTCGCCGCCTGGGCGACGTGCTTTTCGCTGATCTCATCCAGGGCCTTTTCCAGTTTTTCAGGTTCCATAGTATCCCTCCTGTAATAAGTAAGCCTTCAGCCCCTGCCGCATCCGGGAAAGCCTAGCGGTGACGGCGGCCTCCGTGGTCCCCTCCTCGCCGGCCAGGTCCTTCACCCGGTCCCCGAACCAGTACCGCCTTAGAAACAGCCGCCGGTTGGCGGGGCTTATCTTGGCGAGAAACCGGTCGATGGCCTGTCCCAGCTCCCGGGCGTTCCACAGCTCCTCCAGGTCCCCGCCGGAGAGGGACTCCGCCAGCTCCTCCAGGCAGAACTGGTAGCCCCCGTCCCGCTTTAGGGCCTGGTTGGTCCGCAGCCGCTTCAACGCCACATTCCGGCCCACCCGGTACACATACCCCGCCAGGGGGTCCGGCTGGGCCGGGGGAATGGCGTTCCACACCGCCAGGTAGGTGTCGTTCACCGCCTCCTCCGCGTCCTGGGCCTGGCCCAGGATGTTCCGGGCGGTTCGCAGCAGCCGGGGGCCGTATTTTTTCGCCAGGGCTTCCAGCCCCGCCTCCAGCCGGGCCAGAAGCAGGGACAGAATCTTGCCATCCTCCATATTCTCGCCTCCTCACCTATATACTCCCTTTTTGGAGGGGAAATCTGACGCCGGGATCGGAATTTTTTCTCTATTATACCCCGGCCCGCGTATAATTTCCAGATGCCCGGCCCATACTTTTTCCAAAAGGAGGGATACCCATGAAAGTACGGGAGGTTATGACCGGGCAGGTGATCCGCATCCAGCCGGAGGAATCGGTGGCGGTGGCCGCCCGGGCCCTGGCACATTATAATATAGGTGCCCTGCCGGTCTGCGGCGGCGACGGAAGGCTTGCCGGCCTGGTGACGGACCGGGACATCGTCACCCGCTGCCTGGCGGCGGGGCGGCTCCCCGGCACCACCACGGTCCGGGAGGTGATGACCGGCCGGGTCCTGTCCGTGGGACCGGAGACGGAGGCCTCCACGGCGGCGGCGCTGATGGGCCGGGAGCAGGTCCGGCGGCTGCCGGTAGTGGAGAACGGAAAGCTCTGCGGGATGCTGTCCCTGGGGGACCTGGCCACCTGTCGAGAGAGCGCCGGAGAGGCTGCCCAGGCCCTGGAGCAAATCGCCCAGAACGTGTCGGAGCGCTGAAATCCCCATTTTCCCCGGGATAAAAGGGGATTTTTCCGGAAGAACAGGTGAATTTTCCTTCTTCCGGAAAATATTAAATTTTTCAGAAAATTTTTTGAAAAAAACGCTTGACAAATCCGCCCGGGAGTGGTATTATATGCAAGCTGCCCGGCGAGAGCCCCCTTGGGAGCCCGGCGGGAAGCTCATGCACCTTGCGAATTGAATAACGTCAAGACGAGAAGCACCTTAAACTTTAGTAAGGTAGTTTGAACGGAAGTTTG
>CANQXH010000056.1 GCA_947627745.1 uncultured Oscillospiraceae bacterium
CTCCACATGCCGGGTGGTGTGCCGGCCCCGGCCCAGCTTTTCCGACACCTCCCCGGTGGGAAGGGCCAGCGTCGGGCACAGGGCGTTGAGGATGCTGCTCTTGCCCACCCCGGAGTTGCCGGTGAATGCGGTGAGCTTGCCGCGAATGGCCTGCCAAAGCTCCTCCACCCCTTGGCCGGTGACGGCGCTGGTACAAAACACCGGAAATCCCGCTCGCCGGTAGATCTCCCGGAGGGAGTCGGCGGGCTCCAGGTCGCTTTTGTTAATACACAGCAGCACCGGGACCTCCCGGCTCTGGGCGGCGGCGGCGACCCGGTCGATGAGGAAGGGCTCCGTCACCGGGTTGACCCCGGCGGCGAAGATCACCAGCGCGTCGATGTTGGCCACCGCGGGCCGGAGGAAGGCATTTTTCCGGGGGAGGATGGCCTCCACGGTCCCCTGGCGCCCCTGGCGGGAGATCTCCACCAGGTCCCCCGTCAGGGGAGGCTTGTCCCGGCGCAGGATCCCCCGGGCCCGGCAGGTCACTTCCCCGCCGGGACAGGAGACTTCATAAAATCCGCTGAGCGAACGGACGATGCGCCCGATTTCCTTTTGGCTCATCCGTCAAAATTCACGGTGTAGTTGCCCATGGCCTGCCCGTCCACATAGACGGTATAGACCTGGACCCCGCTGCCTGTGAGGGTGGCGACGCAGCTCCGGGTCCCGGCGGAAAGGAGCGTCGGTCCAAAGACATACCGGCCTGCGTCGTCGGTAATGGCGAAGAGGAAGGCATTGGCAGTCTCCACCGGGATCTCAAAGGACACATTCATGGTCTTGGGCGTGGGCGTGACACCGCTGGAGACCTTCAAAACGATCTGAGTGTTGATGGGGATCTCCGTGTCCTTCTCCACGGACTGCTCCACCACCTCGTCCTTGGGTCGGTCGCTGTCCACCACCTCCCGGGTCACATTGGTCAGCTCCCAGCTGGCCAAGGTCTGCATGGCGTCGGAATAGCTCAGACCCGTCACGTCTGGCATCTTGACCTTCTTGAGACCGCTGCTGACCACGATGGTCACCTGCTGGCCCTTGGTCAGCGGCTGGTTCACGGCCGGATCGGTGCGGATAATCCGCCCCTCCTCCACCGCGCTGTTGGCCTCCTCCTGGCGGACGATCACCAGGTCCAGATTCAGGCCGTTCAGGTACTGGGTGGCGTCCTCCTCCTTCTGGTTCAGCAGGTTGGGCATCACCCCGGGCTTGGGACCCTGACTCACCCAGAGGGTGATGGTATCCCCCTCCTGGATGGGCTGATCCTGGAAGGGCTCCGTGCGGGTAACGCAGCCCTCCTGAATGGTGTCGCTGTACTCCTCCATGCGCTTGATGTGCAGATCCATATTCAGGCCGTTGAGGTAACTTTCGGCGTTTTCATACTTCATCTCCACCAGGTTTTCCATCTTTCGGATCGGATCGGTGGGTTCCGGACCCTGGCTGACGATGACATAGACCCGGCTGCCCTGGGCGACCTCCGTCCCCGCCACTGGGTCCTGGCTGAGGATCTGCCCCTCGGGATAGTCCGCCGAGTACTGGCTGCCGCCCCGGACCACCTGGATCTGGGTATAGGCGGGAAGGTCGTCGTAATTCTTGCCCAGCAACGGCGGCACCGTCACCGTCTCCTGACTGGGGAAGAAGCTGCCGCTGCCCAAAATGGCCCACAGGAACACGCCGATGGCAACCACCGCCACCAGAGAGCAGGCGACGATGGCCGTCACCGCGATTTTACTGCGGGACTCGGCATCCTCCCGCTCCTGTTCCTCGTTCCGGGCCCGCTCCCGCGCGCTCCGCTCCTCCGTTCGGCGGCTCTGGCCGCTCCGGGAAGCGCCGGAGGCGGACCGGCGGGGCTGCTGGGCGGATTGGGACTGGGCGGCGACGGGGGCCATCCGACGGGTGACCCGGGGCTGCTCGCCCCGCTTCTCCGCCACCCGCTCCGCCGTGGTCCGGGGAGTGGGCTGCTCCTGCTCCGCCACGGGATGGCGGAGCCTGGTCACATCGTCAATGGGCGGCAGATTGTACTCAAAGAGCATGGTGGGATCCTTGCGGAACTCGTCCATGTCGTAGAGCATGGCGGTAGCGGTGTCGTACCGGTCGGCCGGCTCCCGGGACATGGCCTTCATGATGATCTGCTCCAGACCGCCGGGGATATTGGGGTTTAGGGTGGAGGGCAGCGGCGCGCCGCCGTTGATATGCTGGATGGCCACCGCTACGGGCGATTCCCCATCGTAAGGGGGGCGGCCCGTGATCATCTCATACATCACCACGCCCAGGGAGTAGATATCCGAGCGGTTGTCTACCCGGCCCCCCTTGGCCTGCTCCGGGGAGATGTAATGCACCGAGCCCAGGGCCTCCTTGGTCAAGGTGTTGCTCTTGGACATGACCCGGGCGATGCCGAAGTCGGCCACCTTCACCGAACCGTTTTTCAGGATCATCACGTTGTGGGGCTTGATATCCCGGTGGACTATGCCCCGGCCGTGGGCGTGCTCCAGAGCTTTCGCGATCTGGATGGCGAAGTGCAGCGTCTCCTTCCAATTGAGAACGCCCTTCTTCTCCATGTACTGCCGGAGGGTAATCCCCTCGATCAGCTCCATGACGATGTAGTCCACCTCTTTGGTGGTAGAGACGTCGTGAACCGACACGATGTTGGGATGGCTGAGCATGGCCACGGCCTGGCTCTCGGCGTGGAAACGGCGGCGGAACTCCTCGTCTTGGGAATACTCGTCCTTCAATATTTTGACGGCCACAAAGCGGTTCAGACGGTGATCCCGCGCCTTGTACACCACCGCCATCCCGCCCATGCCGATGACCTCCCGGATCTCATACCGATTGTCCAACAGCCGGCCGATGTATTTATCCATATCCATAGGTGACACTCCTTTCGCTAGATCTGGACCAGGACGCTGGTGACATTGTCCGGAGCCCCCCGGTTTTTGGCGATCTCCAGCAGACGCTGACAGCAGTACTGCTTGTTGATGCCGTGGGCCACCTCAAAAAGGATCTCCTGGTCGTCCATCATGTTGGAAAGTCCGTCGCTGCACAGCAGCAGGCAGTCCCCCCGTTCCACCCTGCGGTGGAACAGGTCGATCTCCACCACCGGCTCCGTGCCGATGGCTCGGGTGATAAAATTTTTCCCCGGATAGCTCCGGGCGCACTCGGGGGTCAGCTCCCCCCGCTCGACCATCATCTGCACCAGGGAGTGATCCACGGTGAGCAGATGTATACCGGCCCGGTCCACACAGTAGGCCCGGCTGTCCCCCACGTTTACCACGGTCACGTCCTTGCCCCGGATCAGCAGGGACACCAGAGTGGTCCCCATGCCGGTAAACTCCTCAAACTGCTCCGACTGGTCATAGACCGTGAAGTTTGCCAGCTTCACCGCCCCCTGGAGCATCCGGTCCACCTTTTCCTGGTCCATCAGGGGGGTATAGCTGCGCTTGACCTCCTGGACAAAGACCTCCGCCGCCAAGGAGCTGGCCACATTGCCAGACTTGGCGCCGCCCATGCCGTCGCACACGACGCACAGCAGGGTGCCCCGATCCAGAGGTTCGATCAAATAGGTATCCTGGTTCTGAAGCCGGACGCAGCCGGGATCGGTCAGGGCCCAGTTCTGCATAAGACCCGCTCCTTTCGTTTAGATTGAATGTTCTTGGGTATATTTTCGCCGCAGCTGGCCGCAGGAGGCGTCGATGTCCCCGCCCAAGGTACGGCGCACCGTGGCGGGCACGCCTCCGGACTCCAGCAGCTCCTGAAAGGCCGCCACCGCCGGACGGGTGCTGGGAACCAAAGGGCTCTCCGCCACCCGGTTTAAGGGGATCAGGTTGACATGGGCCGGGAAGCCCTTCAGCAGCGCTAAAAGCTGCCTGGCCTGGTCCGGGCTGTCGTTGACCCCCCGGATCATGGCGTATTCAAAGGAGATCCGCCGGTTGGTGGCGGAAAAGTACCGCCGGCAGGCCCCCATCAGCTGCTCCAGGGGATAGACCCGGTTCACCGGCATGAGCCGGCTACGGATCTCGTCGGTGGGGGCGTGGAGAGAGACCGACAGGGTCAACTGGAGCTTCTTCTCCGCCAGGGCGTCGATTTTCGGCACCAGGCCGCAGGTGGAGAGGCTGATGTGCCGCATAGACAGGCCCATCCCCTCCGGGCTGTTCACCAGGGCCAGGAACCGAAGCACGTTTTCAAAATTGTCCAGGGGTTCCCCAATGCCCATCAGCACCACATGGGAAACCGGCTCTCCCTGGTCCAGCTGGGTAAAAAGCACCTGGTCCAGGATTTCCTGGGGCTCCAACCGCCGGACCAGGCCCCCCAGT
The DNA here is from genome assembly GCA_947627745.1 of uncultured Oscillospiraceae bacterium. GTDB lineage: Bacteria > Bacillota > Clostridia > Oscillospirales > Oscillospiraceae > Faecousia. Next base: position 4,335 of record CANQXH010000056.1, read on the forward strand.
GTGGACGCGCAGAACACGCAGCCCATGGGGCAGCCCACCTCCGAGGAGACGCAGACGGTGTTGCCATAGGAATAGCGCATCAGCACCGTCTCTACGCAGCTGCCGTCGCATAGCCGCCAGAGATATTTGACGGTGCCGTCCAGCCTGGAAACCTGCTTCCGGACGATCTCCGGCGGGGTCAGCGGGTACCGCTCCGACAGCGTCTGCCGAAGGGACCGGGGCAGATTGGTCATCTCCTCATAGGTCCTCACGGGCTTGTGGAGCCAGGCGTAGAGCTGCCTGGCCCGGAAGGCGGGCTGGCCCAGCTCCCCCATCAGGGCCGTCAGCTCCGGCAGGAGCAGGGAACGTAGATGCTGACTCATAGCTTCCTCCGCATTCGGCTGATGAAAAAGCCGTCGGTGTCGTATTTCCCCGGCAGCAGGGCCACCATGCCCGCATTTTCCGGCAGGCCGGGAGGCAGGGGCAGCGGTTCTAAGGAAAAGTCCGGGCGGCGCTTCAAAAACGCCTCCACCGCCTCCTCGTTTTCCCGACGGACCAGGGTGCAGGTGGAGTAGACCAGCACCCCGCCGGGCCGGACATGTTCCGCCTGGGCGTCCAGGATCGCGGCTTGCAGGGCCGGAAGGTCCTCTCCCGGCAGCTTGTCCCGCAGATCCGGCTTTTTTCGGATGATCCCATAGCCCGAGCAGGGCACGTCCGCCAAAACGGCGTCCATGCGCCCGGCAAAGTCGGGGTCGATTTTAGAAGCGTCCCGCTCCAGGACCCGGAGATTTGTCAGTCCCAGGCGGGCGGCGTTGCTTTCGATCAGGGGCAGCTTATGGGGGTGAATGTCACAGGCGTAAACCGTCCCCCGCCCCGCCAGGGCGATGGCCAGGGCCGCGGATTTGCCTCCGGGGGCCGCGCAGCAGTCCAGAATCCGGCTCTGAGGCTCCGGCGTCAGGGCACACAGGGCCGCCAGATGGGCGGCGGCATCCTGAATGTAAAACAGCCCCTCCCGGAAGGACGGCAGGGCGTCCACCGGGCCGGACTCGGTCAGCTTCAGGCAGCCGGGAAGCCAGGGGTGAATCGCCGCCCGGGCCCCCTCCCCTTCCAGACGGGCTAAAAGCGCCTCCGGAGTGATTTTCAGGGTGTTCGTTTGAATGACGGTGGGGGGCGCGGCGTTGTTGGCGGCAAGCACCGCCTCGATGTCGTCCCCGGCGTATTCCCGGAGCAGAGCAATGAGCTGGGGGCTGTGGCTGTACCGGTCCGCCAGGGAGGACGGGGCACGCAGGGTCTCCCGCTCCCGGGAAGCTCTCCTGAGAACGGCGTTGACCAGGCCGGGGGCGTTCCGCTGATCCCGGCAGAACCGCTTAGCCAGCTCCACCGACTCGTTGACGGCGGCGGAGTCCGGCACCCGGTCCATTTCCAAAATTTGATACAGCCCCAGGTGGAGAATGTCCCGCACCGTGGGGCGCAGATCCTTGATCCGGCCCGAAAGGAGCTGTTTCAGGTAAAAATCCATTTTTCGCCGGTTTTGCAGCACCCCATAGCACAGCCTGGTCGCCAAGGCCGCGTCCCGGCGGTCCGCCCGGCTCTCCGCCAGGGCGGATTTCAGGGCTGCGTTGGGCCAGGCGTCCTTCCGGCGGCAGAGAATCAGGGCCCGGAGGGCCGTTTCCCGGGCCGTCACGGCTGGGGAAGGGGGTGGCCCCGGAAATAATCCGGCGCCGGCATGGCCTTGCCGCCCTGAGCCTGGAGGGTGCGAATTTCCACCGCGCCTTCGCCGCAGGCGACGACCAGGCCGGTTTTGGTCAGCCCCAGCACCGTGCCCGGGGCCGCCTCCCGGGGCGCGTTCACCGGGCGGGCAGCGTGTATTTTAAAGGAAGTACCCCCGATGACCGCGGTAGCCACGGGCCAGGGGTGCAGGCCCCGGATCTGGTCGCAGACCCTGCGGGCCGGCCTGGAAAAGTCGATAGGAGCCATGGATTTGTCCAGCATGGGGGCGTAGGTGGCCAGGGAGCCGTCCTGTGGGGTCCCCGGCACCGGGCCCTGGGCCAAGCGGAGCAGTGTCTTTCGCAAAAGCGCCGCCCCCAGGACTGAAAGCCGCTCCAAAAGCTGCCCGGCGGTCTCCTCCGGGTAAATGGGGGTCTTGACAGCGTCGATGACGTCCCCCTCGTCCATCCCCAGGGACAGATACATGGCGGTGACGCCGGTTTCCGTCCGCCCGTCCAGCACCGCCCACTGATAGGGGGCCGGGCCCCGGTACTCAGGGAGCAGGCTGGTGTGGATGTTCACGCAGCCAAGCCGGGGAATGTCCAGCACAGCCTGGGGCAAAATCCGCCCGTAGGCCACCACGGCAATGACGTCCGGCCGGAGAGCGCAAAGCTCCTCCACCGTCTCCGGCTGCCGGAAGCTCTCCGGCTGGAACACGGGAAGGCCGTTCTCCAGGGCCAGGGCCTTCACCGGAGAGGGCAGCAGCTTCATTCCCCGGTTTTTGGGCCGGTCCGGCTGGGTGTAGACGCCGGCAATGTCAAATTCCCCGGTGAGCAGCTCCTTGAGGCACACGGCGGAGATCTCCGGGGTGCCCATAAATATCAGGCGCAGCGGTTTTGTCAATCCTGGGCCTCCAATTCCTCGTCCGTCAAAAAGCGTTCCATTTTTTCCGTGTACAAGATGCCGTCCAGGTGGTCCAGCTCATGGCAGAAGCACCGGGCGATCAGCTCCTCGCCCTCCGCCTCGAACCAGTTCCCGTTCCGGTCCTGGGCCCGGACCTTGACGTTCATGGGCCGTTTCACGATGCCGTACTTCCCCGGCACGCTGAGACAGCCTTCCTGGCCCTCCTGCTCGCCGGAGGTCTCCAGAATCACCGGGTTCACCAGCTCCAGGATCTCCTCCCCGGTGTCCACCACCACCACCCGGCGGAGGATCCCCACCTGAGGCGCCGCCAGGCCCACCCCAGCGGCATCGGCCAGGGTCTCCTTCATATCGTCCAGCAGGCTGTGCAGCCGCCGGTCAAATTTCGTCACGGGCCTGCAAACCTTGTGCAGGGCAGGGTCCTTGTCCGTGAAAATTCTCCGCAGTCCCATCTTATTCCTCTTTTCTAATCAAATCCGTTGACATCCACAAAGGCGGTCACGCCCCGGTTCTCCCCGTCCCTGCCGAACTGCCGCAGCATCGACGCCAGCAGCGCCCGCAGGTCCCTGTCCATCCGGCAGCGAAGGGTCAGCCGGTAGCGAAAATGATAGTTGATCTTCGGCACCGGGCAGGGCGCGGGGCCCAAGATCCCGCAGTGCCGGTCCCGGTAGGGCTCCCGGCTCAGGCAGGACACCAGGCTGTCCCGCAGCTTTTGCGCGCCCCGGAGCACCCGGTCCTCCTCCTGCCCGGTGAAGGTGATCACCGCCAGGTCCCCAAAGGGGGGATATCCCAGCCTCTGCCGAAGCTGGATCTCCAATTCATAAAAGCCGTCGTAATCCTGCTTCGCCGCCAAGGCGATCACCGGATGCTCCGGCTGCATGGTCTGCAAAATGGCCTCGCCGGGAGCGTCCCCCCGTCCGGCCCGGCCCACCACCTGGGTGAGCATATTGAAGGTGGTCTCCGCCGCCCGGTACCCGCCGCCGTACAGGCTCAGGTCCCCATCCAATACCCCCACCAGGGTCACCCCGGGCAGGTTCAGGCCCTTGGCCACCATCTGGGTACCCAGCAGCACCGGCACCCGGTCCTGACTGAAATGGGTGAGGATTTTTTCGTGGGTGTTGACGGCGCTGACCGTGTCCGCATCCATCCGGTCGATGGCCGTCTCCGGGAGCAGGGCCGATAGCTCCTCCTGCACCTTTTGGGTGCCGGTGCCGATCCGCTTCAGCGGACCGCCGCAGTCCGGGCACCGGCTGGGGGCAGGGCGGGAAAAGCCACAGTAATGGCACATCAGCCGCCCGTTGGCGCTGTGATAGGTGAGCCGGGCGCTGCACCGGGGGCATTCGGGGGCATGTCCGCAGTTGACGCAGACCAGCGCCCGGCTGTTGCCCCGGCGGTTGAGAAACAAAATGGTCTGCTCCCCCGCCGCCACCCGCTGAAGCAAAGCCTCCCGCAGGGGGGCGCTGAGGGAGGTGTCGTTCCCCGATCGAATCTCGGCCGCCATGTCCACGATCCGAACCTGGGGAAGGGCCCGCCCGTTGTACCGCTGGGGCAGGGTGTAAAGGCTCAAGGCCCCGGTCTTTGCCCGGTACATGGTCTCCACGGAAGGGGTAGCGGAGCCCAAAAGCACCAGCGCCCCCTCCTTGGCCCCTCGCCACAGGGCGATCTCCCTGGCGGAGTACCGGGGGGCGTTTTCCGAGCGGTAGGAATGCTCCTGCTCCTCGTCCATAACGATCAGGCCCAGTTTGGGACAGGGGGCGTACACCGCCGAGCGGGTGCCCACCACCACCGGAGCCTGGCCCGCCCGGACCCGCTTCCACTGATCATAGCGCTCTCCGGCGGGCAGGCTGCTGTGCAGCACCGCCACCTGGTTCCCAAAATAGGCGGCCAGCAGGCTCAAAAGCTGGGGGGTCAAGGCGATCTCCGGCACCAAAAGCAGAGCGTTTTTGCCGGCCTCCAGGCACCGGGCGATGAGTTTGAGATACACCGAGGTCTTTCCCGAGCCGGTGACCCCGTAGAGCAGGGCCGGCTTTGGCGCGGCCCGCTCCATTTCCCGGGAGAGGGCCTCGTAAACCGCCTGCTGATCCGGCGTCAGCTCCAAGGGCCCCGGATCCTCCGCCGGGCGGATCTGACGGCAGCGCAGCACATTGCGCTGGGTCAGGCTTACCAATTCCAGCTCCGCCAGGCGCTTCACCGTGGCGGGCTTGGCCCCGGTAAAATAGCACAGCTCCTTGACGGAGACGCTGCCCATGTCGCAGAGCAGCTCCAAAACTGCCCGCTGCTGCCCGGCGCTTCGGGTACGGCGCTCCAAAAACGAGCGTACTTCCTCCCGGGAGGCGGACAGGGTGGCGACCAATTCCGTCTTGTCCCCGGAACGAGGGAAAAACGCCCGCTCCCCTCGGATCCATTTCTTCCGAAGGAGCTGGGCCATGGCTTTGTCATAGTCCTCGTCCGAAGGGAGGGCGCCGCGAAGGATCTCTCCGTCCCCCTCGCCGCCCAGGTCCGTCAGGAGCCGCAGCAGGGCCGCGGCGTGGGGATTTTTGGGGGGCTTGGTCTCCCAGCTTCGATCCTCCGTCAGGCGGTACCGGTCTTGGACTCGGAACCACAGTCCTGCAGGCAGCATAGCCCGCACGGCGTCGTAAAAGGTACAGAAATACCGCTCCCGATGGAAAGCTGCCAGGCGAAGCATGGTTTCGCTGAGCAGGGGTTCCTGATCCAGCTTCCGCTCCACCGTTTTCAGCGTCCCGTCCTCCCCCGGGGAGAGGGACAGGACGACTCCCTCGGTCCTCCGGTTGCCCTTTCCAAAGGGGACCGTCACCCGAAGGCCGGGACACAGCTCCATCTCCGGCGGCACCCGGTAGGAATAGGGCTTGTCAATGGCGAAGGTCGCCGCCGCCACCGCGATTTTGGCAATCATCCAAGCCCCTCCCGTTCAGACTTATTTCAGGTAATCGTCCTTCAGGCAGGCGTTGAGCTTGCCCTCCGCCACCTCCTGGATGGCCATGGTCACCGGCTTGTCCGGCAGTTCTTCCTGAAATTCCTCCGCTTCCTCCTCGATCTGGCGGGCACGATGGGCCACCAGATTCACGAGCAGGTAACGGCTGTCCACTTTCTTCAGTAGATCCGCGACAGGGGGATAAAGCATTTGATCGTTCCTCCATTACTTGGAAAGTATTTTTAAAATTTCGCCGGCGCAGTCCTCCGGCTGACGGTTCTCCACCACATAGTCGTAGTAAACCCGCTGGGCCATTTCCCAGTCGGCCCGCTGCATCCGCAGCGCCACCTCGGCCTCCGGCGTGTCCCCCCGGCCCCGGAGCCGGCGTTCCAGCTCCTCCCGGGAGGGGGGCATGATGAAAATCAGAGTGGCGTCCGGCCGGGCCCGCCGGACGGCGAAGGCCCCGTTGGGCTCGATGTCCAGCAGCACATCTCCCCTGGCCAGCTTTTCCTCCAGCTGGCCCCGGGGCGTTCCGTAGTAATAGCCGTTGTGGGCATCGTACTCCAGAAATTCTCCCGCCTCGATCCAGCTGCGGAAGGTCTCCTCCGGGAGAAAATAGTAGCTGATCCCCTCCCGCTCCCCGGACCGGGGGGCACGGGTGGTAGCGGAGACGGAGAAGGTCAGGTCCGGCCTTTGCGCCATCACCAGGCGCAGAACCGTACTCTTTCCCACCCCGGAGGCGCCGGAGATCACATACAGCCGCCCGCTCATGACGGTTCCTCCCCCTCTTCCAGCCGGGCCGCCAGGGTCTCCGGCGGCAGGGCCGAGAGAATGACGTGGTCCGTATCCATCAGCACCACCGACTGGGTCTTCCGGCCGTAGGAGGCGTCGATGAGCATTCCCCGGTCCCGGGCCTCCTGGATCGTCCGCTTAATGGGGGCGGAGTCCGGGTCCAGCACGGACAGCACCCGCTGGGCGGCCACCAGGCCGCCGTAACCGATGTTGATCAGCTTCATGGCTTCCTCTATTCTATGTTCTGGGTCTGTTCCCGAATTTTTTCCAGCTCCGCCTTAATCTCCACCACCAGCCGGGCCAGAGCCAGATCGGAGCACTTGGAGCCGATGGTGTTGGCCTCCCGGTTCATCTCCTGGAGCAGGAAGTCCAGCTTCCGCCCCACCGCCCCGCCGGCGGAGAGCATCTGTTCCATCTGGTGCAGATGGCTGCGCAGGCGGACCGTTTCCTCGTCCACAGCGATCTTATCGGCGAAGATCGCGGCCTCGGTGAGGATCCGGCTTTCGTCGATGGTGGTGGAGGAAAGCACCTCCTGGAGCTTAGCGGTGAGCCGGGCGCGGTAGTCCTCCACCGTCTTAGCGCTGCCCTCCTCCACCTGGGCCACCAGGGCCAGAATGGTCTCGGCCCGGGTCCGTAGATCCCGCTCCAGGGCCTCCCCTTCCCGCCGCCGCATGGCCTCAAAGCCCTCCAAGGCCTTGCCCACCACGGAAAGCAGATCGGCAAGAAGCCGCTCCTCGTCCACCTCCGGTTTTTCCACGGTGAAAACCTCCGGCAGGCGGGACAAAACGGAGACGCTGATATCATCCTGGACCTGAAATTCCTCCGCCATCTGACGCATGGCGGCCAGGTACTCTTTCACCAGACCGGTGTTCAGCCGCACCTGGGACTCCTCGGCCTCCTCCGAGCGGACGGTGATGTTCACGTCCACCTTGCCCCGGGAAACCGCCGCCTTCACCGCCTGCCGCACCGCGTCCTCTCCGAAGGACAGAATCCTGGGAAGCCGCACGGAGCAGTCCAGATAGCGGTTGTTGACGGCGCGGAGCTCCACCGTAAATTCCCGGCCGTTTACGGTCTCCACGGCCCGGCCGTAGCCTGTCATACTCTTAATCAATCGTTATTATCCCCTTTTTCCCAGGTTTCAAGCGGCCCAGCCGCAGGGTACCCGGTGATGGTATAGATCAGCTTTTGCTTGCGGGCCACCAGTCGGTCATACGCAACCGCCAGGACGATGCCCAGAATGAATCCCAAGCCCCCCAGCAGCGGTCCCTGGCCCCAGGCCAGATATCCCAAAAGATAGCCGAGGAAAAACAGCGCCACCGGCACGCCATAAAGCACCGCCGCCGCCAAAAGCACCGGGCCGGAGCTACTTTTGACCGTCACCAGCTCCCCAGGGCGGGCGCCGATGGGGTTCCGGGCGGTGAACAGCAGCGTCTCCCGGGCCGCGCCGCAGCCGGCGCATTGATGGCAGTCCCCGGAACAGGCGCCCTGCCGGTCCAGCCGGAGCCTGGCCTCCCCGGAGGGGAGGCACTCCTGTACCCTGGCGATCTGTTCCATTTAGCCGCCCTCCGGTCCCGTCTCGTCAGGACTGAGCTCCCGGACGGTAACGGCGACGCTGTAATAGCCGTAGCTGCTCACCACGCCCACGCCGTCGAAGCCGCTGCCGAAGACAAAGTTCACTCTGGCCGAATAGGTCCCGGGCTGGGCGTTGGAAAGATCCAGCACCGCCGTCATGTCCGTGTCCTTCATGCGCTCCATGATCTCCTTGGGACCCCGGACGGTGACGGTCAACTCCTTGGTAACGATCTCCGCCTCCAGCCCCTCGGGCAGGTTCTGGTGAATGAAATCCGTCACCCGGAAGTTCTTTGTCAGCAGATTGGGGAAGCTGATGGACACCTGGGCCATAGCGGTCCCGGAGAGGTTTTCCACTCCGGCCGGCGGCGTAATCGCGAGCTCCAGCCGGGGCTGGCCGTTGAGCGTGCCCAAATCGATGGTTCCCAAGACGATCTCGTTCAGGTCCTCCAGAACCGCGGCGCTGCCCGCCACCATGATCCGCTCGGGTTCAATGGCGATGGTACTGGTCTCGCTGGTAGCGCCGCCGCCGGGATTCACCACCAGGCGGAGGGGCACTTCCTTGACCATGCGGATATTTAAGGTGGCGTCCACCTCGGTGATGCTGGGCCTCACCAGCTCGGAGCTCACCGGTTCCCCCTGGGCGTCGCACAGCGTGATGGGATAGGTATCGGTAAATGTCTCGGTATGGTCGGTGGTGTCGATCTGGATCACAGCCTGCTCCAGCAGGTCCACCACGGAGCTGGGCCCTGTCACCTCCACCGACTGGTCGCTTAAGATCGGCGTCTCCTTATCGCACAGGTAATGGCCCGGGTCGGGAAGACTGCCGGTATACTCCACCACCACGGGAATGGTCTTGGTCAGCCGCCGCTCCACCGTCAGCTCCAGCCGCTGCGGCGTTTGGCTCAGGACCTCAAAGGCGGTATTGGGCAGGTCCCCGGGATAGAAAATGGAATAGGTGAGCCGGGCGGGACCCGTCTCGTAAATGCCGGAAAGGTTGGCCTGGACGGTAATATTGGAGCTGTTGAGCAGATTCAGGTCCTGCCGGTTGCCGGACAGCCGCAGATCCACCGTGGCGTCCTTACCGGAGGTGATCATCAGGCCCCTGTCCGCCAGAGCGCTTTCATTGGTAAAGACCACCGGAATATTATAGTATTCCGCTTCGGAATTGGGGTTGACCACCGTTATCACATAGATCCAGCCGGCAAAGGCGATCAGTAGCGACAGCACCGCCGACCAAATTTTGCTTTTCACTTCTGCCCCTCCTTATCCTTCTTCATCAGCTTCTGGCGGAGGCGCACCACCAGGCCGGTCTTCTGCTCCTCGTTGGGGCAGAGCTCATTGTGGAGCAGCCGGTTCAACGTCTGAGGAGCCAGGTGCCGCTTGAGCATCCCGCCCACCGCCACGGAAATGGCCCCCGTCTCCTCGGAGACGATCACCACCACGGCGTCGGACACCTCGCTCATGCCCACGCCCGCCCGGTGCCGGGTGCCCAGGTCGGCGCTGAGCCGTTCGCTCTCCGAAAGGGGCAGGACACAGCCGGCGGCGGCCACCCGGCCGTCCCGGATGATCAGCGCGCCGTCATGCAGCGACGCTTTGGGGAAAAAGATGTTCCGCAGCAGCTGCTCCGACACCTGGCCGTCGATGACTGTGCCGGTTTTGAAATACTCGTCCAGCTGGTTCTCCCGGGCAAAGACGATTAACGCGCCCACCTTCTCCCGGCTCATCACCTCGCAGGCCATCACCGTCTGATCGATCACCGAATCCATGGCCTGGGCTGGACGCTCCACCCCCAAAATGTTTTGCAGGCGCAGGCCCCCCAGGTGATCCAGCATCCGCCGCAGCTCCGGCTGGAACAGCACCACCACCGCGATCAGGCCGATGGCCAGGATCTGATTCAGCAGCCAACTCAGGGTGTACAGCTTCAGCTGGGCCGTCACCCAGGCCAGAACCACGCCCACCAGCACCACCTTCGCCACCCGCATGGTGCCGGTGGAGCGGAGAATGGGTAAAATTCGGTAAACCAAAAAGGCCACCAACAAAATATCCAGATAGTCCGTCCACTTCATTTGACTGATCTGCTGGAGGATGGCCTCGGCATTCGTCATAAACTCGTCCATAGTTTCTGTCCCCTTCCGCAGCGGCAAATCCCGCTGCGCATACCAACCCTATTATCTTTTCTATTATAGCGGATTGGGACCGGGATGGCAATAGGTTTTCATAAAATATTTACATTCCCGCTTTTCAGCGCCTCCGCGGCCTGGAGCATGGCCTGGGTCTGCCAGGGCGCCGCCTTGTAGCCGAAGCTCACGCGGACCGTGCCGGTTTCCAGCGTCCCGGCGCTCTCATGGGCCAGTGGGGCGCAGTGGAGTCCCGCCCGGACGGCGATGCCGCGCCCCGCCAGCGTCTCCGCCGCCGCCTCGCAGTCTCCGTCCGGCAGGAAGGACACGGTGCCCCCCTGATGGGGGCCGAAGAACGGATGAAGGCCCAGCTTTTCCAGTCCCCTGGCGCACAGCGCCGCCTGCTCCGCCTCCCGGTGGTGGATGGTGTCCAGTCCCAGCCGGGACACGGTACGGATCCCCTCCGCCAGGCCGCAGATCCCCGGCACGTTCAGCGTCCCCGCCTCTCCCCGGTCCGGCAGGAAGTCCGGCATATCCTGGTGCCTGGATTCGCTGCCCGTGCCCCCCTGGAACAGGGGCTCCGGGAGCCGCCCGCAGAGCAGCAGACCGGTCCCCTGGGGGCCCAGCAAACCCTTGTGCCCCGGCATGGCAATGAAGTCCGCGCCCCAGCGGCCCAGGCGAACCGGAAGGGTCCCGGCGGACTGGGCGGCGTCCACCACAAAGGGCACTCTAAATTCGCGGCACAGATCCGCCATCTCCTCCACCGGCAGGATGTAGCCGAAGACATTGGACATATGGGTAAACACCGCCGCGTCCACGCCGGATCTCAGGGCGTCCCGAAAGCGGGTAAGGGTGTCTTCCCAGTCAAAAAGCCGCCGGCCCGCCACGACCAGCTCCGCCCCCAGGGCATGAAGGGGCCGGGTGACGGCGTTGTGCTCAAAGCCGGACACCGCCACCCGAGCCCCGGGCCTTACCAGGGTGCGGATGGCCATATTCAGGCCCTGGGTGCAGCTTCCCGTGAAAACCACCGCCTCCGGCGGGCAGTCGAACAGCTCCCCCGCAAGGCTCCGGCACCGGTAGACCTCCCGGGCCGCCTCCATGGCGGCGGGGTAGCCGCCTCGGCCTGGGTTGGCACAGCGGCTCAGCGCCCCCGCCATGGCCCGGGCCACCTCCGGGGGCTTGGGAAAAGAGGTGGCCCCGTTGTCCAGGTAAATCACAGGGCCGCCTCCTCCCATCTGCCGTCCTCCCGGGAAAAATAGATCTTCCGGTAAGGAGCGCCGGCGGTTTTCAGGGCGTTCAGGGCCTGTGGAGCCGCCTCCGCCCGCACCCTTAGGCAGTAGCCGCAGCCCCGGGCCTCCATGTCCCGGGGAGTGCGGCCCAGGACGCAGGGGATCCCCGCCCGCTTCATGGCCCACTCCCCCTTCTGCGCGAAGGTGATGGAACGAAAGGTGATCAAATACTGTTTCATAGGCATAACCTCCCGAAGCCAGCCTATGAAAGAACTGTCGAATGGGTTCTATTCCGGGAGCGGATGACATATTGTACAAAAATTTGGAGATATTTGGAAAAGCCCTATTGAAATCCACCAATATTTTGGTATAATGGAACAGAAGAATCCTGAGGAGGTATCGGCAACATGGAACACTCCAATCCCCTTTTGAAGAGCGGCAGTCCGCAGAAATTCATTACCATCGGTGAAATCATGCTCCGCCTGACCCCGCCCAACTATGAGAAGATCCGCATGGCCACCAGTTTTGAGGCCAGCTACGGCGGCAGCGAGGCCAACATTGCCCTGGCTCTGGCGAACCTGGGCATCGACAGCACCTTCTTTTCCGTAGTGCCCAACAATTCCATCGGCAAGAGCGCCATCCGGATGCTCCGCAGCAACGACGTGCACTGCACCCCCGTCATTCTCAGCACCCCCGAGGAGACCCCCACCCACCGGCTGGGTACTTACTATCTGGAGACCGGCTACGGCATCCGGCCCAGCAAGGTCACCTATGACCGAAAGCACAGCGCCATTTCCGAGTACGATCTGACCAAGGTAGACCTGGACAAGCTGTTCGACGGCTACGACTGGCTCCATCTGTCCGGCATCACCCCGGCCAACGGTCCATCGTGCCGGG
>CANQXH010000057.1 GCA_947627745.1 uncultured Oscillospiraceae bacterium
GTTGTGGTGACTTTATTCTAACAAACTCAATCGCCTTTTTCTAGACTTTCGGTCTCACATCAATTGTAACGCTACAAAGATTTTTCACATTTTTGTAAATAAAGTATTGAAATTAAAAAACCGGCGTGATATAATTACCATGTATTTGAGAAAATAGCGGGAATATTTTTTGTGCGTTGCGGAAAGGTGTACTTTCCTGTAAATTCGCCCATCCGGGAAAACACTGTTAGTATTGCACAATGCTTGGCAGATCGAAAATACGGTATTTTATAAGCATTTTGCTTCCCAGTCGTTTTCCAGCGAACAAAGGGCATTGCATTTCTAACTCACCAAAAAGTACACATTCTTGCGAAGCGGGGGGCAATCCTCGGCTTCGCGGTGCTGGACTCTTTGGTTTACAGCTGCCGAAAGCGGCGGCGCATTGCGGAAAACAGTTCGTAAGGGGGAATCAACCATGCATGTGAAATTTGGAAAAAGGAATAATGTTGGGATCCCGCGCAGACTCATTGCGGCGGTACTGTGCCTGTGTACAGTGCTTAGCGCCATGAGCCTGTTTCGGTTTATTCCTTCCGTCGAGGCGGCCGCGGGCTCGCCCACTTCCGGCGTTACCCGGGAGGCGGATCCCAGTACCATGGATACCTACAAGCAGATGTTGGATTTCTCGTCCAACACCCGCTATGCCGGTCGTCTCTGGTCGGATAAGACCGTGTTCGCCCTTGGCTACAACGATAGCAAGGACCCTAACTGGAACGGGACTACTCTGACCCTGAACCAGGCCGACGACGGCGTAAACGGTTCCATTACCCTTGATGCAGACTTTCTGCACGTTTACAGCGTGCTGGGGTCTAGCGAGCAGAACAACACCCAGACCACGATCCCCTTGGACCTGGTCATGGTGCTGGACGTGTCCGGCTCCATGGGCAACGCGCAGAACCAAAACGCGGACCCCAATCCCGGTGACGCCTATGATATGGGCCCCAGTAAGATCTACCAGTCCGTCAAGGCTATGAACGACGCCATCGACCGGTTGATGAAGCTGAATGAAAAGAACCGGGTGGGCGTGGTCCTGTTTTCGTCGTATTCTCAGGTCCTAATGCCGCTGGCGCATTATGAGCCGATTAGCGACGCCCGCAGCGATGCTGTTGGCGCTACAACAAATAATTATATCCGCATTACGGATAATTTTAACTATTCCAATCAAGACGGAAATACAGGAGTTGCTAGTAATGCGGACTATTATCTGTACGGATTTCAATCCCTCCAGCCCGACGGCGGATACGGATATAATAGCATAAGCAACGGCACGTTATATACAGGCCAGGGTTTTCATGACGATGGCGACGGAAACGGAACCGGCGGTTACATCGGCTCCAATACCAATATTGACTCCGGTATGTGGCGCGGCCTGAATATGCTGCTTAACAGCACGAGTACGACCACCATGATCAGTGGGAAACCATACAGCGTACTTCCCGCGTTTGTCTTCCTTGGTGATGGCGACCCGCAGATCATGATGGAATCCGCAGCTTCTGGCCAGTGGTGGAACCCGAATCAAGATAGCAGCTTGAATGCGGGATTGTTTGACGATCCTCCCATCATCTTGAATACGGTCATGCGTACCGCCCTGATGAAGGCCGCGGTCATCAAGCACTATCGGGATGCGGCGGAGGAAGTGGAAGCGACAAATCTGGCTTCTGTTGATCTTGCCTTTAATACAGTGGGTATCTCCCTCGGGCAGGTGGGTCATGGCACCTATGGAACCCCAACCGCGACCGCGCTTCTGAACCCGAGCGCGGCAGTCAACGGATTTAATAGGTCTAACACTGCTTTTAGAAATAGTCGCTATGTTGTACAAGAGGCTTATAATACATGGAACACTTGGAGTACAACGAACACTGCACCAAGATTACCAACGGTTTATGCTGGTTATCCGGCTTCGAGTCGACCCACTTATAATCAGGTATTTAATCAGCTTCCTAGCAATCAAATAAGCCTTCATGACGTAACTGTTACCAAGCAAGATGTGATCAATAACATCTACTATACGGACACCTTCTTTGACGCCAATACCGCCGATCAAATTGCCGATGCGTTCCAGAGCATCGTAGACGCGACAATTGGTATAACTTTCGTTCCTGTCGCCGGCGAGAACGACCTGGGCGTGAACAACTCCATCACCTTCATGGACCCCATGGGCAAGTACATGGAGGTGAAGGACGTCAAGGGCGTGTCCCTGTTCGGGCAGTACCACGGCATCACCAAGACCGCCGTGTACGACTACCAGTGGAACGACCTGTACATGAAGTATCATGGTGGGCAAGGAGAAAACCCGCTGCCCGCGGGCTGGTATCGCGGCGACCCCTCGGAGGATCCGGCGATTGGCATCACAAACGTAGAATACCAAGCGACCCTTAATGGTATGACCGCCGAGCAAGCCTGGGCGGCCGGCTGGGTCTACCGCGTCGGTTATACTACCGCCGCCCAGTTCGTCCCCACGCTGGGCAACATCTATGACGTGGGCGACATGTTGACCAAAGAGAAACAGACGGTATACACCTTCTACCGGCTCACAGATCCGCAGGCCGACCGGCAAATGCTCTATATGAACCCCGCCTATGGTACTACCGGCGTACCGGATGGCGTGGTGTATGACGGGGCTACGCAGAACCATTTGAATACGGCCGGCGTCTATGCTCTGGCGGATATGCGCATCTGGGTGGAGAACACCGGCGACTACAACGACGACCATCCCGCTTTGGAGAGCGACGCCAACTATGACGAGGCCCTGTGGGTCAACATCCCTGCGAACATGCTGCCCCTGCGGAAAATCACCATCAATGAGGGCGTGGATGGGAACTACACCTACGAGACCAACATCCCCGGCGAGGGTATTACTATTTTTCCCAATACCCCCAACTCGGCCAGCTTCCCCCTGCGCGTGTACTACACCGTCGGCGTCAGCGACGAGGTGCTGGAAAACGGCCGCATCAACATGGCCGGAGCCATCGACGCGGAGTACACCATGGACAACAAGATCTCCTCGGCGGATGCGGCGGCCGCCCGGGGCATCGCCCAGGGTAACGTGGAATTTTTCTCCAACTGGTACAACCCCCTGAAGCGGTACAGCGACTACGCCACCAGCGCCACCGACTTCACCTACGGCGACCCGGTGACCTCCTTCTCTCCCGACTCCGGCAACCGCTACTATGCGTTCCAGCGCGCCCTGCCCCTGTACAGCCATGCGTATATATGGGTTCAGGAAGAGAGAGCATGGCGTCGCGTGGCAATCGATGAGAGGGATGCCGGGGAGGATGCTCGTACATTCCTGCCTACGGAGTTCGGCGGCAGGCTGGTCAAGGATCGTCTTGACGCAGTGGCGAGCGGCGATGTAACGACTAATACGAACAATATCAACCAAGCTTTGCAAGCGGCGGGATTTGATCCTTCCAACCTTCAGGACCAAGACATCGTTCTGCTCGAAAGTGACATCCTGGACGACGTGACCAAGAATGGCACCGATCCCTTCCCCTCCGAAGGCTATTTCTTCCTGGCCATCGACTTCTACAATCTGGAAAAGGGCAGCAAGAACGCTACCTATACCCAGTACGTCATTGCCCGGAAGGGCAGCGAGTTCGGTTCGGCATATCGGTCCGCCGGTATCTCCAACGGCGACATGCTGGTTTGGCACGACATGAGCGGGCAGTATCCCGACTACCCCTACTTGTCCGCCACCGACACCGGCGACAACACCCGCGGCAAGGCTTACCTTGGCTGGCCTCTTGACGCAACGGGCTATTTCGTCGATTGCGATAAGAAAGATAACGAAAAGCCTACTGATCTTTCTGAGCCCGCATATGCTGCCGCTAAGGCAAAAGTGCCGGAATCGGACGCCGGGAAATACGCGTCAACTTGGGCAGCGCAACAAACGGCGGTCGCGGATGGCGACTGGGTCGTCTGCGCCAAGCCCGGTGGACTGCGGGTAGGCGACCTGTCTCAGGCGGTCCAGCAGAAGGACGGAGCCTATGAGTCGAATGCGAATATCGATGCTTATTACAAGGTAGAGCGCTACCCGGAAGAATCCGGACTGAACTGGGGCTTCTACGCGAGCAACGTGACCCGCACGGCCAACAACTACTACATGCCCACCATCAGCACCGGCTCCACCAGCAGCGACGTGCGTGTGAACACCTATCTGGGCAACAACGGACGTCTGTACATCATGGACACTACCCTGCTGGTGACGAAACTGGTGGAAGACCCAGCTTCGCATGCGCTGATCAATAACGAGGACGAGTTCAACTATCAGGTCTACATCGACGGCGTCACCGGTCTGCAAAGCGCCATTGTGGTCAAGTATATGGGCGAGGATGGAATGAACGGCAGCTGGCAGCGGCAGTTCCACTACATCGACCTGCAGCTTGACACGCAGCTGTTCCTCCAGACCAAGGACGGCCAAAAGGCCATGGTGGATGTCAATGGCAACCGCTTGGTCTCCTCCAGCACTTCTAGTGGATATGCCTATGTCGACGGCACGGAATACAATGACTCTGACGGCGGGCCGTACTATGTCTTCATCGGCAAGAACAGAAATACGGTAGAGACAGCCGGTTTGACCGACACAAGCTTCCGCGTATACCACAATGATGAGGTGGATCAGAACGGAACCGTGGATACCGGGGACGTCACAGTCGATAGTGGCGGTGCCGGCACTAAGGGCACGTTCTCTGCCGCCACCGTCTGGCTGGTGTCCATGGATACGTTCACCAACAGCTGGGAAGGCCTTGATCCGGTCGGCGAAGCGGGATTTAACATCGGAAATCACAGCGACAAGACACTCAATAACTTTGAGCTGATGACCATCGACCCGAGCGTCCACGACGAGACCAGCGCCCTCTCCTTCCACACGCCCTACCTCACCGCCAGCGCCTACTGGACGGAAGAGGTGTTCTTCGGCCAGAACGCCAACCCCGACGGCGACGGCAAGGACGCATCCCATGCCACCATGACAGCGGACGACCTCTACGATCAGATCATCCCCATCGCGGATCGTCCGGATCTGATCCCCAGTGATCTGACAAACGGGGAAATCGCGCAGTATACCGCCGAGTTCCGGCTGAAAAACGGCTACGGACTGCTGTTCAGCGGCATCTCGTCAGGCTCAGTCTACCGCGTCACCGAGAAGCTCACCGATGAGCAGATGGACATGGGCTACACGCTGAAGCGGGTGAGCCACACCCAGCAGGTGGGCTCCACCAGCACCTATCAGCCCGGCAAACAGCAGATACCCGTATATTATAACACCGGGACGACCTACGGGGATATTTACCCGCTGGATCTGGCCGCGAATATTCCCGATCAGTATCGCGGTAATCTCACCCAGTACGGTCTGACTTGGGCGCTGAAACAGGGCGGCACAAAGAACGAAGAAGCCTATTACCATTTAGAGCCCTTCTTCAACACCAACGCCGTTGTCTGGGAAGCGTACTCCACCATGAATGAGAACGCACAAGGCGACAACCACCATCAGCCGAAGAGCGTTCCGGATGGAACTTCGGTATTCTGGCTCTGGCATAGCGATACGAACCAGAACGAGAACACGAATACTACTCAGAGAATCGATAGGCATACCGTCATGGACAACCCCAGCTGCGTGCCTTTGGCGCAGGGCGGCTGCGACGAAGACATCGGCGGCGGCCAGGTTCGTCACTACTTCTTCAAGGACGGCGTGCTCCTCGACCAGCATTATTATGGCGAGGGCTCCGGCTACCTCAGAGATTTCGCCCGCTTCGTCACCAGCCCCACGGTCCACTTCGCCGTGAAGGACGAGCCGGCACAGGTGAACAGGAATCCGGCCGAATTCCCGTTCACCAGCAGCACCAACTACATCGGCGTGTACTCCGTGTTCGGCAACACCGGTACATTCGAGGAGTCTGCCAACTTCGTCAACACCATCAATAAGGACAAGACGGAGACGCAGATCAACGACCGCCCCGTGGAGCCGTCCGAGGAGGATCCCAACACCTATCCCGCCGTCCAGGTGGGGGATGAGATCACCTACGAGATCAAGTGGACCAACGCCACCGGCGACCGGGCCCGGGTGGTCATCATCGACCCGCTGGACAAGGGCGTGGACTTCGTAGGCGCCACCGTGCCCGATGGCGGAACGTATCAGCATTTTGACACGAAAGAGGAGGCTGACAGCTTCCTGGCCGAGATCTATAAGGATGCGGCGTCCCCGGTCACGGTGGACAGCGGCAATGTGGTGATCTGGGTCATCGAGAACACGGAAAATGGCGACACCGGCACCGTGCAGCTCACCGTCAAGGTGAACGGAAACGCGGCCGAGTGGTGGGACTACGACGAGGATGGCGTGGCCGACAAGCCCGTGGACGCCTCCGACAACGACTTCCTGGTGCGCAACCGGGCCACCGTCCGGGTGGCGGACAACGCCTACAATACCAATACCGTGGTCAACCCCCTCAACCAGCCCTCCAAGACGGAGACCAACATTGAACATGGCAGCAAGAATCCGGCTGGGGAAGGCAACACCCCTGTCGGCCCTGACGATCCCAACAACAACCTGCTGCCCAGCGAGGAGGATACAAAGCTCCACGGTCCCACGGTCTTCCCGGGCGATAAGATCACCTACGAGATCGAGTGGAACAACTACGAAAACAAGGCGGCCACCATCAGCATTCGCGATCCGCTGGATCCCAACGTGAAGTTTGTCAGCGCCAAGTTTGACCCCAACACATTTATCCCCGCGCCCGGCGACGACGCGAGCTATAATCCGGGCACCGAACAGAGCCTTGTATACAATGTAGAAGGCGATCAGCGCATTGGCGACGCTCCCGGCTATGGCGAGGATTCAATGGAGACCCGCAGTGCCATTGCCTATACCAAGGCCGACCATACGGTCACCTTTAACCTGGGCGTTGTCCCCGCCGGCGCCTCCGGCAAGGTTACGCTGGTGGTGCAGGTGCTGGATTCCGCCACGCCCGTGGGCTATGTGGACAACACCGCCTATGTGACCGTGGGCCAGAACGCGGAGCAACAGACGGACACCATCGAGAACCCCACCCCCGAGGAAGAAAAGACCGAGGTCACCCCCGGCGACGGCGTGATGGTGAAAATCGGCGACGAGATCACCTATCAGATCACCTGGCAGAACTACAAGACCGAGGATGCCCGGGTGATCGTGATGGATACCCTGGATCCCGGCGTGGACTTCGTGAGCGCCGATAACGGCGGCGTGTACTATGAGAAGGAAGATACCCTGTCCGGCGACGGCTATGACGATGTTCCGATCCCGGCCCATACCGTCGTTTGGAACCTGGGTATCAAGGAAGCTCTGGAAAAAGGCGCACTGAAACTGACCGTTACCGTCAATGAGAATGCGTTCCTCGAGTACAAGTACAAGGACACCGCCGACGGCTTTACCCCGGATGCGCCGACGGAGGAGCTGGACTACGAGGTCCTGAACCAGGCCCGGGTGAAGGTGGACGATGACGCCTTCCTCCTGACCCAGATCGTGGAGAACCCGATCCCGGATAAGGACGAGACCAATGTCAACCATGAGCCCAGTGGCGGCGAAGAGGAAAACGATCCCGATCTGACCCCCAAGGAGGGCGCGGATCAGACCGTCACCGGCCCGCTGGTGTATGTGGGCGACGTGATCACCTACACCATCCACTGGACCAACGGCCATGACGAGGCCGCCAACGTGATCATCCGTGACCCGCTGGATCCCGGCGTGGACTTTGTCAGCGCCAGCTTCGGCGGCGTGACGCTGACCGAAGCGGGGGACTCCATCACTGGGGACCATGTGAGCATTTCCTACGACGCGAAGACCCACACCGTCACCTGGATCTTGGAAGACCGGGCCGCCAAGGAAAGCGATATCGTGACCCTCATGGTGAGGGTCAACGAGAAGGCGACCCCTGTCGGCATCGTTGACAACCAGGCTAGCGTGAAGGTGAACGGCGACCCGTTCGTGGAAACCAAGATCATCGAGAATCCCACGCCTCAAATGGAGAAGACAGAAGTCACTCCGGGCGAGGGAATGCAGGTGATGCCCGGCGACGAGATCGATTATCAGATCAGCTGGCACAACTACGAGGAGGAAGCGGCGGACGTCATCATCACCGATAAGCTGGATCCCGGTGTGGACTTCGTTTCTGCCGGCGTAAACGGCGGCACGCTGACCAATGGCGCCGACACGCGGAAGCCGGAAACGGGGAACCTGACCATCATGCTCTATGGCGGGGCTGGCGCCGATCCAACCGAGGATATCACCTTCACCTTGACGCTGACAGCCCCCGAGGGTAAGGATCTGGAGTCCAGTTACGATTTGGAGGATTCGGAAGGCAATAAGAGTAACTGGTCCGAAAGCTCGAAGACCTTCATGCTCAAGCCCGGCCAGCAGATAACCGTCAAGGATCTGCCTGTCGGCACGGTGTATTCGCTGACCGCCAACGATCAGGAGATCATCAAGGACGCGAAGCTTGGCACCTATGGCAGCGCGGTGACGGTGACCGTCACCAAGGAGATCCGGACGCAGAACCTGCCGCCAGTTGTTCCCAATGGACCCACCGAGCCTTCCACGGAAGGAACCACCGAACCCACGGAGACCTCGCCGGAGGAGACCACCGGGCCCACGGAGTCCTCGCCGGAGGAGACCGCCGCGCCTACGGGCGAGTCCCAGGTAGATCCCGGCCTGGAGGGTCCGGGCATGGATCTTCCCGCTACTACCGGTCCCACCGCTGATGAGCCCACCGACGGCGAGCCCTCCGCCGATGAGCCGCAGGAGATCAGCAATTTCGGTGTGCCCATTATCGATAAGCCCCAGGCCATGCGTGACGAGGATGAGCCCACTGCGGGTGACAGCACCGATCCGACAGAACCCGTCCCGGGCGACGCCACCGATCCGACAGACCCCGTCCCGGGCGACGTCACCGATCCGACCGACCCCGTCACGGGTGAGCAGGACGGGGACGAGGTTCCTTCCGGTACCGAACCGGCGCAGGAGCCCCAGGAGCAGGAAACGGACGTAGTCTATTCCTTCAGCGTGGAGGTACACGATTACGATGCCCCCACCGACGATCCTCACGGGGCAATGCCCATCGCGGAGAGCATCGGATTTGATAAGGTGGAGCACACTTACAACGGCGAGAAGCCGGCGCTCCAATACACCATCGAAGAGTCCGAAGACAAGACGATCGATATCTACTATTATGCCAAGGCCCATGTGGTGGTGTGGGTGCTGCATAACCGTCCCGCCAATACGGGGGGCAACGTGGATCTGAAAGTCCGGGTCAACAAGGACGCGGAGAAGTTCTGGAGCTACGACCATCCGGAGTACGGTCCCGACGAAACCACGAAGGATGACCGTGTCCGCAACCAGGCGGGCGTCCAGGTGGGCAACAATCCTGAGATCAAGACTCGGATTATCGAGAATCCCACGGAGCCCGAGAAGACCGAGACCCATGTAAACGATCGGGACGTCAGCCGCGATCTGGTGGCCGATGAAGACGGCTATGTTGGCCCGGAGGTCAAAGTGGGCGATACCATCACCTACCGGATCACCTGGCAGAACAATGCCTCCGACGAAGACGGCCAGCCGGCGAAAGCGAAGATCACCATCACGGACAAGCTGGATCCCGGCGTGGACTTTGTCAGCGCCAGCGAGGGCTATTCCTATGACCCGGATACCCGCACGGTAACTTGGGACCTTGGCGAACAGAATCCCAGAGAACGTGGGTATGTAACGCTGACGGTGCTTGTCAACATCCACGCCTTGGACGACAACAAGAAGGTGGAAAATCAAGCCACTGTTACCGTCGGCAACACATCCACCGACACGAAGTGGGTGGAGAACCCCGTGGCGGAGTATGGCGGCCTGATGGTGACCAAGACCGTCAAGGGCGACCAGGGCGACACGGAGAAGCTGTGGCATTTCACCGTAACCCTGTCCGATACCACCCTGTACGGCGACTACGGAGAAATGACGTTCAACGCCGGCATCGCCGAATTTACCCTGAAGCACGGCGAGAGCCGGACTGCCACCGATTTGCCGGCCGGTATTACCTATGAAGTCAAAGAAGCTGAGGCTAATGAGGATGGGTACTTGACTTCGTCGGAAGGGGAGAAAGGAACCATCCCGGCGGGCGACACGGCGAAGGCCGAGTTTGTGAACTCCAAGTCCACCGGACCGGATCCCCATAAGACGGAAGTGACCCCCGGCGACAAGAACCTGGTAGAGGTAGGCGATGAGATCACCTACGAGATCACCTGGCAGAACTATGACCCGGAGACCGCCAAAGTGGTGATCCGCGACCCGCTGGATGACGGCGTGGACTTTGTCAGCGCCGACAGTGGCGGCGTCTACGATGCCAGCACCCATACCGTGACCTGGACCTTTGAGGCCGCTCCGAACACGGACGGCGCGGTCAGCCTGACGGTGCAGGTAAATGAGAACGCCAAGGTGGCCGGCATCGTCTACAATCAGGCCTTTGTCACAGTCGGCGCTCACCCCGAGGTCGAGACAGAAATCCCCGAGAATCCCCTGCCGGGCGGTCTGATCGTGACGAAAGTCGTGACGGGTACCGCGGGCGACACCCAGAAGGAGTGGCATTTCCGGGTAGAGCTGAGCGACAAGACCATAAACGGTCAGTACGGCGGCATGTTCTTCACGGACGGCGTGGCCGAGTTCACGCTGAAACACGGTCAGAGCCTGAGCGCGACGAGGCTGCCTGATGGCATTACCTACACGGTGACAGAGCTTGAGGCCAACCAGGATGGGTACACCACCAGATCCACCGGCGCTGAGGGGACCATCCAGGAGGGCAGGTTCGCGGAGGCCAGATTTGTCAACAGTAAGGACCGGACGCCGCCTCCTCCCACCGGCTCCACGACGCCGACTACCCCCGATGATACGCCGAAGACCGGAGACAGCAGTAATCTCGGCCTTTGGCTGCCGCTGCTGATCGTCTCCCTGGCCGGAGCCGCGGTGACGTTCGTGATGCAGAGCGGGATCGGACAGAAAGCCGGGGTCAAAAACCGGCACGGAAAGAAATAACCCAACAATCGGATAAGCGGCGGGCAAATCCTTGCCCGCCGCTTTATCAGTACCTGCCGAGGATGATTTGAGAATAAGTCAGTTTTTTCATTTTTTCCGGAAATGCCCTTGTTTCCTATGGAATTTCATGCTATTATTTTTTTAGAAAGAATGAAGCATGGGAGTGGATCGCCTTGACTACCGAATCGAAGGTCATGACCAAGGATCGCCTGGTTTCCTTTACCGACGCTGTCTTCGCGATTATCATTACAATTCTGGTACTGGACCTGGACTTGCCGGAGGAGCCCAGCTTTGCCGGCCTTTGGGCGCTGCGGGAGCATTTTTTTGCCTATGCGGTGTCCTTTTTCTGGCTGGGGGCCATGTGGGTCAATTTGCACAACCAATGGCACACCGCCAGCCGGATCACCACCCGGGTGATTTGGCACACCATCTTGATGTTGTTTTTTGTCTCGCTGATTCCCTATGTGTCGAAATTCGCCGGGACCCACTTTACCAATATGTTCGCCCAGTGCCTGTATTGGGCGGTGGCGATGTTGGCCTCTATCAATATCATGGCCCAGGGCTATGCGCTGGGCTACGCCAACCGGGGAGACCCCCAGTACCTGGAGTCGGCCCGCACATTGAACCATTGGATGTGGGTGGACATGGGGGTGAAGATCCTGGGCCTGATCCTGACCCTGGTCTGGAATTACCCGCCCATGGCCATGGTCACTATCCTGGTGGCGGCCCTGATCCCCTCTACCGTGATCCGCTACTTAAATCAGAAATTTGAGGGGTAAGACCCTTCTCAAGCCCGCGCCGCCGCTGCCCAGCAGCGGCGGCGCTTACGGCGAAGGATTTCAGACGAACTGAAACAAAACCGCCCCGGCGATGTTAACCTCGCCGGGGCGGCTCTGCCGTATCACAATAAACATTTTCTGTTCTTTATGAAAGAATTTGCGGGCTTGTGCCATAGGCAATAAGAAGTGCCGGAGCAAAGCGAACTTTACTCCGGACGTGGTCAGAGTGTCGAGTCTCGAACTAGCGGTCTCAACATCCCAAATAGAGACTGATAATTTTTTTAAGTCATTTTTGGCGATTTCCGGCCCTTTTTGCTCTGGAAACGATACTTTCCGGCGCTTATTTTTCCACTGTTTCCATCCCCTCCGGACCGGACTGTGGGATGGAATGTGGTCGTAAAAAGCTCCCCAAACCGTTCGCCGTTTGGGGAGCCTATTTCTTTTTTGCATTGTACCTCTGAATCCGCGAAAAGTCAAGCCATATCCCCACCAAAATCTGCGCCGCTGTAAACAAAGAAATACAGCGTGTGGGATCGATTTCCTTTCTGTCTGATGCAGATGATCTGCAAAAACTCTTGCACCAATGCGTTTCTTACGTCAACAATTTGAGATCAATACGGTCATGCTGTACCGCTGGGTGGACGAGTACCGTACCTACGGAGCCGAAGCGTTTGTGGGAAAGGGACACCAAAAGGCCGCCGACACGGAGCTGCGGAAGTTTCAGAAAGAAAACGAGCGGCTGAAAATGGAGAACGAGATTTTAAAAAAAGCAGCGGCATACTTTGCGAAGCACCCAGACGGCGGATCGAATTCGCCAAAGCGCGGTTAAAGGGTTACGATACCAACAAAGTGTGCCAGATCATCGGGGTATCGAGGAGCGGCTATTATTGCGGGCCGGTACAGCCCAAAAGTGAAAAAATAGCGGAAGAAGCGGCGGTCATTCACTGTTTTAAGGAAAACCAGGGTAATTATGGCCGGATTCGGATTCGAAAGGATCTACTCAAGAAAGGGATGGCGGTAAGCGAGTACCGAATTGCCCGGATCTTGCATACAAATGGCCTGGCGGCAAAGGCCGGCAGGGATCGCGCTCCTTCCAAACCACGCGCGACGCAGAAACAATATCTCGAAGAAAATCTCATATGGGATAAATTCTCCGTGAAAGAACCCAATTTTCTGTGGTGTTCGGACATTACGGAACTGCGATACCGGAACGGGACGCTGTACCTGTGCGGCGTGATCGACGTCGCGACGCGCCGTATTGTCGGCTGGTCGATCAGTAGGAGACAGACGCAGGATCTTGTTCAAGAGGCATTTAGAATGGCGGTTGGACGGAACCCAGATCGGCCGGACGGGGCGGTGTATCATAGTGACAGAGGGAGCCAATATACGGCGAAACGAACCAAGGAGCTGGTCGAGGCCTATGGCTTTCGGAAGAGCATGTCCCGCCCTGGGACGCCCAGCGATAACCAGCCTATTGAGAGCTTTTGGCATACCTTGGAAACGGAGCTGGGTTCTCTGACCCAGTACACCTACGAGGACGCGTCCAGGAAGATCGTAAAATACATTGAGCTGTATTACAATTCCTCCAGGCTTCATTCCAGCATCGCTTACCTCGCCCCCAATGAATTTTTCACTCTTTTAAGTGTCCACCATACTTGACAAGTTTCCCTATCATTCACTCTCCGCTGTGACCACTTTTACTATACATCTTTCTTCCTGAAAACAGCGGTGAGGCTCTACAAGTACCCTTTCCATGAACAGCTCATGATCTACACCCAGAAGACCGACGCCACCGCCTGTGCGGAGTACGATGTCTGGAACTAGCGCATGGGGTGGTATGCCTGGCGCATCTCCACGGGAATCGCCCTCATTGACACTACCAGCAACACGCCGTGTCTTAACTGTCTTGCATGAGGGCTAAGAGGAGCCTACTTTGTAAGACCTCTTATTACCCATGCATTTGTAGTGCAAATGATTATATTTGTAATACGTCTATTGACAATTGCAGAACCTTATGCTATACTTTAAGTGTGGGTATTTTGGAGAAGTTTCATTTGAATCATCTAAATTGTTAAGCAGAAAAGGAGGGCCTCATGTACTAATAAAGAAATGAGTATGTAGTTAGCAAAAGATAGAGATTAAATAGGAAAAGGAAGTTGAACGAATAACAATGACGGGGAGGAAGTGGTCTCACAATGCAATTCTTTAATAGTTGTTGATACGAAACTCTCAAATAAACTGTAGTTGTATTTTTGGGAGGTATCTTAATGGCTACAATTTCAGCTAGAATTGATGACCAACTTAAAATTGAGGCAGAACAGGTCGCTGATGATATAGGAATTCCACTAAGTACGGCCATCAATATCTTTTTGAAACGGTTTTCTGCCGAACGCGGGTTCCCTTTTGATGTTGTTGCTCCAGGCAGCAGACACACAATAAACCCACTGAATCGTTCCGTATTGGAGCACGCTGTGAAAGCGGCAATTGCCGCTCCAGAAAAAGCCGGTCGTCTGAGTCATTTTACCTATTTGGACCCCGACACTGGCAAGCTAACTCATATGAATTGAACTTATTGGGAGGACAAAATTATGAGCCCCATCCTTGAAGCGTTTTGCGGGCCAAATGGTTCCGGCAAGAGTACGATAATTGAACACTTCTCTCCCCCATGCGATATCGTCAACGCAGATGAGATTCAGAACAAACTTGGCTGTTCCCCTATGGATGCCGCAATTATCGCTGAAAAGACTCGCGAGGCACTTTTAGCTGACCAGAAAGATTTTGCTTTTGAAACGGTCTTATCAACGGATCGAAATCTCATTCTGATGACCAAAGCAAAAAGCGTTGGTTACTATATCCGCTGTTACTATGTCCTAACCAAGGACCCGGCAATTAATCTTCAACGTGTCGCCACACGCTACGCCCTTGGAGGCCACGATGTACCACCAGACAAGGTCATTGGGCGCTACGCTAGAGCCATGAAGCTTATTCCGAAGTTGCTTGATGAGAACGTTTGCGATGAGTGCTATATCTTTGATAACTCCTATGACCGCGGCAAAGGAGAGCCTTCCCTCATTGCAAGTTTTATGCATGGCGCTTTGGAATTGTTTCCCAATGAGATATGGCCTCAAGAAATGTTGGAGCTTCTCGTTGACGGAAAGTATACCGGAAGCAGCTGAGATAATGTTCATTGACATGGGGAGCTAAGTGCTTGCCTAGCTCCCTTTTTTGAGTTGCAAAGTTAAGTCTCAGCTGACGTATTTGCCAACCAGAAGTAAAGTTGCAAGCCCTTTGGTAGAAATAATTATGCAAACACGGGTCCATGGGAGAGAACGCCGTGAGATTGCCAGCAGGGCAGCATCTTCGGGTGCTGCTCTTTCTTTGCCGCGCCAGTTGTTATATACTGTTTCCTGACGTCGGGATAGCGGAAAGGAGCCGACAGGAGGAAAGCACCATGGAAAAGCATTCCCTTCTCACACTCAGGGAACGGATCGAGATCGAAAAAGCGCTCCGGGATAGAGCAAGCTTTTCGGAGATCGGGACAAGTCTCGGAAAAAATCCATCCACGATCTCCAAGGAAGTCCGACACCGTTCTCTTGACACGATCCTTGGCACAGAGCGATTCCGATCACTTTTTCCCGTCATCCTTACAGACAGAGGCAGCGGGTTTACTGACCCAATGTCTATTGAACGCGACATGACAACCGGCGAACTCCGTACCTGCGTCTTCTTCTGTGACCCCCAGTGTTCTAATCAGAAAGGGACCTGCGAAGTAACTCACGAAATGATCCGGCGTGACCTTCCCAAAGGAACTGCCTTTGACTTCCTTTCCCAGACGGAAGTCGACCTTATGATGAATCACATCAATTCCTACGCAAGAAAAAAGCTGAACAACCGGTCCGCATACCAGCTGTTCAGCTTCTTCTACGGCGATGATATTCTGGCCCAACTCACAATCCGCCAGATTCCCGCCAATGACATCAATCTCACCCGAAACTTCTAAAGAAATAAACCGAAAAACCGCCATTCGGAAGCCATATTGCTTGCCGCGGGGGTGGAAGTTCATCTTGCGAAAAAAGCGAGGATCCTTTCACCTCCGGTTGTCATGCTTATTTTTAGGCGCCGGTGCTTGATCTGTAGCCATTGTATCACAGCTGTCGCTGGTATGCAACTTATTTGGTTTTGTAAATTCCAGTTTGCATTCGTAAATTCCCGCAAAATCCAAAATTCTTGATTTGCCGGATTTTAGTTTTGCAAGAATCTGCCTCTCTACGCATTTACTTTTGCAAACTGGAACTTAGTTTTGTAATTGACCTGCAATTCAGCTGCAATTCAGTAGCCTGAATTGCGGAAACTATATACTCACGATTTTGTGAGATTGTTCATTTGTCAATGATGTGAGACTGAAAAAAAGCGAAAGAGTTTTCGTTTCTAGGGAGCGGATTTGCTGACGAAGGGAGGGCGAAGCCCGACCGAAGTCAGCAAATCCGGGCGGCCTCCAGCTCCT
>CANQXH010000058.1 GCA_947627745.1 uncultured Oscillospiraceae bacterium
ATCGAGTTGGACAACCAGCTACGCCAGGATTATAAAGAGATAGATGCACTGCAAGCGTGTGCAAACCGACTTGGTTCTTTATTGCCCAGCCAAAATCAGGCAGTAAATTCAAGCGATGATATACTGCATCGTTTGAGAATGGATGTACGCGGAATTTTCGCTGCGACTTTGCTTAAGCATAAGGTAATAGAGAGAATCGATGAATCTCTCCAACAAGTGACCGATCCGGGCAAGTAAGTGCCTTCTCACGATGTTGTATGCTGATGATAGTCCCATTTTACCAGTTATCAATAAGCCTTTATTGGGAAAATCGGCAAGTATCTGCTGTGTGCTGGTCTGTGGCGTGGATGATATTCTGGAATTTATGCCTGAAACTAACGATAGAGGAGACAAATTATGAGCGAAAAAAGGTATCAGGTATTTATTAGTTCAACTTTCTCTGACTTGGTCAATGAGCGGAAAATGATTCTTGATTTGTTACTTATGGCAGACTGCATTCCGGCAGGCATGGAGGCTTTTGCCGCCGCAGATGCGGAACAGTTTGATATAATCAAGAAAGTAATAGATTTGTGTGATTATTATGTGCTGATCATTGGAAAAAGATATGGTACAGTCCACCCAGTAACCGGAGCAAGTTATACTGAAATGGAGTACGATTACGCTATTGAAAAGGGCATACCAGTTTTGGTTTTTGCGATAGACGAAGGAGTTGAAGTCGCCCCCGACAAATGCGAGAAAGATCCTGAAAAAATACGGAAGTTAAAAGATTTCAGAACAAAAGCCATGAACAACCGTCTAGCTAGTATATGGAAGTCATCTGAGGATTTATCTGGCAAACTAGCTGTTTCTATTATGAAGGCAAAAAATGATATAAAGCGACCGGGATGGCAACGAGCAACCGATTTTGATGAAGCTTCGCTACGACGCGAAATCATGGAACTAACGGTAGAAAACCAGAAGTTGGAAAAAGATTTACAAGCTGCAAATGACGAAATCGCCAGTTTAACTACTCAAACGAATATTGCTTTTGAGAATAGGGAGATTTCCTTCGAATTTCATTATTTCGACTCAAACCATACACGGGTAGGCTCCTCCGCAAAAACAAGTCTTGTTGAGATTTTTGATGTAATAGCAACGGAAATGTTGAACGTATCAATTACTGAGTATGCTGTTGAGAAAATAGTAAAAGAAAAGTTTTGCTACCACATTCGATATGGTAGCGGATATATAAATGACCCGCAACTTATAAAGAAACTTCTGAATCAATTTCGTGCTTTGGGGCTAATGACTTCAACATGGGGCAAAGAACAAAAGACTCTCTATTGGGGATTGACTAAGAAAGGCGAAAAAGTAAGGGATGATCATATTCTCTTGCGGCAATAGATTATTCTTTGCTTGGCAGAAGTGACATAGTGTGCAACGGAGGAAACCTTAATGGCTAACCTATCAAAAATAAAACGGCAGCGGATGCTGGATTTCCTTGCTACGGTAAAGCAGGAGCATACCGATGATGATTCTATTCGTGCGCTCAGCGAGATAGAAAACCATATCCTTGAAAAAAAGTACGGCCTTGTATGGGAAGAACACACGGAACATGTGGATGAACTGTTGACAGAGAACATCCCTATTTTTACGGAAGATACGGATAGGAAAATCACAGCGATTGCAGGCAGTCCTTATAATTTTATCCTTGAGGGAGATAACCTCCAAAGCCTCTATCTTCTCTTAAAAACACATAAGGGAAAAATTGATCTGATTTATATCGATCCACCATATAATCGTGGCCAGAATGATTTTATCTATGATGATGATTACATTGATAAAACAGATTCATTTCGGCACAGTAAATGGCTCTCCTTTATGCGGGTGAGGCTGGAACTGGCACGGCAGCTTTTGAGTAAAGACGGCGTAATCTTTATCTCCATCGATGACAATGAGAACGCGACGCTGAAACTGCTGTGCGATGAATTGTTTGGGGAGGACTGCTTTGTAGCCAATATATCTTGGCAGCGAACTTATTCCACGAGAAATGATTCAAAGGGAATCCCGTCAGAAGTCGAATATCTCTTGGTATATAGTAAAAATACCGGATGGAATCCTAACCCCCTCTCTCGAACAGACAGTATGAATTCAAAATACAGCAATCCGGATAATGACATCATGCCGTGGACAAGCAGCGATGCGTTTGCTCCGGGAGCAGCAACGCATCAGGGTATGGTTTATGCAATACAACATCCGCTCACCGGAAAGCTGATCTACCCTTATAATGGTGCCTGCTGGCGTTATCAGCAAGACCAGATGCTTGAAATCATGTGCGGCTGGTGTGATTATGAATTAAGGGATCTGAACGATGCCCATAAACGGGCTGTTGTATGCGGTGTCGCTGATGATGAAGTCCGGCAGGGGGTAAAAGGCATCGTATTATCTGAAACGCTTGAAGTGTCAGCGGAAAAGGCCCGGACGGTTTATGAACGAGGCCAGTGGCCGAAGTTTTATTTCACAAAAAAAGGTATGGGCGGAATCCGGCGAAAAACTTATCTTGAAAACGTCGGTGGACAGCCTCCTACGAATTTCTGGCAGTATGCAGATGTAGGACACACGGATGAGGCAAAGAAAGAGTTAAAAGCGATTTTTGCCGGTGATGCCCCGTTTGAGACTCCTAAACCTATGCGGCTGATTGACCGAGTCTTGCAAATCGCATCAGACAAAAACAGCGTGATTCTGGACTTCTTTGCCGGCTCCGGCACAACAGGTCAGGCAGTCATCGAACGCAACAGGAAGGACGGTGGACACCGCCGGTTTATCCTTTGCACGGACAATCAGAACGGGATTTGTGAGAACGTCACTTATCCCCGTGTTTATAAGGTCGTTCATGGGTACTCCTATACAGGCAAAAAGGAGGATATCCTCTTTGAGCGTAAACTGACCTTAAAGGATTTGCAAAAGGCAGATACCCTGATGGAGAGGGTGGAGACCATTGCCGAGAGTCAGAGCGCAAACTATAGTAAGGTGAAACCCGTCTTGAAGGATGGTGTCCTCAGAGTAATCGGCGAACAGGATACCTCTGAGGGCGTCCAAGGTATTCCAGCCAATGTGAAATATTTTAAGTGCGATTGGACGCCGCGTAAGCCGGAAGACTATTTGTTGAGTAATGCCCTGTGTCTGCATATCCGGGAAATGATTGAATTGCAGCATGGAATTGAGGTGGACGGGATTCATAATGTGCTGATTCTGAATAAGACGGATTTCAATAACACTGTTATGAACCCGGATGTTCGTGGGAATATCAAAAACCTATGGGTCAATCAGAATATCATTTTTAACGTAGCGGAGATGGAACAGCTTCGGGCAGTAGGATTTAAGTACATTCCACGGGAATTTTTCGGTCAGGAATTGAAGGAGGCGGCAGAATAATGTACATCGGATCAAAGGAATACTCTTTTCAGGAGAATTGCGTCAACAATCTTCTGCATAAATGCGCCGACCACGAGGAAATCGTTCTCTC
Organism: uncultured Oscillospiraceae bacterium; assembly: GCA_947627745.1. Lineage (GTDB taxonomy): Bacteria > Bacillota > Clostridia > Oscillospirales > Oscillospiraceae > Faecousia. The sequence continues at coordinate 3,506 of CANQXH010000058.1, forward strand.
CGCCCCCACTGGTTCCGGCAAGACCGTTATTGCAAGCTGGTTTATTGACGAGTATCTGGACGAAAACCCGAACACTGTTTTCCTGTGGCTGTGTCCCGGAGCCGGTGGACTAGAAAAACAGTCTCAGGACAGCTTTCGGGAGGTTATCTCCGGGATTGAGGACGGAGACGTTTATTCCTTTATCAACGAGCCTAATCCCCGTGGCAAAGTGTACTTTATCAACTGGGATAAAATCAATCGCACTTCCAATATCGTTTTGCGTGAAGGCGAACATAAAGATCTGATGAGCAAGGTGCTGTTCTGTCATACAAACGGCATCGCAATTTTTATGCTGATCGATGAGGAACATAAGTATCAGGACACAGCCAACGAATACATAGGGAACATTCAGCCTGCTCATGTCCTGCGTATCTCTGCTACGCCCATGAGTAAAGGCGATCATACAGAAATAATCTCCGATGATGAAGTCATTGGTGCCGGATTGATTGCCGCGGGAATTTCCATCAACGAAGGGGTTTCAAGAGCGATAGAGGAAAACAACCGCTTAGACGATGATTTGATGCTCCTCGATTTGGCCGATAAAAAGAGAAAAGAAATACAGAACGAGTATGAAACTCGCGGTCTCCACATTCGCCCTCTTGTGCTGATTCAATTTCCCAACGGAAATGACGAGTGGATTACTCGCGTGAAACGAGCTTTGGAGGATTTGGGTTATTCAGAAAGTTCCGGCCTTGTTGCCTCTTGGTTCAGCGGCGATCATCCTGATAACCCGGAGGAGATCAAAAAGCTGGACGGCAAGTATGCGTTTTTGCTGTTCAAACAAGCGATTGCCACAGGTTGGGATTGCCCTCGCGCCAAAATCCTTGTTAAACTCCGCGAAGGTGGCACAGAAAGATTCAATATACAGACTGTTGGCAGAATACGTAGAATGCCAGAACGGAAACACTACCAGTGTGATTTGATCGACAACTGCTATCTTTACACTCTTGATGGTGAATTTACCGAAGGACTTACAAACAGCCTGAGCAATTCTTTCTATACCTATCTGTACAAGAAAAAAGACAATGCTCCTAATGTGCTGCTGCAAAAAGAATCGTTGGACGGGAGCGACCGTTTTGCAGTAAATCCGCAGGCTGTTGTGGAAGTTGTCCGGCAGCAAATGCTTACTCAGTGTGATACCAATCATGACGGAAAGCTGGACCGGCGCGAGATGGAGCTCACAAAAGGATATGTTTTTGGCACAAAGCTGAAAACGGAGGCCATCGAAGGAGTCGCAAGAACGACCCATGATATGCTGTCACTGAACAAAATTTTTGGCGGCGAACATCAAATTTCTAACCATGATGATGGCTTTATTATCCGTGATGCAAAGCGACGTATTGCCAGAGCAATTGGGGTTGATGAAAACATCTCCAATAATGCGTTGCGGGTATTGTTTGGTCCGCTGGATTTACAGATGTCCCTTTTGTCTCAGGAAGAGATTGACTTTGAGCAAAGCCATAAACTGATAGACGGAATGAATCTGCGCGAATACAACGCTTTCCTTGTAAATAACAGGGAACGACTTATCGAGGTGTTTAGCGAGATTAGCGCAGATCAGATTGCGGATATTCAGGAAACAGACATTCTTGTTTCCGACTGGGGCATCCCTCGTGAACAATACTATAAGCAGCACAAAAAAATCGCAAGTACGGCTGTTATGGAAAAGAATGTGTTTGTTGATTACGGTAACAACATCCTTATCCAGCCGAATCGCACCTATACAGAATTGACCTTTGAAAAATGGTGTGAAGATACAGCCGCAGTGAAATGGTACTACAAAAACGGTGATAAAGGCGATGAATATTTCAGCCTCGTTTACCGTATGGCGTTCCGCAGAAGTAATTTCTACCCGGATTATATCGTCGGTATGGAAAACGGCGACATAAGGATAATCGAGGCAAAAGGTGGCATGACGGCAGACGGTAGTTCAAATAACATCGACCGCTATGCGGCAAGAAAGTTTGATGCACTAAAAGAATACGGTTCCCGGCATCCTGAAATCAAGTGGGGTTTCGTCAGAGCGGTAGGGACACAGATTTATATGTCCAATACTGTTTGGTCGGAGGATGTGACAAATCAAAATGTGTGGAAGCCGCTAGGCACTTATATCTGACATCAAAAAAACGGAGACGCGAATACCATGTAAAGTATAAGTGATAAGAGGAAAGATTAAAGGGCTATATGCACAGTTGAAAATTTCCTTCAAAAGGATGAATGGTAATATAATAATTGAGGTGACATGTATGTATTCTGCTAATACAGTTTCGAAGTATATAATTATGTACTGCAATAGAAATGGAAAAACTATAAGCAATCTAAAGCTACAAAAAATACTATATTTTGTTCAAGCGGAATTTTTGGTTGTAAAGGATCAACCTTGCTTTGCAGAGCGGATTGAAGCGTGGGATTTTGGTCCAGTCGTTCCAGATATATATCATCGTTATAAGATTTACGGAAGTGCGAATATTCCATTCGTTTTACAGAATGACACGTTTCCGTTTTCTACTGAAGATCAAAAATTAATTGACGGGATTATCGATGAATGCTCTAAATATGCAGCATCAACATTAGTTGAGATAACACATAATCAGTCTCCTTGGAAAGATGCATATCGTCCATATTGTAATGCAACCATTTCCAATGAAAGTATAAAAAGCTACTTTAAGGAGGTGTGACAATGACTCAAATAAATGTTGAAAAAACACAGTCTCCAATAGCAGCACAAGAATCCGAACATAATAAAAAGCTCCAAGCTATGGAAACTGCTATAACAAATTTTTTACATGGATTGGGAAAAGCTAACGATGTTTTTTCCTCCGAAGAGTCTTTTGACGAACTGATTAATTATGCGGCAAGTTATGATAGAATACTCTACTCAACTATCAGTAATTATATTTATGCCCAATATGAGAGCAACGGAAATTTAGACTCTTTAGGTACAATATTGTCGAATCTCGAAGCATTGGTCAAATATTCTGAAGACCCTATTAACATTGCAAACAAGAAACAGATATTGCCTAAAAACACAAAAGAAACAGCAGTTGATGATGCTCGAAAAATGGTATTAAAAATATTGGATCACGTTACTCTTGCAAGCCATCAGTATACCATGCTCAAGCAAACCGATGATGAATATGATGATAAATTTAAAAAACGTATCGCGTCATATAAAGAAGAAATGTCAAGAGAAATGAACGTACAGATGATAACTATGGTAGGTATTTTTACCGCATTGGCATTCTTAATTTTTGGCAGTATAAGTTCTTTGGATGGAATATTTGAAAACATACAAATGCCACTATTTAAAACTATGAGTATAGGTCTGATTTGGGGTCTCTGTGTGTCAAATATGATTTTTGTTTTCTTATACTGTATTGGAAAAATGACGAGGCTCAACTTCAAAGCTGACGATAGACCAGAATCAACAATATTTGAAAAATACCCTGTTGTGTGGTGGACAAATCTTATTCTGGTCGGATTATTACTAATTTCGTTATGGGGCTGGTTTATCCAGAAAAATATAGTTACTAATTCCTTGCTTGAAGCAATCCGTTGCCATCCGTTTCCATTTTTCATTATTGGAAGTCTGATAATACTTGTGTTTATAGCCGCTGGAATCATCTTTCTGGCTCATAAAACAAGAGTCAAAGAAAGCGACTAACTAAGCGTTTTCATCGTTATTCATTTTCACGTCACCATGTATCAAATGAAAGGATCCTGTCATCGGTTTCGGTTAACGATACTGTTGATAGGATCCTTTCGGTTTCTCCTCTTGAAGGTTGTCATCTTAAATTTACTTGTTTTCGTAAATCCCTAAGTTCAACCCACAAAAGAAGGGGTGGCAATATCGGACGGATTTCCGGGAGCTGCATGGTCCGTTCCCGGAGCTGGTGGATCAGAACGGCAAAGGCTGGCTTTACCGCCATGCCCATGGGGTGGAGAAATTCATTCTGAAAAACGCGGAACAGATCGATTCCCGGAAGGCGCCACAGGCGGAGAAAATTCGGAAAGAATTTGACAGGAAGTGGCGCGAAAAGGTTGTACAGCTTCAAAACCGCGTTTTCAATCCCAACACCAAGGGCGGCTGGGTGTTCCGGTTTGACGACGCCATTGCGGAAGCGCTGGAGCTGGGGCCGTTGCGGAATTATGAAATCACTTTACCAGAGGAATTAAAACAGCGGATAACGCAGGCTACCTCCGCCAAGGCCGCTCCCTATGTCCGCGACCTGATTGCCTACTACCTGGCGCACCGCCGGGAGGATACGGACTGGGTGGTTCTGCCCGCCACCAGCTTTGATAACTATTACCGCAGCAGTTATTTCAGCAAGAAGGTGCTTGGACAGATCCCAGAGACGATCCTCGTAAAGCAGGAGCGTTCCGGCGTCTCCCGGTACTACATCACGGAAGAATTCCTGCCATAAATTCGGCACTTTAGCTACTTGCGTTTTCTTCTTTCGTAAGGTAACATCACCAAAACTTTTGGAGGCGTACCTATGCAGCACTATATCGATGCCCTGCGAGACTACTGCCAGCGGAATCCACTAAACCACGGAAATGCCGAATCCGTCATGGAGTTTCTATACTGGCACTATGCGGAGTTTAATCCCATTGTCAATCAGAAAATTCGTGATGGCTTTACCCAAATCCGCCAGCAGTATTCACACCTGTCCATGGAGGAGTTCGACCCCATTTTCACAACCGTCAGTGGCCTCTGCGTGGAGCATGAGCGCCTTGCCTTTCTGGAAGGTCTCCAACTGGGGATGACGCTGATGATGGAACTCTCAGAGAAAAAATCCGCTTGAGCCGCGCGTTGGGCTGACCTTGATCAGCGGTTAAAATATTTCTTCCGATACGCAAACGGCGTCGTATGGAAGTGCTTTTGAAATACATTTTGGAAGTGAGACTGGCTGGAAAAGCAGTGATATGGAGCTTCTGGGCATTCCAGAGGAAGACCACCCCGCCATCATTGCTAAGATGAGCCAGCAAAACCAACATGACGCCGCAAACACAATCGTTTCCGTTCAATCAAAATATGTTTTAAGGAGCCGCATTCGCGGCTCCTTTTTTAATTGTCTCACAGATATGATGCGCTATATAAGCATGATCGGATCTTTAATCCAGGCAGAATATTGTACAGGCAGCCACATTTTTAATATTGAAATTGAACCGCTTTGCATGTAAAATAATACTATCCGGCGGGAGGTGACACCATGCTTCGTGTTCTACTTTGTGATGATGATGAATTGTTCCTGGATCGCGAGAAAAGCCGTGTGGAGGCGTTTCTGAACAGTCAGGAAGAAAAGTTCGAGATCCTGGCCCACACCGATACCTCCCTGATCACCGACCGGGAGCTGGAGCTGTGCGATCTGGCGCTGCTGGATGTGGACCTGGCCACCCCGGAGGATGACGGCATTGCCTTGGCCCGGCGGCTCCGCGCCTTCCGCCGGGACACGGTGCTGATCTTCGTCACCAACTATGTGGAGTATGCCCCGGCGGGGTATGAGGTGAACGCTTTTCGGTACATTCTCAAGAAGGACTTGGACGCGGTACTCTCCCAATATTTGAAAGAGGCTTTGGCAAAACTTGCCGCGGAAAAAGAAACCTTTCGTCTTTCGGTGGAAGGACGGTATCTTGATCTGCGCTTGGATGAGATATTGTATTTTGAAATCAAACACAGGACAATCCAGGTATACCAGAATGCCGGGACAGATCACGGGAAGCAATGCTTTTCATTTCAGGGTTCCCTTTCCGCTCTGGAAATCCAGCTTGAACAGCGAGGCTTTCTCCGGGTCCACAGCAATTATCTGGTCAATATGCGCCATATTTATCAATTCGGCTGCCGGGGGTTGCAGCTCTCGGATGGAACCCTCCTGCGGGTCAGTGAGAAGATGTATGCAGAAAACAAGAAGAAATATATGAATTGGATGGGGCAGTTGTGATGGAATACTTTTTGACGGTACTGTGGACAGCTTTTGATATATTGGCGGTCTTCCTGATCGGGCATACATTCCTGCCCGCAAAGCGGGATATGCGGTTTCGAGTAAACCTATATTGCATTACCTGGCTGTTATCATCGATTCTCACTTTATCCGTCAACGGAGGGATCCGGGTGGCGCTTTGCATAGGTGTCGTCGCTTTGGCTTTTTGGATCCTACTGGATGGAAAATGGCCGGCCATCATTGCCGTTGCGGTATTAAGCTATCTTTTCGCGACGATTTGCGAGTTTATTTCTTTTTATGGGGCCACCTTTTTTCTTGGAATGGATTATGAGCAGCTTGTAAAGCAAAGGATGCTGTACGCGGTTTTTGTTACCAGCGAAAAATCTTTAACACTTTTTGCCGCATGGCTTTTATATGCCTTTTTCTCAAAGCGGAAAACGAGGCCCTTCCAAGCAAAATGGGTGCTGCTCAGCGCTCTGTTCCCGACTGTCAGTGTAATCCTTCTTTATTCCATTTTCTTCCAGGCCCAGGAGAGGGAGAATCTGACCCCGGGAGCGATGATCCTCTGCGTTGGGTTGGCAGCTGCTAATGTGGGCATTCTCTTTGGAATACAGGCGTTGGAAAAAAGCACCCAGAAGGAGCGGGAGGCGGCCCTGATGCGGCAGCAGATCTCCCTGCAATCGGAGAGCATCACCGCCTTGGAAAAGAGCTACCGGGCCCAACGCAAAGCAACCCATGATTTTGGCAGGCATCTGGAAACCATCCAGGAGCTGCTCAAGCGGGGCGATCTGGATTCTCTTCAAGAATATCTGGACGACCTCCAAAAAAATCACACTACCCGAATCTTCAGCATCCGCTCCGGGAATCCCGTGATCGATGTGGTGCTGAACGAAAAATTCCAGGCGGCCCAGGAGAAGGGCATCGTCATGCAGTTCCAGGTCAATGACCTAAAGGAGGTCACGCTGCGGATGGACGCACTGGCGGTTGTTTTGTCCAATCTCCTGGACAACGCCATCGAAGCGGCTGAGAAGTGTTCGGGCTGGAAAGAAATTCAGTGCGTGCTGAAAGCCGGGCCCCAATTCTATCTATCAGTGCGCAACACCTCCTCACCGGTCAGTATCATCGATGGGAAAATCGCCACCACCAAGCCCAATCCCCTGGACCACGGCTATGGGCTTCCAACTGTATGCGGAATTTTGTCAGAATGGGGCGCCGAATATTCCTTCGACTATTCAGATGGCTGGTTCCAATTCGTTGCGGAAATACCAATGAAATAAAACCCCTTATATACCGCCTGCGGACGCCGACGCCCGCAGGCGGTTTTTCTATGCGCTTTATAGGAAAGTAGCAGTTATGCGGAAAAAGTAGCAGTTATGCAGAAAAATTTGCCAGTCCAATTTTACAGCGTTATGATGCTCTTGGTGATGGAAATGAAAGGACTTCTTAACAAGATCATAACCAGCTGCACAGAAAAAGGTTGGATCGATCCGAGCGACGCGGAATGGGTACGATACGGACTGGAACGATTGGTTTCCACGGTCTGCGGCTTTTCTGCCATGCTTCTGATTGGGCTGCTGCTGTTCCCCTTCCCCGCCGTCCTGGCCTTCCTCGGTTCCTTTTGCTTCCTGCGGAAACGGACCAACGGCTTCCACGCAAAAACCATGGCCGGCTGCTTTTTCAGCTCCATTGGGATCGAGCTGCTTGTCCTAGGAGCTGTCTATCCTTTTTTATCCACCTCCACCTCCGCGATCTTACTCACGTTTTCTTCCATGGGAGTGCTGGTTCTTGCTCCATTCCGGCATCCAAACTTTCCCCTGACTGAACGCGAATTTGCCGCCAACGCAACAGGCGCGAGAGTGCGGCTCTTGATCCTGCTGGTTCTCTACACCGCCTTTTCCTGGCTGCAATGGGAAGACGCGGCAAGGGGCATATCCCTTGGTATCGCAACGGACTGCGCAATGCTGGTCCTTGCATATATTACAAAAAAAGGAGAAACGCACCATGAAAAACACTGATAAGCTGATGAAGTCTCTTTTCGCAGAACTTGCCGCTCGCCAGCGCAAAGAATGGCCGCCGGGATGTTTAACTATGTTTTACCAGCCCAAGCGCCCGGTGGAAGAACCCCAGGCAGACAAAAAGCAATCGGGCGGTCGCTGACCGCCCCCCTATGGGAGTGCTGTTGTACCCATTGACTAGGCAAAACTACTAAAGAGGTTCGCATATGAAAGTATTCAAAAGGTTTCATTCCTGTATACCATTGGTTATTCTTTGCTGTATCTTTATTGTGGGCTGCCGGCGGGAGGTCCCGGATCGGTTGCTTACCCTGTCCGGCGGCGGGGAGACCACCGCTGCCGCCGGGGAAAGCGCCCCGCCCCAGAGTTCCCAGGGCGCTCCGGACTCCACAGACGGGAACCCCACGGATGGGACCGCCCAAAAACAGGCGGGAACAATGGCCTTTTCGGTAACCCCGGAGACAGACTCAACCCTCCTGTCCGGGCGGCTGGAATATACCGTCACCGGGGTGCGGATCGTAGAAAATGTTTCTGACCTTCCCAACCCGGCGGGCTTTGGGAACGAGGCTGTCCCCCTCTACAACGAAACCGGGGCCGAACAGATCTACAAATACCAGTCCGACCGGTATCCGTCCTTCCTTCTATCGGACGGGGGCTTCGTCCCGGAGCTGACGGTGGTGCTGGTGGACGTGACGGTGGAGAGCTTCGACGCCGTGGCACGGACCAAAAAGGACGCCGACGCCCAGGGTCGGGGCGGTGGGGAATTTGACGATCCCTATCTGTTCCGGGCGGACGCGCTGCTGACGGTGGTGGACCGGGGCCGGCGCTTGCCCAACACCGCCAACCAGGGCTGGAGCCTGGAACAGGATCAGGGCGTCTATCAGGAATGGCACCTGGGCTATTTCAGCGCCCCCGGGGAAGGTCCGGAGACAATCTTCTGCTACCGCTTGGAACCGGGACAGAAGCAGTCCTTCACGTTGGGTTTTCTGGTGACCAACCGGAGCGACGGGACGCCGAGAGACCTTTCCGGCCTCTGCGCCCGGATCGGCGCGGCGCTGCTAAACGGGGAGGAATACACACCGGGGCAGGTCTACCTGGTGGACCTGGGACTGGAGGGAGAAAAATGAAGGGGAACCTGAAAAGCGAGCTGTGGAAAGCGTTCCACAACAAAATGTTCCTGCTGGCCCTGGCGGTGGGTCTGCTGATGTCCGCCGCCAACATCCTGCAAAACAGCGCCACGGTGGCGGAGATGACCGAAAGTACCTTGCGGCTTTTGCAGAAAGACCCGGAACGGTTTGTCGGCGGACACGGGGGCTTTTCGTTGTTTATGCTCTGGCTGCTGATCTACTACAGCTTGGGCTCGCTGGCCTTTGATTTTTACTGGCCCATTCTGGCGGCCCTGCCCTACGGCTGGTCCTACCTGAAGGAGCGGCGGAGCGGCGTCTATGACCAGATCGTGATCCGTATGGGGAAAAAGGCATATTTCCGGGCGAAATATGTCGCCGTATTCCTGAGCGGCGGGGCCGTGGTAGGCGGGACGGCGCTGTTTGATCTGCTGGTCAACGCCCTGATCTGCCCGGTGGAGATGCCGAGCATTGCGGGCTTGCCGCCGGTATTCAATGGACATTTTCTATCCATGCTGTACTTCCGCAATCCCTGGCTGTTCTGCCTGGCCTTCTGCGGCTTGGCGTTCCTGTGGGGTGGGGTGACGGGGACGCTGTGCCTGGCGGTGGGGACGCTGCCCCGATTCCAGGTGTTCGTCATTCTGTTTCCCTATCTTCTTTACTATGTCTGTAATATGATTTATTTCCAGATCCTGCAGAGTTTTGGCAGTCTTCCACTGCTCTCGCCCCTCCTGCTCATTCAGGCGGCACCTACCACAGCTTTCAATCCCGGCTGGGCAATTTTCGGCGTGATGGGCGTCATCGCGCTGCTGGGCTCCGCAATCGGATATTGGCAGGTGACAAGACGTGAATTTTCTTAAGCTGTTTTCCCACGACCTTCGGTGTGGCCTGCGCCGGAAGCGATACCTCTTGATGCTGCCTATTTTTGCCCTGGCCTGCGCGTCCTTTTTGCGGGTCGTGAAGGGGACGCCGGGGATCACCTGGATGGACTGGGTATTCCACCTCTTCGCGGGGATGGAGCCGCCGGTGATCGGCTCTGGTGAGGCCATCGTGCTTCCCCTGGGATTTCTGGCGGTCATGGGCGGGGCGCTGCTAGTGAATCTGGACTTTCTGATCGCGGATCTGACCGCCTCGGGTCAGCAGGTGCTGATCCGCTGCGGGTCCCGGCGGGGATGGTTCCTGTCCAAATGCCTCTGGAATCTGGTCAGCTGCGGGGTGTATTTCGCCGGTGTGCTTCTGGTGGCGGCGGTGTTCTGCCTGGCCACCGGGGGAGAGGCGGCCCTGACCAATACCCCCGCCGCCCAGTACTGGGAATTTCCCTTCACCCAGGTCCGCCCCCTGTCGGCGGGACAGTGCCTGCTGATCGGTATCGTACTGCCCTATCTGACCCTGGCGGCCCTCAGCGCCGCGCAGATGACCCTGTGTCTGTTCTGCAAGCCGGTGCTGGCATTTCTCAGCTGCTCCGGGGCGCTGCTGGTATCCCTGTACTTTGACGCGGGGTGGATCCCCGGAAGCGGGGCCATTTTGATTCGCACGTCCCTTTTTGGGGGCGCCGTGGAGCCGGGGACGGCGATTGCCGTGGACCTGGCGCTGCTGCTGGGCAGCGTAGTCGCCGGGACGATCCAATTCCGGAAGCAAAATATTTTTTCGGCGGAGGAATAGAAATGGAAATTTTAATCGAAAACGCCTCCAAGACCATCCGGGGCGCGGAGGTCCTGAAGGATGTAAATCTCCGGCTCACCGGGGGGACCATCTACGGTCTCCGAGGCCCCAACGGCTCCGGCAAAACCATGCTCCTGCGGCTGATGGCCGGACTGATCCGGCCCACCACGGGCCGGGTGCTGCTAGATGGCAAGGAGCTGGGGAAGGAGCTGGACTTTCCCCCCTCCCTGGGGATGCTGCTGGAGAATCCGGCCTTCCTGCCGGAGTACACCGGACTGCGGAACCTGATCCTCCTGGCTCAGATCCAGAACCGGGTGGGCGCGTCCGAGGTCCGGCAGGCCCTACTGGATGTGGGCCTGGACCCGGAGGACCGGCGGACCTACCGAAAATACTCCCTGGGCATGAAGCAGCGGCTGGGAATTGCGGCGGCGATCCTGGAAAAGCCGGAGATGCTCCTGCTGGACGAGCCCACCAACGCCCTGGACGCGGCGGGGTCGGCCCTGATCGAGGATCGGATCCGCCGGGAGCGGGACCGGGGCGCGCTGGTAGTGGTAGCCAGCCACGACGGGGCGTTCCTTGAGCGGCTAGCGGAGGAAATCTACACCGTGACGGAAGGACGGGTGGCAAAATGAAGCGGGGCGTCAAATGGGGCCTAATCCTCCTGGCTGTGGCGGTGCTGGCGGGGCTTTGGAGCTGGCGGTATGTGACCATGAACGCCTGGTATGACAGCTTCTCCCAGATTGAAGGGGTGGAATACCACCAGATGGCTGAGCGGCTGGCCTTTGGAGAAAACCGATTGAGCTCGGGAGAGATCGTTGACGGCTACTTCATCAAGGTGAACAGCTTTGAGATCGTGGACTACCGGGATTTTCTGGCGGACTGGACGCCGCCGGAGGATTTTGAACCCTTGTTTCGGCCAGACAAGCTGGCCCTGGTGCGGGTCACGCTGTATAATGAAGACAGCGACGCCGAGGGGGTGCTGCTGACGAGCCTGGGACTTCACGGGTACGACGCCTATGTGGGAATGGACTGGGATTTGCTCACGGCGCTAAACCCGGTACTGGAGGGGGCCTACGGCATCTGTCTCCCAAAAGGGACGGAATATGAACTGGTGCTGCCCTATGGGCTTTTTTCAGACAACTTCAGCGGCGGGACCTGGCGGCATATTGAGACTTACTCCTGGTTCCTCCACCTGACCGCCTGGCCCAAAGAGTTGGATGTCGCTCTGAACGGGTAGGTTTGTGAAAAAAGCATAAAGATTCCTTCTAGCCTGGCCAAAGAAAACTAATTCATTTCAAGCAAAAAATAAGGAGGTTTA
>CANQXH010000059.1 GCA_947627745.1 uncultured Oscillospiraceae bacterium
CGGCACCGGCTTCGGCGCGCCGGGGGACCGGGTGTGCGAGATCGTATTCAACACCTCCATGGTGGGCTATCAGGAGATTGTCTCCGACCCCTCCTATACCTGCCAGATGGTGGTGATGACCTACCCCCTCATCGGAAACTACGGGGTAGCCGACGAGGACTACGAAACCAGAGTTCCCACCATCGGGGCCCTGGCGGTGCGGGAGTACAACGACTTTCCCTCCAACTTCCGCTACACCAAAACCCTGGGGGAGGTGCTGGATGAGTACCGGATCCCCGGCATCTCCGGCATTGATACCCGAAAGCTGGCCCGGAGCATCCGGGACTACGGCAGCCGGAAGGCCCTGCTGACCGGAATCGACACCCCCAAGGAGGAGGCGCTGCGGATCTTAGAGGAGACCCAGATCCCACGGGACGTGGTCAGCCAGGTCAGCTGCGCGAAGCGCTGGTACTCCCGGACGGCCAACGCCCAGTACAATGTGGTGGCGGTGGACTGCGGGATCAAGCTGAATATCATCCGCTGCCTCAACGCCCGGGGCTGCAACGTGACCATCGTGCCCTACACCATCACCGCCCAGGAGGTGGAGCGGATGCGGCCCGACGGGATCTTCCTGTCCAACGGCCCGGGCAACCCGGAGGACGTGGGCTGCGTCATCGAGCTGGTGCGGAAGCTCCGGGGGAAGTACCCCATTTTCGGCATCTGCCTGGGCCACCAGATCATCTCCCTGGCCTATGGCGCCAAAACCTACAAGCTGAAATTCGGCCACCGGGGCGGCAACCACCCGGTAAAGGATCTGCGGACCGGGAAGGTGGAGATCACCTCCCAGAACCACAGCTACGCCGTGGACCCGGAGAGCCTTGAAAAGACGGATTTGACTCTGACCCATTTAAATATTCTGGACAATACCGTGGAGGGGGTGGAGTGCCTCCGGGACCGGGTGTTCAGCGTCCAGTACCATCCGGAGAGCGCCCCCGGACCCCAGGACAGCGGCCACCTGTTTGACCGCTTCATTGCCATGATGAAGGAGGAGAAGCGCCATGCCGAAAAGAACTGATTTAAAGAAGATCCTGGTGATCGGCTCCGGCCCCATCGTCATCGGCCAGGCGGCGGAGTTTGACTACGCCGGGACCCAGGCCTGTCTGGCGCTGAAGGAGGAGGGCTATGAGGTGGTCCTGTGCAACTCCAATCCCGCCACCATCATGACGGATACCTCTGTGGCGGACAAGGTGTACATGGAGCCCCTGACCCTGGAATATGTGGCCAAGATCATCCGCTACGAGCGGCCCGACGCCATCGTGCCCGGCATCGGCGGCCAGACCGGACTGAATCTGGCGATGCAGCTGGAGAAGAAGGGGGTTCTGCGGGAGTGCCGCGCCGAGCTGCTGGGCACCAGAAGCAGAAGCATCGAGCAGGCGGAGGACCGGGAGCAGTTTAAAGCGCTGTGCCTGGAGCTGGGGGAGCCGGTGCTGCCCTCCGATATCTGCTCCACGATTGAGGAGGGCGTCCAGGTGGCGGCCCGGATCGGCTATCCGGTGGTGCTTCGGCCGGCCTTTACCCTGGGCGGCACCGGCGGCGGCTTCGCGGACAACGAGGAGGAATGCCGGACCCTGCTGAAAAACGGCTTAAAGCTCTCTCCCGTCCACCAGGTGCTGGTGGAGAAAAGCATCCGGGGCTACAAGGAAATTGAATACGAGGTGATGCGGGACGCCAACGACACCGCCATCACCATCTGCAATATGGAAAACGTGGACCCGGTGGGCGTCCACACCGGCGATTCGGTGGTCGTGTGCCCCTCCCAGACCCTGACCAATAAGGAGTACCACATGCTCCGGGACAGCGCCCTGCGGATCATCCGGGCGCTGAAGATCGAGGGCGGCTGCAACGTCCAGTTCGCCTTGGACCCCCTGTCCTTCCGGTATTACGTCATTGAGGTCAATCCCCGGGTGTCCCGGTCCTCGGCCCTGGCCTCCAAGGCCAGCGGCTATCCCATTGCCCGGGTCTCCGCCAAGATCGCCGTGGGCATGACGCTGGACGAGATCCGCCTGGCCAATACCCCCGCCTCCTTTGAGCCGGCCCTGGACTATGTGGTGACCAAAATGCCCCGGTTCCCCTTTGACAAATTCGCCACCGCCGACAACCGCCTCTCCACCCAGATGAAGGCCACCGGCGAGGTGATGAGCGTGGGCAGGACCCTGGAGGAGAGTCTTTTGAAGGCGGTTCGCTCCCTGGAGACCGGCGTGGACCACCTGTATATGAAAAAATTTGACACCTGGGACGAGGACCGGCTTCTTTCCTACATTGCCGAGGGGCGGGACGACCGGTTCTTTGCCATCGCCGCCCTGATGCGCCGGGGAGAGGACATTGGCCGGATCTGCGACATCACCAAAATCGACATGCTGTTTCTGGAAAAGATCCGCAACATCGTCGCCATGGAGGGGAAGGTCCGGGAGGCCCCCGGAGATCTGGAGGTCCTGTACGACGCCAAGCGCATGGGCTTCTGCGACGCCGCCATCGCCCACCTCTGGGGCTGGACGGAGCTGGAGGTCTACGAGCTTCGGCGGAAGGAGAATATGCTGCCGGTTTACAAGATGATCGACACCTGCGCCTCGGAATTTGACAGCTACGTTCCCTATTTTTACTCCACCTATGAGACGGAAAACGAGTCTGTCATCTCGGAAAAGAAGAAGATCGTGGTGCTGGGCTCCGGGCCCATCCGCATCGGCCAGGGCGTGGAGTTCGACTACTCCACCGTCCACGCGGTGAAGACCATCAAGGCGGCGGGCTACGAGGCCATCATCATCAACAACAACCCGGAGACCGTCTCCACCGACTACACCTGCTCCGACAAGCTCTATTTTGAGCCGCTGTTTGTGGAGGATGTGATGAACATCCTCCTGCTGGAAAAGCCGGAGGGGGTCATCGCCTCCCTGGGCGGCCAGACCGCCATTAATCTGGCGGAGCCCCTGCGCCGGCGGGGCGTGAAGATCATCGGCACCGACTGTGACGCCATCGAACGGGCGGAGAATCGGGACGCCTTTGAAAAGGTCCTGAAGAAGCTGGGCATTCCCCAGCCTATGGGCCGGGCCGTCACCAATATCGAGGACGGGGTCCAGGCCGCCCAAGAGATCGGCTACCCCGTGCTGGTGCGTCCCTCCTTCGTTCTGGGAGGCCGGGCCATGCAGATCGTGGCCGACGAGGAGCAGCTGCGCCACTACCTGAAAACCGCCGTGGAGATCGACGAGGATAAGCCCGTGCTGGTGGACAAGTATATCATCGGCAAGGAGCTGGAGGTGGACGCCATCTGCGACGGGGTGGACGTGTTCGTGCCCGGCATTATGGAGCTGGTGGAGCGGACCGGCATCCACAGCGGCGACTCCATCAGCGTCTATCCCACCTTCAGCGTGTCCCAGGAGGTCAAGGGGACCATCCTCAGCTACGCCAAGCAGCTGGGCCTGGGCATCGGGATCGTAGGATTGTACAACATTCAGTTTATTGTGGACCGGCAGAACAGGGTGTATATCATCGAGGTCAACCCCCGGTCCTCCCGGACGGTGCCCTTCCTGTCCAAATCCACGGGCTACTCCCTGGCGGATATCGCGACCCTGGTGATTTTGGGCAAGTCCTTAAAGGAACAGGGCATTTTCGCCCTTTACCCGGAGGAGAAAAAGCGCTGGTACGTCAAGGTCCCGGCCTTCTCCTTCTCCAAGCTCAACGGCCTGGACACCTATCTGTCCCCGGAAATGAAGTCCACCGGCGAGGCCATTGGCTACGACAAGACCCTGACCCGGGCCCTGTTCAAGGCCCTCCAGGCCTCGGGCATGAGCATGATGAACTACGGCACGGTCTTCGCCACCATCGCCGATCAGGACAAGCAGGAGGCTCTGCCTCTGATCCGCCGGTTCTACAACATGGGCTTCAACATCATGGCCACCGAGGGCACCGGCAAAATGTTGAAGGCCAACGGCATCCGCACCCATGTGCTGCTTAAATTGAAAGACGGCAGCGACGAGATTTTGGAGGCCATCCGGGGCGGCTATGTGACCTACGTCATCAACACCCGGGACGTGCGTCAATCGGATGTTTTGTCCGACGGCCACGAGATCCGCCAGTGCGCCGTGGAGAACAATGTCAACGTCTTCACCTCTCTGGACACGGTCCGGGTGCTGCTGGATGTGCTGGAGGAGACCACCCTGGGCATTTCCACCATCGACGGGTAAGGAGGGACCATGGAGCAGGCGATCTACACGATTCTGGAAAACCGGCCCCTGGCCCGGCAGGTATACCGGATGGTCCTGTCCGGTCCCACGGCGGCCATCCAAAATCCGGGGCAATTCGTCAATATTCAGCTCCCCGGGCGGTTTCTCCGCCGTCCCATCTCCGTCTGCGACTGGGACGAGAAAACCCTGACCCTGATCTACAAGGTGGTGGGGGCGGGCACCGGAGACATGAGCCGCATGGCGCCGGGACAGACCCTGGACCTGCTGACGGGCCTGGGAAACGGCTACGATCTGGCAAAATCTGGGCCCCGTCCGCTGCTGATCGGCGGCGGCGTGGGCGTGCCGCCCCTGTACGGCCTGTGCAGACGATTGATAGCGGCGGGGAAGGACTGTACCGTGGTGCTGGGTTTCCAAAATCAAGCGGATGTGTTTTATGTGCGGGAGTTTCGCGCCCTGGGGGCCAAGGTAATTCTCATGACCGACGACGGCACCGCCGGGCAAAAGGGCCTGGTCACCCAAGCCCTGCCGGACCTGGAATATACCTACCTCTACGCCTGCGGCCCCATGCCCATGCTCCGGGCCGTGAATGCCGTAGCGGTGGGGGAGGGCCAGTTCAGTCTGGAAGAGCGAATGGGCTGCGGCTTCGGGGCCTGCATGGGCTGCACCTGCCAGACCAGAAGCGGCCCCAAGCGGATCTGCAAGGACGGACCGGTGCTGGAAAGGGGCGAGATCTTATGGTAAATACCAAAGTGACCCTCTGCGGCGTGGAGCTGGACAATCCCATTATCCCCGCCAGCGGCACCTTCGGCTACGGCCAGGAGTTTGCCGCCCTGTATGACATCAACTGCCTGGGTTCCTTTAGCTTCAAAGGCACCACCCTGGAGCCCCGGTTCGGCAATCCCACCCCCCGTATCGCGGAGACCGCTGCCGGGATGCTCAATTCCGTGGGCCTGCAAAACCCCGGGGTGGACGCGGTGATCGAGAAAGAGCTGCCCAGGCTGCGACAGGTATTTCATAAACCGGTGATGGCCAATATCAGCGGCTTTTCCGTGGCGGAATACGCCGAGGTGGCCAGACGTTTGGAGGACCAGCCCGGCATCGGCTGGCTGGAGGTCAATATCAGTTGTCCCAACGTCCACGGCGGCGGCATGAGCTTCGGCGGGGACCCGGCGATGGCCGCCCAGGTTACACAAGCGGTGCGCCGGGCTACCAAGCGGCCCATCCTCATGAAGCTGTCTCCCAATGTGACGGATATCGCCGCCATCGCCCGGGCCTGCCAGGAGGCGGGGGCCGACGGTATCAGCCTGATCAACACCCTGCTTGCCATGCGGATCGATCTCAAGCGCCGCCGCCCGGTGCTGGCCAACGGCACCGGGGGCCTGTCCGGCCCGGCGGTGAAGCCGGTGGCGGTGCGGATGATCTACCAGGTCTATGAAGCGGTGTCCATTCCCATCGTGGGTATGGGCGGCGTCAGTACGGCGGAGGACGTGCTGGAGCTGATGCTGGCGGGGGCCACCGCCGTGGAGGTGGGGGCCGCCAATCTGGCGGATCCCTTTGCCAGCAAAAAAATCGTGGAGGAGCTGCCCCGGGCCATGGAAAAGTACGGGGTGGAGAATTTGTCAGAACTGATCGGAGGCGCGCATTAAATGGGCAAAGATGT
This sequence comes from uncultured Oscillospiraceae bacterium, assembly GCA_947627745.1. Lineage (GTDB taxonomy): Bacteria > Bacillota > Clostridia > Oscillospirales > Oscillospiraceae > Faecousia. The sequence goes on from CANQXH010000059.1 coordinate 5,878, forward strand.
GATCATCGCCTGCGACTTCGCCGGGCGGAAGCAGACCCTGGAATTTCTGGACCGTTTTTCTCAGGAGCGGCCCTTTTTGAAGATCGGCATGGAGCTCTACTACGCCGAGGGCCCCGCCATTGTCCGGGAGCTGAAGGAACGGGGGCACAAGCTCTTTCTGGACCTGAAGCTCCACGACATCCCCAACACCGTGAAGAAGGCCATGGCGGTGCTGTCCAGCCTGGACGTGGACCTGTGCAACCTCCACGCCGCCGGCACCCGGGCCATGATGGAGGCGGCCCTGGAGGGCCTGACCCGGCCCGACGGCACCCGGCCCATGCTGATCGCCGTGACCCAGCTGACCTCCACGGGCCAGGAGCGGATGGAGCGGGAGCTGCTAATCCGGGAGCCTCTGGAGCAGGTGGTCCTCCACTACGCCGCCAACGCCAAGGCCGCCGGCCTGGACGGGGTGGTCTGCTCCCCGCTGGAGGCGGGGAAGGTCCACACAGTTTGCGGAAAGGAATTTTTGACCGTCACCCCCGGGGTCCGGTTCGCCGGCGGGGATGTGGGGGACCAGATTCGGGTCACTACCCCCGCAAAGGCCAAGGAGTTGGGCAGCGACTACATTGTGGTGGGCCGTCCCATCACCGTCGCCCCAGACCCGGTGGAGGCATACCGCCGCTGCCTGGCGGATTTTGTGGATTAAATAAAGGAGGACATCATGGAAGCGCTGAAACAAGCCATTGCCCGGGACCTGCTGCGTATTGGGGCCGTGTTCTTCCGGCCGGACGAGCCCTTCACCTGGGCCAGCGGCATCAAAAGCCCCGTCTACTGTGACAACCGCCTGACCCTCACCGCCCCCCAGGTCCGTACCCGGGTGGAGGAGGGACTGGCGTCTATCATTCGGGAAAAATATCCCCAGGCGGAGGTCCTGATGGGCACCTCTACCGCCGGCATTGCCCACGCCGCCATCACAGGCCATCTTCTGGGCCTGCCCATGGGCTATGTCCGGTCCGGAGCCAAGGACCACGGCAGGAAAAATCAGATCGAAGGCAAGCTTCTGCCGGGCCAAAAGGTGGTGGTGGTGGAGGATCTGATCTCCACCGGCGGCAGCGTGCTGGAGGTGGTCCAGGTCCTGCGGGAGGCCGGTGCGGAGGTGCTGGGCATCGTGTCCATCTTCACCTACGGCATGGCCAAGGGCCTGGCCCGGCTGCGGGCGGCCCAAATTGAGAACACCAGCCTGACGGATTTTGACTGCATCGCCCAGGTGGCGGCCCAGGAGGGCTACATTGCCCCTCAGGATGTGCGCCGGCTGCTGGCCTTCCGGGACAATCCCTCCGACGAGGGCTGGATGGAGGTCCAGGCATGAAGGATCTCATCGACATTCGGGATCTGAGTCCCGAGGATCTTCAAAAATTAACGGACACGGCCCTGGATATCATCGCCCGGCCAGAGGCTTACAGCCATCTTTGCCAGGGGAAAAAGCTGGCGACCCTGTTCTTTGAGCCCTCCACCCGGACTCGGCTCAGCTTCGAGGCGGCCATGTACGAGCTGGGGGGCCAGGTGCTGGGCTTCTCCCAGGCCAACAGCTCCTCCGCCGCCAAGGGGGAGAGCGTGGCGGACACCGCCCGGGTGGTAGCGTGCTACGCGGACATCATTGCCATGCGCCATCCCCTGGAGGGCGCGCCGCTGGTGGCGGCCATCAACGCCCAAATTCCCATCATCAACGCCGGGGACGGAGGCCACAACCATCCCACCCAGACCCTGGCGGATCTGCTGACCATCCGCCGCCGGAAGGGCCGGTTCGACCACCTGACCATTGGCCTCTGCGGGGACCTGAAATACGGCCGGACGGTCCACTCCCTCATCGGGGCCATGTCCCGGTATGAAGGGGTGAAATTCGTCCTGATCAGCCCGGAGGAGCTGCGGCTGCCGGAGTACGTCCGCCGGGACTTGGAGCAGGGGGGCATCCCCTATGAAGAAAACCGGGATCTGGAAAACGCCATGCCGGGCCTGGACGTCTTGTACATGACGCGGGTCCAGCGGGAGCGCTTCGCCAGCATGGAGGAGTACGAGCGTTTGAAGGACAGCTACATCTTGACGGTGGATAAGCTGAAAAACGCCAAGCCCGATCTGTGCATCCTCCATCCGCTGCCCCGGGTCAATGAAATCAGCGTCCTGGTGGACAGCGACCCGAGAGCCTGCTATTTTGAGCAGGCCCTTAACGGCAAATTCATGCGGATGGCCCTGATCCTCCGGCTGCTGGGCATTCCAGATGGCAAGCCCTCCCAGGAGGTACCGGCGTGGGAGGCGGTACCGGGCCTGCGGTGCCGGAACCACCGGTGTATCTGCCAGGTGGAGCAGGAGCTGCCCCAGCGGTTCCGCCGGGACCGGGAAGGGGCATACCGGTGCCTGTACTGCGAGGCGCTGGCGGAAACCGAATAAAAACAATGTCCGCCGGAAGAAAAACCTTCCGGCGGGTTGATTTTTGAGGCGGAATGGGCTATAATAGAAAAAATGTTCGATAAGGAGCCGCCGCTATGGATATTCTGACAAAGAGGGAAGCCCGCCGGTTTCTGCTGCGCAAGCACGGTCTGCTGGGGGCCTATCGTTTTTCCGGAAAGGCGGGGGCCCTGGCCTTTCTTCGCCAGACCGGGTGCGTCCAGTTCGACCCCATCGATATCTGTGGGCGAAGCCCGGACCTGACCTTCCACGCCCGGGTGAAGGGCTTTACCCGGCGGCAGCTCTGGGAGCTGCTGTACCGGGATCGGAAGGCGGTGGACTATTTCGACAAGAATCTCTCGATCATCCCAGTGGAGGACTGGCCCTATTTTGCCCGGGAGCGGGCGGCCCACCTGGATTCCGAGCGGAGCCGGGAGCGGCTCCGGGCGGTCCGGCCTCAAATTTTGGCGGAGATCGCCCGCCGGGGACCCCTCTGCGCCGGGGACTTTGAAATCGCGGAGAAGGTGGACTGGTATTGGAGCAGCACCACCATTGCCCGAGCGGCCTTAGAGCACCTGTATTTTACTGGGGAGCTGGCGATCCACCACAAAAAGGGGAACCTCAAGTACTACGACCTGGCCGAGAACTGCATCCCGCCGGTCCTTCTCGCCCAGCCGGATCCCCTCCCGGAGGATCACGCCCACCGAAAGTGGCGGGTCCGGCGGCGTATCGGCGCCGTGGGCCTGCTGTGGGATCGGGGCTCCGACGCCTGGCTGGGGATCCCCGGACTCCGGGCGGGGGAGCGGTCCGCCATCTTCACGGAGCTGACCGAGGAGGGGGCGCTTCTGCCGCTGGAGGTGGAGGGGCTTCGCCTCTACTGCCTGGCGGAGGATCGGGCGCTGCTGGATTCCATCCGCTCCGGAGACCGGTTCCGGCCTCGGTGTGAGCTGATCGCGCCGCTGGACAGCCTGCTCTGGGACCGGCGGCTCATCGAAGCGCTCTTCGGCTTTTCCTACCGGTGGGAGATCTACACCCCCCAGGAAAAGCGAAAGTATGGCTACTACGTCCTGCCGGTGCTCCATGGGGACGTCTTTATGGGCCGGGTTGAGCCGGTGTTCGACCGAGCCTCCGGCGTGCTGACGGTGAAAAACTACTACCCGGAGCCGGGGGTACCCCAGGACCCGGCGGCCCTGGACGGGGCACTTCGGCGGCTGGAGGAATTTCTCCGCCGGGAATAAAAACCGGCCCCTGCCGGGACCGGTTTACATAACTTTAAACTGCTATTTTTCTCCTTTTTCCCAGGGCCAGCGGAATTTTTTCTTTGGCTCCTTTTGCGCTCCGGCTAGAGATTGGATGTCCTTTTCCGCGGGGTAGCCCTGCTTTGCCGCCCGGCGATAGTATTCCAGGGCCTTTTCCCGGTCCGCCGTGACGCCGACGCCGCCTTCGTAGCATTTTCCCAGATAGTATTCCGCCCGGGACAGTCCCTGCTCCGCCGCCTTGGCAAACCACAGATAAGCGGAGGCCGGATCCCGCTCCACGCCCCGGCCGGTAAAGTAGCACATGGCAAGGCTGCACTGGGCCCGGGCGCTTCCGGCCTGGGCGCCCTGACGGTACAGGGCGACGGATTTTTCCCAGTCCTGCTCCACGCCGATGCCGGCCTCGTAGCAGGCCCCCAAACTGGCGGCGGCCTCGGTATAGCCGCCCTCCAGGGCGGCACGGTAGAGGGCCGCCCCTTTCTGGGGATCCTTGGCGACTCCCACGCCCCGCTGGAAGCACTCTCCTAAGTAGTACTGGCCCCGGGGAAAGTCCTGATCGGCGGATTTTTGGAACCACTCCGCCGCCCTGCCGTAGTCCCGGGGGAACGCGACCCCCCAATAGTAGAAGCAGCCCAAAAAGCTCTGAGCCTGGGGATTGCCCTTTTCCGCCGCCTGGCGGTACAGCTCGGCAGCCTGCACCTTGTCCATGGCGGTGCCCCGGCCCAGTTCATAGCACAGTCCCAGCGAGCAGGTGGCGGGGAGATAATCCTTCCGGTGGGCCTGCTGATAATAGGCGAAAGCCCGCGCCCGGTCCGCCGGCACCCCAATGCCCGATTCATAGCACTTGCCCAGCAGGTGCATGGCCCGGGGAAAGCCCTGCTCCGCTGCCTTTTCCAGCCAACGGATGGCCTCCTTGGGGTTCCGGGGCGTCCCGATGCCCTGAAGGTGGCAGAAGCCCAGATTGCACTGGGCGGGGGGATAGTCCTTTTCCGCCGCCTGGCGGTAGAGCCGGAGCGCCTCCGCCTTGTCCATGGGCACCCCGTTGCCCAGCTCATAGCACACGCCCAGGGCGCAGGTGCCGATGGGCAGGCCCACATCGTGGACCCGGCGGAACAGGGAGGCGGCCTTTTCCGAGTCCCTTTCCACGCCGCTGCCCAGCTCATAGCACCGGCCCAGCAGGTAAATGGCCCGGAGATTGCCCATTTGCGCCGCCTGACGGAACAGTTTCGCGCCGGCCTCCAGATCCTGGGGCACTCCTACGCCGCAGAAATAGCAGTTGCCCAGACTACAAATCCCGGGGGCAAAGTTCAGCTCCGCCGATTTGCGGTAAAATTCCACCGCGCGCCGGGGGTCCTGGGGAACGCCCTGCCCAAACTCCCAGCACCGGCCCAGCTGGGTCAGAGCGTGGGGACTGCCCTGTTCCGCCGCCTGGGTAAGCAGGCGGAGGGCTTGATCCGGATCCTTGGTGGTCCCGTTGCCCTCCAGATAGCACATTCCCAGGCTGTACTGGGCAAAGGCGTCGCCACCCTCCGCCGCCCGGGTAAGGTAGGCAATCCCTGCGGACGGATCCGGCCGGTACCCGCCCAGGCCATATAGATACTTGAGCCCCATTTGGCACAGCCGCGCGGGATCCTCAGATTGGGCGGAGCCCCGGGACTGGTTCATGGCCGCGGCCCGGCGAAGGAGCCGGGGATCGATGGATACCAATGTCATATCCTCTTGGGCGCTGGGATCAAGCTGCCAGTTTTCCTCCTGGGCCATAGGGCTCACTTCCTTTCCGTCGGCTCCGGGGAACCGTCTATAATAAATTAGTATAGCACAGGCCGGGACGGATTTCCAGAGCCCGGAGAAAAATTTTCTATTGAATTTGAATCAGAAGGAGGCAGAAGCATGCGCCTGGGTTACGACTTTTTTCACCGCCCCTGCCTGGAGGTGGCCCGGGACCTGGTGGGCAAGGTATTGGTCCGCCAAACCCCCGAGGGAGAAAAGCGGCTGCGGATCACCCAAACCGAGGCCTACTGCGGGGAGAAGGATACCGCCTGCCACGCCCATCACGGCCGCACCAAGCGGAACGAGGTGCTCTACGCCCCAGCGGGGACGGTGTATGTCTACCTCTGCTACGGCATCCACAACCTGCTGAACCTGGTGACCGGGGAGGAGGGAGCGCCGGAGGCGGTGCTGATCCGGGCCTGCCAGGGGGCCGAGGGGCCGGGCAAGCTGACCAAGGCCCTGGGCATCGGCCTGGATTTCAACCGCGCCAGCGCCGTGGACGGGGACGAACTCTGGGTGGAGGACGACGGCTTCCGCTGCTCCGTCAAAACCGCCAAGCGTGTCGGCATCGGCTACGCCTCCCAGGAGGACCAGGACCGGCTCTGGCGCTTTGTGGCAGAATAAAGCAAAGGTAGACACATGGTTTCTCCGTGTGTCTACCTTTATTTTCCTAATTTTTAATATCGGAGGGCCTCATTTTTTGGTGCCGCAGACCTGGTACATTTTTTCATCGGAGATCACCACATCCACATCGAACCAGGGCTCCATCAATCCCGCCAGGGTCTTTTCGTCGATCAGATCGATGGACACGGCGCTGGCCCGGCCCGCGTGGTGTTGCGCCAGGGCGGCCCGGCTCATGCTGTGGGCCACGCTGAGGCGGCCTCCGGTGCGGACGAAGCCGGATAGCACCTGGATCAGACGGGCCGGGTCCGGGAAATGGGGGAAGGCATTGTAGACCATCACCAGGTCAAAGGGCCGGTCAAACGCGGCGGTCTCCACGTCCCCACAGACCACCTTCGCCCAGGGAAATTTATCCTGAGCGATCTGGGCCATTTTTTCCGACAGATCGATGCCGGTGACGGAGGCGACCTGCCGGTTCCGATAGTCCGGGAACAGCACCCCGGTGCCGCAGGCCACGTCCAGCACTTGGATGCCCGGCCGGACCCCGGCGTTACTTAGAATTTGGGCGATGACCGGCTCGGGGCGCACCATATCCGCGTCCCATCCGGGGGCGCAGCGGTCAAAAAACGCGGCGATCTCCTTCTTATCCATGCTGTGTGTTCGTCTCCTTCGGATATCTGGGGGGCACGGCCCCCGCCTTTTCCAGGACCAGCGCCAAGGCTGGGAGCAGGATCAGCTGTACTACCGCGCCGGGCAGGGTTCCCGCCAGGTAGCTTCCCGCCCAGATGGCCACCGAGTAGCCCTGCCCGGCCCCCAGATAGACCAGGGCGCTGGCGACGCCTCCGGCGATTCGGCCCAACAGCATGGCGGCGAGGAGCGCGGCGTACCGGTCCAGCATGGCCTTGCCTGTGCGGAGGTATTGGAGGATCAGGCCGCTGACCAGCCCATAGACGCACAGCTCCGGCACCATGGAGATCAGCTGGGCCGGGGAGGGCATTGCGGACAGGGCACAGGACAGGACCGGCCCTGCCAGTCCGCAGAACAGGCCGTACCAGCCGCCGCATAGCATTCCGCACAGCAGCACGGGGATGTGCATGGGGGACAGGGCGGCGCCCAGGGCAAGGGCATGGAAAGCGGCGGGCAGCACATAGCACAGCGCGATGCACAGCGCGCAGATGCAGGCCCGCTTGACAGAGGACATGGAATTCATGGCGGCGCTCCTTCAAATTCGTGTTTTTCTATTATATAGCAGCCCGCCGCGGCTTTCAACCCCCCTGGGGGGTTGAAAAAACCATGTAAATCGTGTATGATTTGAAAAAAGTACTTTTTGAGGAGTCGCGTATGGACGAGCAGATTCAGAGCGTTTTGCGCCAGGTGGAGCAGGTGATCCGGGGCAAAGCGCCGGTGGTGGAAAAGGTGATGATGGCGGTGCTCTCCGGGGGCCATGTGCTGCTGGACGACGTGCCGGGGGTGGGGAAGACCAGCCTGGTAGTGGCCCTGAGCAAGGCCCTGGGGCTGCGGTACCGGCGGGTGCAGTGTACCCCCGACGTGCTGCCCTCGGATATCGTGGGCTTTTCCGTCTATGACCGGCAAAGCGGCTCCTTCCGCTATATGCCCGGTGCGGTGAACGACGCGGACCTGCTGCTGGCGGATGAGATTAACCGCACCTCCAGCAAGACCCAGTCCGCCCTGCTGGAGGCCATGGAGGAGCGGCAGGTCACGGTGGACGGCCATGTTCACCCCCTGTCCAGGTGCTTTATGGTGTTTGCCACGGAGAACCATGTGGGTGCCGCCGGCACCCAGCTGCTGCCCCAGGCCCAGTTGGACCGGTTCCTGGTCCGGCTGACCCTGGGATACCCGGATTTTGACGCCCAGATGGATATCCTCCGGGACCGCCAGACGGTCGACCCCATGGACACGGTGGCGGCGGTGGCGGACCGGGAGGCGGTGCTGGAGATGCAGCGCCGGGCGGCGGCGGTCACGATCCATGAGGAGATTTTGGTCTACATCACCCGGCTGGCCATGGCATCCCGGGAGGACCCATGGATCGAACTGGGGATCAGCCCCCGGGGCGCTCTGGCCTTGAGCCGGATGGCCAGAGCCTGCGCCTGCCTTCGGGGACGGGACTATGTGATCCCCCAGGATGTGCGGGAGATTTTCGCGGACGTGTGCGGGCACCGGATCCTGCTGAACCAGAAGGCCCGTGCCGCCCGCGTGGACGCCCGGACGGCTCTGGAGGGGGTATTGGCGCGGGTGGAAGCCCCCTACGAAGGCCCATGAGTGCCAGACGATGGGCATGGGCCGCCCTGCTGGCGGCGGCGGGAGCGGCGTATCTGTTTGAAAACAACCCGGGGACGC
>CANQXH010000060.1 GCA_947627745.1 uncultured Oscillospiraceae bacterium
GCTCCAGGGTGCTGCCCAGGATCTCGGCGAACTTGGCGGCGTGCTCGGCCTCCTCGTAGGCGGCCTTCTCCCAGTACAGCCCGATCTCGGGATAGCCCTCCCGATGGGCGATCCGGGCCATGCACAGGTACATGCCCACTTCGCCGCACTCGCCCTGGAAGTTGGCCTTCAGCTGCTCCAGGATATAGGCCTTGTCCTCGGCGGAGATGTCGGGGTTGTCCCGGACGGTCTTTTCGTAAATGCCAAACTCATGCTCGGCGGCCAGCTTGCCGCTGTCCTCCATCACCTTGAACTTGGAGCCGTCCACCTTGCACACCGGGCACTTGAAGCCCTCGGGGATGGACTCGCCTTCGTACACATAGCCGCAGACGGGACAGACAAACTTTTTCATACTGTGATCCTCCTATTATAAATTATAAATAAATTCAGGGTTGCTCTTCAAATTCATCCTTGCCGGCGCCGCAGAGCGGGCACGCGAAATCCTCGGGCAGGTCCTCCCACTTGGTTCCGGGGGCAATGCCGGCTTCGGGGCTGCCCTCTTCCTCGTTGTACTCCCACCCGCAGATGGCGCAAACGTATGTCATTTCCCTTCACCTCCTCGCTGGGAATGTTGACATTCGGGGCAGACGCCGGTAAACGTCAGCCGAAAACCGGACACCTGCCCGCCGGAGATCGCCTCCGCCGCCTGGGTCAGCGCCGCCGGGAGTACCGGCTGGGGCAGATCCCGGATGCCGCCGCAGACCTGGCAGACGAAGTGGGCGTGGGGCGTGGGGTCGCCGTCGAAGCGCTCGATCCCCGCCACCGTCCCCAGGCTGGCGATCCGCCCCTGGCGCTTGAACAATGCCAGGTTGCGGTACACCGTCCCCAGGGACAGATCCGGGAATTCCTCCCGCAGCTGCCGGTACACCCACTCGGCGGAGGGGTGGCTCCGGGTAGAGCGGAGGCAGGCCAGGATCGCCTCCCGCTTGCGAAACCGCTTTTCCATTTCTCGCCGCCCCCTTCGGATGCGAATCATTCCGATTGATATCCAGAGTATAGCATATCCCCATGGCTTTGTAAAGAGGCGGCACATTTTTTTCTTTTTTTGAAAAAAACCTATTGACAAATCCGATTTGCCTGTGTATACTAACTGTACTAACACTGCTAATACAGTTAGCATGGTTAGTACACTTCATACAAGGAGGAACGCCTATGATCCATTTGGACTACCGGGATGCCCGGCCGATTTACAGCCAGATCATCGATGGGCTCCGGGAGCAGGTGATCGCCGGAATCCTGCGGGAAGGCGACAAGCTCCCCAGCGTCCGGGAGCTGGCGGGGGAGCTGGCCATCAATCCCAATACCATCCAGCGGGCCTACCGGGAGCTGGAAGCGGCGGGATGGATCGCCTCCGTGCCGGGGAAAGGCAGCTTTATCTGCGGAATCCCGAAAAGCACCGGCCAGATCGCCAGCCTGCTGGAGACCTTTGACAAGACCGTGTCGGCGCTGCTGCTGCTGGGCGTGACCCGGCAGGAGCTGTCGGCCCGGGCGCTAGGGAGGGAATCGGAATGTTTGAACTGAAAAATGTCACCAAGACCTTCGGCGGCTTCACCGCCCTGGACGATCTGAATATGACCGTCCCCAACGGCACGGTGTACGGCCTGGTGGGCCCCAACGGCGCCGGCAAGACCACGGTGATCCGCCATATGCTGGGGGTCTACCGCCCCGACCGGGGCACCATCCAGCTGGACGGCCAGGATGTTTACGAAAATGTGGCGGTGAAGGCCCGGATCGGCTCCATCCCCGACGACATTTTCTACTTCCCCTCCGCCACTCTGGAGGAAATGCGGAAATTCTACCGGGGGATCTATCCCCAATTCGACGACCAGCTTTTTGAGAAGCTGAAGGAGATCTTCCAGCTGCCCCACGGCCCCATCCGGCGCTTTTCCAAGGGCATGCAGAAACAGGCGGCCTTCCACCTGACGGTCTGCACTCGGCCGGAGGTGCTGATCCTGGACGAGCCGGTGGACGGGCTGGACCCGGTGATGCGGCGCCAGGTGTGGAGCCTGCTGCTGTCCGACGTGGCCCAGCGGGGCACCACCGTGCTGATCTCCTCACACAACCTCCGGGAGCTGGAGGACATCTGCGACCATGTGGGCATCATGGACCACGGGAAGATGCTCATCGAGCGGAGCCTGGCGGATATGCAGGGCAACACCGTGAAGGTCCAGCTGGTGGGGGAGCCGCCTAAGGGCCTGAACATCCTTCACGAGAGCGTCTCCGGCCGGCTGAAGACCCTGGTGATCCGGGGGGAGGCCCAGGCCGTGGAGGCCGCCGTGGCCGCGGAAAATCCCGCCTATTTTGACGTGCTGCCTCTTTCCCTGGAGGAGATCTTCATCTACGAGCTGGGAGGTGTGAACTATGAAGTCAAGAACATCGTTCTTTAGTCCCACGGTGTTCCGCAAGGACCTGACCCGCTTCGCCCCGGTCTGGGTCCTGTACGGCGTGGGCCTGCTGCTGGCCCTGCTGGTGATCCGGGGGCGGCTGGCTGTCAGCCTTGCCGAGTCCATGGGCGTCATGGCCGCTGTGGAGCTGTGCTACGCCCTGGTGGTGGGCCAGGTGCTCTTCGGCGACCTGTTCCAGAGCCGGATGTGCAACGCCCTCCACGCCATGCCCCTGCGCAGGGACTGCTGGTTCCTGACCCATATGGCGGCGGGCCTGTTCTTCTTCCTGGTCCCCACGGGAGCGATGGCGGCCCTGGCGGCGGTGCAGATGGGAAAGTTCGCCTGGGTCGCCGGGATGTGGCTGCTGGGCAGCCTGCTGGAGTACCTGTGCTTCTTCGGAATCAGCGTGTTCAGCGCCCTGTCCTCCGGCAACCGGGTGGGCATGGCCCTGATCTACGCCCTGATCAATTTCGTGTCCCTGATCGCCCAGTGGCTGTCCGAATACCTGCTGGACCCCCTGTTCTATGGGCTCTCCGTGCCCGCCGGGCCCTTCCGGCGCTTCTGCCCGGTGTGGAGCCTGATCGACCGGGACTTCTTCAAAACCGCCGGCGGGTATTACAGCGATTTTCAAGACGCGAAGATCAAGCTGGTCTCCGAAGGCTGGATCTACGTCGGAATCTACGCCGCGGTGGGCCTGGCGCTGATTCTACTGGCGCTGTACCTGTACCGCCGGCGGAAGCTGGAGTGCGCCGGGGACCTGATCGTGGTCAAGGCGCTGGTGCCCGTGTTCCTCACGGTGTACACCCTGTCCGCCGGGGTGCTGTTCACCACGTTCTTCATGATCTTCGGCACGGTGGAGATCTACTCCGTCCTGGGCATGACGCTGCTGGCGGTGGGCCTGGCGGTGGGCTACTACACCGGCCGGATGCTGCTCCGGCGCACCGTGAAGGTGTTCCAGCCCAAGTCGCTGCTGGGCCTGGCGGGCATCGCGGCGGGGCTGGCGGTGATCATGGTGGCCGTCTACCTGGACCCCATGCGGGTTACCTACCGGGTCCCGGAGCGGGAGGAAATCCAGGCCGTCTCCATCGGGGACTATTCCCTGGCAAGCGAGGACTTCCTCTCCGAGGAGGACGCCATCTCCGCCGCCCTGGAGCTGCACCGCAGCGCCCTGGAGTACCGGGCGCCGGAGCGCTCCTATCCCCTGGAGGAGCGGTACTCCTTCACCCTGACCTATCAGCTGAAGGACGGGTCTATTCTGAGCCGGTCCTACGCGGTGCCCGTGAGCGATCCGGCGGTGAAGGGGCTAAAGAAGCCCTGGAGCAGCTGCGAGCTGGTCCTGGGCATGAGCAAGGAGGAGATCGACGCCGGCAGCTACCCCGCTTTGAGGATTTATATCAATGGCGCCTACATTGAAGATCCCCAGCAGGTCCATGAAGTTCTGGAGGCCCTGGCCCAGGACTGCCAGGAGGGGAATCTGTGCCAGCTGGGCTTTGTAGCGAGGTGGGACAGCTCCCTCTATATGGAGATCGAAGAGCAGGACTACAATCAGACCTATTTCTACCACCATATCGCGGCCAGTCCCGACGCCCAGCATATCATCGGCTGTCTCATTGCCAACGGCTGGCGGTATGAGGACGGACGGCTGGTGACGCCGGAGGGCCAAGAAGCCTACGGGAAATAGCCTGCGGAAAGGAGGAGCCCGCCATGAAAAAAGAAGTGCTTGCCTGCCAGCTGGGAGTGCTGGCCTTGTGCGGGGCCCTGATCCTGGCCATGTGCCTGAGCCGGGGGAAACCCCTGCGGCTCCCCACCGTTTGGCATGACGGGGTCCCCGCCGCCATTCAAATTCAACAACCATATTTTACGGAAAGGAATGATCTTTATGTTTATTATTGAATCTATTCTTCGGTTTTTGTCCAGGATTTTGTCCGGCTCCCTGCTTGATACGATCCTGTTCTATTCCGCGCCGGTGGTGACGGGACTCCTGCTGGTCACCGGCCTGATCCTCTACCGCTTCGCCAAACAGAAGTATCAGGCGGACCCGGCACGGGTCTCCGCCGGGCGCGTCAAGGGGCTGAAAGTCTTTATGATCGTCAGCGCCGTGCTGTTTGGCTTGACCACCCTGGCGGTGGCGGCCTTCACCTTCATCACCTATACGGTCATGACATCGATGTAAAGAGGCGGCCCGGAGGCCGCCTCCGGGCCAAGCCGCCAAGCGGAAGGTAAAGGCGCTTTATTGAATCAGAAGGAGGAGATTTCGTGGATTACTTGTTTCGCTTTCTAGCGGATTTTGTCCCAGCCAACGCCATGCTCTACGCCATTCCCCTGGGGCTGGGCCTGCTGTTCGCCATCAGCTGCTATCTCTACCGCTCCGCCCAGCGGAAGCAGCGGGAGGACCCCCAGAGCGTCTACGCCGGGCGGATTAAGTCCCTGAAAGCCCTGAAAATCGTCAGCGGCGTGCTGTTTGCCGTGACGGTTGGGGTCGTGCTGGCCTACACCGTTCTGGTGTACGGGATCATGATTTCTATGTGAGGTGTTTTTTATGAAGGATCGGACGTTTTACCGGGTTTTGGCGGCGGTGGTCGCCCTCTGCACCGTCCTGACCCTGGCCCATGTGGGCTACGGGGCCTGGGCCTATCAGAACAGCTCCATCGTCCAGTTTATCGCAAAGGAGCCGTGGTAATATGAAGCTTGTCAAGCAGCTTGCCGCCCTTCTGGCGGTGGTGATGGTGTTCGCCCTGTTCAATTTCAGCATGTACCGGGTATTCACCGGGCGGCTGGGCAACAATTTCAGCGGTGCCAGCCAGCTGAAATCGGTGGAGGTGGCAAACTACCTGCCCTTCCAGCCGGAATCGGATCTGGCCCGGGTGGACGCGTCGGTAAAGCTCTCCGGGGACCTGCCCGTTTTGGACGGGGCCGCCGCTCTGGTGCCGGTGTACGCCTCCGTCATCGAGAATCTGTACCCTCAGGACTCCGTGACCTACGAAGGCGGCGTCTTCTCCAGCGACAATTACTACGGGGAGAATTTCGCCCCCGACAGCGTTATGCAGTATTATAACACCGTCCGGGGCTACAAGGCCATCGTGGACGGGGACACGGATCTCTTTTTCGGCGTCGCGCCGTCGGAGGACCAGAAGAAATACGCCCAGGAGCAGGGGGTGGAGCTGGTCTACGTCCCCATCGGGATGGACGCTTTCGTGTTCTTCGTGAACCAGGCCAACCCGGTGGACGGCCTCACTTCCGACCAAATTCGGGACATCTATGCCGGGGACTGCACCAACTGGAAGGACCTGGGCGGCCCCAACCGGGCCATCAACCCCGTCGCCCGGATCGCGGGCAGCGGCAGCCAGTCCGCCATGGAAAAATTCATGGGCGACCGGCCCTTTGGCCAAAAATCACCCTTCGCAATTACCGGCGGTTCCCTGGGCTATTCCTTCCGGTTCTACTTAGAGGGCATGGTGCAGAGCAGCAGCGTGAAAGTCCTCACCCTGGACGGGGTCTACCCCAGCCCGGAGAATATCCAGAGCGGCGATTACCCCCTGGCTTCGGACTTATACGCCGTCTACCGGGCGGACAACGACAATGAAAATATCCAAATCCTTCTCGACTGGCTTCTCTCCCCGGAGGGCCAGGAGATGATCGCCGCCACGGGCTACATCCCCCTCTCTCAATCATAAACGCGCCCCGCCGCCGATTCCTCGGCGGCGGGGCTGCTTTTGAAATTTAAAGGACGATGTTTTCCTGCCCGCCTGCCAGCCAGGCCGCCAGATTGGCAAACACGATCTCGGCCCGCCGGGCCATGGACTGCTCCGTGGCGAAGGCTATGTGGGGGGTCAGCAGAGCGTTCTTGCACCGCAGCAGCGGCTCCCATTCCGGCAGCGGCGGCTCGGAATCGAACACGTCGATCCCCGCTCCGGCGATCACGCCCTGATCCAGCGCCTCCGCCAGATCCCGGGCTGCCACCACCGGCCCCCGGGCCACGTTGATCAGCAGGGCGGTGGGCTTCATCTGAGCCAGGGCCGCCCGGTCGATCATTCCCCGGGTGTCGGGCGTCAGGGGGCAGTGGAGCACCACCACGTCGGACTGCGCCAGCAGCTCCTTCCGGCTTACCTGCCGGATGTAGCCGGGCAGCTCGGGATGGGGCGTCCGGTTGTGGGCCAGAATTTCCGCGCCGAAGGCGTGGAGCAGAGCCCCGGTGCGCCGGCCGATCCGGCCGCAGCCCAGGATGCCCACGGTCTTGCTCCCCAGCTCCCAGCCCACCAGGCCGTCCTTAACACCGCCATTTCGGCACCGGTCCTCCGCCTGCCGCAGATTCCGGGCCAGGGACAGGATCATCCCCACCGCCAGCTCCGCCACCGCCTGATCGGAATACCCGGAGGCGTTGCTCACCCGAATGCCCCGCTCCCTCGCGGCGGCCAGATCCACATGGTCCGTCCCGGTGAAGGCGACGTCGAGGAACCGGAGCTTTTCGGCGCTCCGGATGGCCGCCCCAGGCAGGGGCATATTGGCTAAAATCGCCGCGTCCGCGTCCCGGAGCCGCGCCGCCAGGAGGTCCACGTTTTTGGTAGCGAAATAGTGTTCAAAGGTGTGCCCCTCCTGGATAAAGGGCACCTCCAGCCGTTCCAGGGCCTCCTTTGGAATGCCCAGGGACTCCAAAATCACGATTTTACTCATGGCCGGTCCTTTCCTCTCCCCACAGGGAGATCAAAAATTGCAAAAATACGGCGTTTGTGCTATAATAGCCCCATCCAATTTTTCCCGGGAGGCACACCATGGCACAGATCGTTTCCATCCAGGATCTCAGCGCCCCGGAGCTGGCGGCCTATTCCCAGCTGACCAACGCCCAGCTGCGCAGCCGGCTGGAGCCGGAGAAGGGGATCTTCATTGCCGAGAGCGCCAAGGTCATTTCCACGGCCTTGGACGCCGGGTACCGGCCCATCAGCCTGCTGATGGAGCGGCAAAAGCTGGAGGGCCCCGCCGCCCCGCTGCTGGACCGGGTGGGGGAGGCAAAGGTGTTTGTGGGGGAACGGGCGCTGCTGTCGTCCCTCACCGGCTACCCCCTGACCAGAGGGATCCTCTGCGCCATGGCCCGCCCGGTTCTGCCTGCCCCGGAGGAGATTTTGAAGTCTGCCCGCCGGGTGGCGGTGCTGGAGGGCATTGTGGACGCCACCAATATCGGCGCCATTTTCCGCTCCGCGGCGGCGCTGAATATGGACGCCGTGCTGCTCACCCCCACCTGCTGCGACCCCCTCAACCGCCGGGCGGTGCGGGTCAGCATGGGGGCGGTGTTCCAGGTGCCCTGGGCCGGCCTGGAAGGTGCCTGGGCCTGGCCCGGAGCGGGGCTGGCCCGGCTGAAGGAGCTGGGCTTCGTCACCGCCGCCATGGCCCTGGGGGACGGGGCATTGCCGCTGGACAGCCCCCGGCTGCGAAACCTGGAAAAGCTGGCCCTGGTGCTGGGCGCGGAGGGGGACGGCCTGTCCCAGGCCACCATTGCCCAGTGCGATTACATGGTCCGCATCCCCATGGCCCACGGGGTGGACTCCCTCAACGTGGCCGCCGCCAGCGCCGTGGCCTTCTGGCAGTTCCGGGTCCGGGCGGCGGAAACGCGGGAAATCAACTGATTTTCCAGCATTGGCCTGGACTTTTTCTTCATTTTACCATGCCCCGGCGCGTCAGCGCCGGGGCGGGCATTTAGGATCCATATCCGTTGGGGTTTTGCTTTTGCCAGTTCCAGCTGTCCCGGCACATATCCAGCAGGCCCAGCTCCGCCTGCCAGCCCAGCGCCTCCCGGCTCTTGGCGGGGTCGGCGTAGCAGGTGGGCAGGTCCCCGGCCCGGCGGGGAGCAATCTCATAGGGAATTTGGACCCCGTTGGCCTCCTCAAAGGCGTGGACCATGTCCAGCACGCTGTATCCTTGCCCGGTACCTAGGTTGAAAACCTCCGTTCCCGTGTGGGCCAGCAGATACCGGATGGCGGCCACATGGCCCTTGGCCAGGTCCACCACATGGATATAGTCCCGGACGCCGGTGCCGTCGGGGGTGGGGTAGTCCTTGCCGAAGACGTTCAGATGGTCCCGCTTGCCCACGGCGGTCTGGGTGATATAGGGCATCAGGTTGTTGGGGATGCCGTTGGGATGCTCCCCGATCCGCCCGCTTTTGTGGGCGCCCACCGGGTTAAAGTAGCGCAGCAGCACCACGGACCACTCGGGGTCGCCGCGGGCGGCGTCCCGAAGGATCTGCTCGCCGAAGTATTTGGTCCAGCCGTAGGGATTGGTGCAGTTTCCGGTGCGGGAGGTCTCCTTCAGGGGCATCTCGTTATCCCCGGAGTACACCGTGGCGGAGGAGGAGAAGATGATAGCCTTCACCTTGTGGCGGGCCATGACCTTGCACAGGGAAATGGTGGCCCCCAGGTTATTCTCATAATAGGTCAGGGGGATCTGGACCGATTCCCCCACGGCCTTCAGGCCCGCGAAATGAATGGCGCAGGTGATGGTATGCTCCGTAAAGATCTGATCCAGCAGCTCTTCGTCCCGCACATCCCCGGGGTAGAAGGGGATCTTCGCCCCGGTGAGCTGTTCTACCCGGGCCAGGCTCTCCGCGCTGGAATTGCACAGATTGTCGATGACCACGGGCTCCATCCCCGCCTCGATCAGCTCCAGGCAGGTGTGGCTTCCGATATACCCGGCTCCGCCGGTGACAAGTACTTTCATATAAAATAGCTCCTTTTCATCCGTTCCGTTCCCGCCGCCACTTTATACGGCCAGGTAATATTAGTGTAATCATTTTTGAAAAAAAAGCAAGACCAAATACCGCTTTTCCGAAAAAAAGACGCCCCATCCGTCCGCCTCCACAAAACATTTTATCCATGTCTGCCCGCAATTCACGGACGAAAAGAGGCGGCCTGTACACATTGCCGGAAAACCGGGAAAAAAGGGGCCGGATTTCTTGGCATTGTGGAAATTGACAAATCCGCGCAAAAAAATTATACTATTTACACAATGTTACATGCCCATTGGGGAGGCTGAAATATGATCAAAGTTTGGGATGTTACCATCCCCCAGCTGTCCGGAGACGAGATCCGGCGGGCCTATGTGTATCTGCCCAAGTCCTACGAAAAGCACCCGGAGAAGCGGTATCCGGTGATGTACATGTTCGACGGGCACAATGTGTTTTACGACGACCACGCCACCTATGGCAAGTCCTGGGGCATGGGCGACTATCTGGACAAAACCGGCAAGGAGCTGATCGTGGCGGCGGTGGAATGCACCCACCAGGGGAACAACCGCCTCAGCGAGTACTCTCCGGTGAGCTTTGCAAATGAGGTCCTGGGGAAGGTCCGGGGCCGGGGCCGGGAGTACATGACCTGGATGCTGAGTGAGTTCAAGCCGAAGATTGACCGGGAGTACCGGACCCTTCCCGACCGGCGGAACACCCTGATCTGCGGCTCTTCCATGGGTGGGCTCATGGCCCTCTATGGGGCGGTCAATTATAACAACGTCTTTCAGCGGGCGGCCTGCCTGTCTCCCAGTCTGTGGGTGGACACGGGGAAGGTCCTTTCCCTGATCGCCCGGGGCCGGATGAAAACGGACACCTGCATCTACATGGACTACGGCAGCCGGGAGCTGTTCAATCACAACGCCAACACCGACGCCCTGGTCTCCGCGGCCCAGCTGCTGCTGATCAAGCAGATCAATCTGACGCTGCGCATTGTCCCCGGCGGGGACCATTCCGAGGCGTCCTGGGAGCGGCAGATCCCCGTTTTCATGGACTGTCTGGGCATTTAGGGAGGAAAATCGATGGAGATCCAATATTACCGCCATTACTCCGGCTGCCTGGGCCGGGATATGGAATTTAAGGTCTACGGCCACGCCGGAAAGCCGGTGATGTTCATCCCCTGCCAGGGGGGCCGGTTCTTCGACTTTGAAAACTTCCACATGACCGACTGCTGGGCCAAGTGGATCGAGGAAGGCCGGTGCATGGTCTACTCCGTGGACACGGTGGATAACGAGACCTACGCCAACCTGGGGGGCGACCCCCGGTGGCGGATCGAGCGGCACGAGCAGTGGTATCACTACATTGTGGACGAAATGGTGCCCACCATCCGGCACCTCAGCGGCCTGCGGAACGGGTACGACCAGGGGATCATGCCCTTCGGCTGCTCCATGGGGGCCATGCACGCGGCCAACCTGTTCTTCCGCCGGCCGGACCTGTTCGACAAGGTCTTCGCCATTTCCGGCCTCTACGACTCCCGGCTGTTCTTCGGGGACTACATGGACGATCTGCTCTATCAGAACACCCCGGTGGCGTACCTGGCCAACATGCCCCAGGATCACCCCTATATCGAGATGTACAACCAGCGGGAGATCCTGATCGTGGTGGGCCAGGGAGCCTGGGAGGATGAGCTTTTGAGCAGCACCCGGTGGCTGGACACGGTGCTGGCCCAGAAGGGCATCCGGGCCCGGTTTGAATATTGGGGCTACGATGTGAATCACGACTGGCCCTGGTGGTATAAAATGGTGGATTACTACGTCCCCCAGCTACTGTGAGAAAAGGAGAGAAACAGCATGAAAAACTTCATTTTTATTTCCCCCAATTTCCCGGTGACCTACTGGAAGTTCTGCGCCGAGCTGAAAAACAACGGTATGCGGGTCCTGGGCATCGGCGACTGCCCCTATGACCAGTTGACCCAGCAGCTGCGGGACTCCCTCCATGAGTACTACAAGGTGTCCAGCCTGGAAAACTATGACGAGGTTTTCCGGGCCGTGGCCTTCTTCACTTACAAGTATGGCAAGATCGACTGGCTGGAGTCCAACAACGAGTACTGGCTGGAGCGGGACGCCCGGCTGCGCACCGAGTTCAACATCACCAGCGGCTTCAAGAACGAGGACATGGAGCGGGTGAAGCGGAAGTCCGCCATGAAGCAGTATTATGCCCAGGCCGGCATCCCCACCGCCAGGTACCATCTGGTGGAGGGGTATGACGACGCTGCCGAGTTTGCCCACATGGTGGGCTATCCCGTCATCGTCAAGCCGGACAACGGCGTGGGGGCTAACAACACCTACCGCCTGGCCAGCGACGACGACCTGCGCTTCTTCATCGATACCAAGGACGACAACGTGTACATCATGGAGGAGTTCATCAACGGCTACGTCCGCAGCTACGACGCCATTATCGATTCCAACGGCGATCCCATCTTCGAGTCCGGCAACATCACCCCCAATTCCCTGATGGACATTGTGAACACCCAAAGCAACTGCCTGTACTACCTGGTGCCGTACCTTCCCGAGGACTTCCGGCAGATCGGCCTGCGGACGGTGAAGGCCTTTAATGTCCGCAGCCGCTTCATCCACCTGGAGTACTTCGTCCTCAACGCCGACCAGGAGGGGCTGGGCAAAAAGGGAGACGTGATCGGCCTGGAGGTCAATATGCGCCCCGCCGGCGGCTATACCCCCGATATGTACGACTACTCCGCCGAGACGGATGTGTACAAAATGTGGGCGGATATGATTGCCTTTGACCGCTGCACCCTGCCCCAGGACAAGCCCCGGCACTTCTGCGCCTTCTGCGGCCGCCGGGACGGGAAGGAATTTTACCTGGATCACAACGCCATCATGACCAAGTACGCCCCCAATATGCGGATGTGGGGCCGGATCCCGGAGGCCCTCTCCGGCGCCATGGCCAACCAGATGTATGTGGCCGTGTTCGATACCGAGGAGGAAATGTGGCGCTACTACAAGGACCTGCTCTCCTGCAAGGACGAATAAAAAATTCCGCCGCGCCCAGCGCGGCGGAATTTTTTGCCCCCGGTTCCTGAAAAAAGGATTGCGCGTTTCGGCAAAAAGGGCTATAATAGAAGCGAAAAGTTCACGCAGTAGGAGGGAAGCCCATGGAACCCGTGCCGGAAAAGGAAACACTGTCCCAGATCGCGGAGCTGTTCAAGGGCTTCAGCGACGCCACCCGGGTGGAGATCCTGGCCCTGCTGGTGGGCCGGGAGCTGTGTGTCAACGACATCGCCCAGGCCGTGGACATGAGCCAGAGCGCCGTGAGCCACCAGCTGGGGATTCTCAAGCGGATGCACCTGGTGAAAAACCGCCGGGAGGGGAAGAGTCTGCTCTATTCCCTGGCGGACGACCATGTGCTGACCATCCTCAAAACCGGATTGGAACACGTTTTGGAATAAAAAATTCCCCGAATGGTTTCGCCATTCGGGGCGTTTTTTACAGCGCCTGCTCCTTTAGAAGCGCCGCCAGGTCCTTCCCCCAGGGAAGCGCCGAAAGACGCCGGGAAAGGTCGTCCTCTGCCAGGCGGCACCCTGTCAGAGCGGCCTCGGCCCGGGGAGAGAGGGAGACGTCCATGGCGTCGGTGTAGACCTTGGCCTCCAGAATGGCGCCCTGCTCCACCCGGAGCAGCACCTGGACCTGCCCCCAGGGGAAGCGATCCCGGCAGTCCAGAGAGAAGGGAGGCTGCTGGCCGTAGTTCCATTCCCAGCTGGCCTGGCGGGCCCGGAGGAGGGCCACCCGGGCCGGATCCAGGGCCGGGGCGGGGGCGGGCTCCACTCCATAGACCTGGGCGAAGGCCCGGCACAGGGCCCGTCCTAGGGCCTCCACGGTCAGGCCGGGCCGCAGCTGGGCCAAATTCACCACCCGGCTGCGGACGGAGCTGACGCCCTTGGCGGCCAGCTTGGCCTTGGCGGGGCTTAAATACCGGGTCATTTTATCCAGGTCCACGTTTACCAGCAGGGTGCCGTGGTGATAGGCGGCGGAAGGTCCCCGGTAAAAGGCGTTTCCCGAGAATTTCCGCCCCTGGCAGTGCAGGTCGTTTCGCCCGGAGAGTTCCGCCGGAATCCCCAGGGCGGCCAGGGCGGTCTGGATGACCCTCAGCTGGCGGCCAACGTCAAATTCCTCGTGGGGCGCTAAAAAGGTGAAGTTCAGATTCCCCAGGTCGTGGAACACCGCTCCGCCGCCGCTCTGGCGGCGGGCCAGCCGGCCGCCCTCCTGTTCCAGCAGGGCGGTACGGCACTCCAGCCAAGGGTTCTGATTCCGTCCAATGACCACGGTGTTTTCGTTTTGCCAAAGGTAGAGGATCACCGCCCCTTCCCCGGCGGTGGAGAGCAAGGCACTTTCCACCGCCAGGTTGGTATAGGGATCGGTTCCCGTCCCGATGTGAAGATAATGGGCTACTCTGGTTGACATAATATTGGATTCCGGGCTGCCCGGACCTCATCCGGCCGGCGGATCTGGGCGTGATGGGGCGCTTCGTGCATATACGCCGGGTCTTCATGGGCCAGATCCCAGAGCTTCAGGAATATCTCCGCCGCCTGGTCCAGGGTCTGCTTGCTCTCCGTCTCCGTAGGCTCCAGCATCAGCGCCTCGTGGACGATCAGGGGGAAGTACATGGTGGGCGGGTGCATCCCGTAGTCGATAAGGGTTTTGGCCAGATCCAGGGCGGAGACCCCGGTCTCCTTCTTGAGTTCGCTCAGATCCAGCACGAATTCGTGCATACACAGCCCCTCATAGGCGGGCGTGTACCGCTCCTTCAGCCGGGCGAGGAGATAATTGGCGTTCAGAACGGCGTTTTCCGCCGCCTGGGGGATGCCCTCCTTGCCCAGGGTCAGTAGATAGGCCAGAGCCTTGACCACCACCAGGAAGTTCCCGGCAAAGGAGCGCACCTGGATGCCGTCGCCCCCGTCCATCAGCCGGGACTTGGGCAGATACGCCTTCAAAAATTCCTTACAGCCCACCGCCCCGCCGCCGGGACCGCCGCCGCCGTGGGGAGTGGCGAAGGTCTTGTGCAGGTTCAGGTGGACGCAGTCGAAGCCCATGTCCCCCGGGCGGGCCAGACCCATAACGGCGTTGAGGTTGGCCCCATCGTAGAAGCACAGG
>CANQXH010000061.1 GCA_947627745.1 uncultured Oscillospiraceae bacterium
CCTCCGGGTAGCCCAGGTTCTGCCCCACGGTGACCTGGGCCTCGCCAAAGCCGCCCTGGGTCAGCCGCGCGCAGAGCTGGGCGATGCCGTCCTCCCCGCCCACCAGGGCAAAGACCTTTTGGTGCCGGGCCACCCAGGGGAGGATATCGGCGTCCCGCCCGTGGAGGCTGACAGGGTAGACCTCCTCGTAGGAGACCCCCAGCCTGGCGCAGAGGGCGCTGAGGCTGCTGATCCCCGGCAGGACTGTCACATGGCAGTGGGGGAGCAGGGGCAGCAGCTTTTTGGCGCCGCTGTAAAATCCCGTGTCTCCCGACATCAGGACGGCGAATCGGGTGTATTCCGGATGGCTACGGATCAGGGCCACGATGGCCTCCGGGGCGATGGCGGGGTACGCCGCCTGCCCGGGGGCGGCCAGGGCCAGCATCCGCTTGGCCCCGATCAGGCAGTCCGCCTCCCGAATAGCCTCCTGGGCTTCCAGGGTCAGGCCCCGGAGACTGCCCGGGCCGATGCCCGCGACCGTGACCTGGGGCTGGCGGCGGAGGGAAAACCGTGCTTCCAGCAGGGAGATCGTCTCCTCCAGGGATAGCCCCTCCCCCTGGGGCGGCCTGCCAATGACCACCAGCTCCGCTCCCACATCCTGGGCGGCCTGGGCCTTTTCCCCAAAGCCGCCGGCAGGCCCGGCCTCCTTGGTCACCAGGAATTTGGCTCCCGTCATGGCCAGGGCCGCCCGGTTCATTTCCCGGGAAAAGGGTCCCTGCATGGCGTGGATATGGGCGGGGGAAAGCCCCGCCTCCCGGCAGGCCGCCAGACTGGTCTCCATGGGCAGCACCCGGGCGTAGACCCGCTGGGCAAAGTCCGGGAGAACCGCGAATTTTGCCAGATCCTTGCTGCCGGTGGTGAGATAGATGGTCCCCTCGGCGCCACTCAAATAGCGCACGGCGGCGGGAATGTCGGGAAAATACCGTCCCGTTCCGCCGGCCCCCTCCGGACGCAAAAGCCGGAGGCATTGGACGCCGGTCTCCCGGCAGGCGGCCTGGAGATTCTCCGTCACCTCCTGGGCGTAGGGGTGGGTGGCGTCAATGACCAGATCGAAGCCTTCCTTCTCAAACATGCTGGCCATCTCCTCCCGGTTCAGCCGCTTGGCGGAGACGGTCAGATTTTCTCCCTGGGGGAGCAGGCTTTCTCCATATTCCGTCGCGACACAGACAGTGACGGAAACCGGCTGCCCGGCCAGCCAGGATACCAGCAGCCGGCCCTCGCTGGTCCCGGCAAAGACGCAGAGCTTACACATTGGGATATCCTCTGGGGGTCACCAGCTTGCCGCCGATAATCTGGGTGGTGGAATTGCCAACGAAGGCGGTGCAGAACATGTCCGCCGGATAGTCCCGAAGCTGTTCCAGCGTTAAAAGCTCCCAGCGCTCCCCCTCCCGGCCGATGTTCCGGGCGACGCCGCAGGGCCGGTCTCCCGGAAGGACCCGCAAAAGCCGCTCACAGGCCAGCCGGAGCGTGTCGGGCCGGGCGCCGCTGGCGGGGTTGTAGAGAACCATCGTGTAATCTCCGGCCGCCGCGGCGTCCAGCCGCTTTTCGATCAGCTCCCAGGGCGTCAGCCGGTTGCTGAGGCTGAGAACGCAGAAGTCGTGGGTCAGGGGCGCTCCCAGCAGAGCCCCGCCGCTGAGGGCGGCGGTCAGGCCGGGGACCACCTCAATTTCCGGCTCCTTTTCGTCCCCACGAAGCTCGTACAGCAGCCCCGCCATGCCGTAGACGCCGCTGTCCCCGGAGCAGACCATGGCCACCTGCTTTCCCGCCGTGGCGGCGTCCAGGGCCATGCGGCAGCGCTTCGCCTCCCCGGTCATGGGGGTGGTGATGATCTCCTTGCCTGGATAACGATCCTTGACTAGGTTTACATAAACTGTATATCCCGCCAAAACCTGGCAATTTTTCAGGGCAAGGTCTGCCAGGAACGTCATGTTTTCCTCGTTTCCGGGGCCGATGCCCACGACGGTTACTTTTCCCATGATGATACCTCCCAATTTCGTTCGGCCACCGCCACCGTGACCCCGGCCCGGGCCGTTTTTTTCACGATCAGATTCCCGCCTTTCAGCAGGGCGGCCCGTTCGCAGACGTTGTCAACCCCGGTGACCTGGCGGACAAATCCCGAGGGGGTAAAGTTCCCCGGTACCTGCCGCAGCTCCTCCGCTGAGGCAAAGGAGAGGGGAAGTCCCACATCCCGGCAATAGGCGATCAGCCCCTCCTCGTCCTTCTTTAGATCAATGGAGACCGCCTCCGCCGCCGCCTCCCGCCGCAGCCCCGCCTCCTGAAATACCGCCTCCACCGCCTGGGCGATGGCCTCCTTCGACGTGCCCCGGCGGCAGCCGATGCCCAGGGTGAGGACTCTGGGGATCAGAAGCAGGGTGTGATCGTATGGTTTTTCCTCCCGGCAGGAGAGGCGAATGCCCAATTCTCCCGTGTCTCCGGCCACCAATCCCGGGGGCAGGGGCTCCGGCAGGGGACGGGCCGATGAAATGGGAATTTCCCGCTCCAAAATGGCGGCGGACACCTCCTTGGCAAGGCCCATATCGGAAAGGACATAGCCGTGGCTTGCGGCCCAGGCGTCCACGGAAAACCGGCCGTTGATGTCCGTGGCGGTGGTGACCACGCTGGTGGCCCCCAGGGACGCCGCCAGCCGATTTGCCAGGGCATTGGCCCCGCCA
Source organism: uncultured Oscillospiraceae bacterium (assembly GCA_947627745.1). Lineage (GTDB taxonomy): Bacteria > Bacillota > Clostridia > Oscillospirales > Oscillospiraceae > Faecousia. Next base: position 2,712 of record CANQXH010000061.1, read on the forward strand.
ATGTGCCCGGAGAGCAGAGGAATGACGAAATGTCCCAGCTCGTCCACTGCCAGCACAGCCGGATCTGTCCGCTTGTCCCGGACGTGGGGGGCGATGGCCCGGACGGCGATCCCCACGCTGCCCACAAAGATCAGAGCGCTTGCCTGCCGGAACAGGGGGCCAACGAAATCCGAAAGGGGAGAGGCGGTGGGGAAAAATTCCGGCTGCCCCAGCTTCTCCGGGGCATAGAGCCGGACTTCTCCGGTAAAGTCCGCTTGGATTTTTCGCGCGGTGCGGCAGCCCTGGCGGCTGAAAGCCAGCAGGGCGATCATTGGTCCGCACCTGCCCGGAAGCCGGTGGAAAATTCCGGGGCGTAGAGCCGGGAGCGGAGGTATTCCGGCCCCATGCAGCCGCCCACGATGATCAGGGCCGTGCTGCGGATTCCGCTTTTTTCCACAGTCTCATGGAGGGTCCCCACGGTGCAGCGGAAGATCTGCTCGTCGGGCCAGGTGGCCTTGTAGACCACCGCGACGGGGGTGTCCGGGGCGTAGCCCCCGGTCAGCAGCTCTAGTTGCAGCTTTTCTGTCAGTCCGGTGCTGAGAAACAGCACCATGGTGGCCCCGTGCTGGGCCAGGGAGGGGATGTCCTCTCCCTCCGGCATGGCGGTCCTGCCGGAGGTGCGGGTGATGATCACCGTCTGGCTTACCCCGGGCAGGGTGTACTCCGCCCGCAGGGAGGCGGCGGCTCCGCAGAAGGCGCTGACGCCGGGGCAGACGTCGTAGGCGATGCCCCGCTTCTCCAGCTCGTCGAACTGCTCCCGTACCGCTCCGTAGATGCTGGAATCCCCGGAGTGGAGGCGAACGACGGTTTTTTCCAGGGCCTCCGCCTTCAAAATCACCTTCAGGACCTGCTCCAGGGTCATGTAAGCGCTGTTATGGATTTCAGCTCCCGGCTTGGCATAGTCCAGCAGCTCCGGGTTGACCAGAGAGCCGGCGTAGATGATCACATCCGCCTGAGAAAGGAGCTTTGCGCCCCGAACGGTGATCAGATCCCTGGCGCCACAGCCGGCGCCCACGAAATGTACCATGGTTATCCCTCCTGAACGTGTTGAAGCAGCGCCTGGGCGTTTTCCGACTGGCCCAGCACGCCGTAGATTTTGGAAAAGACGATCAGCCCCACGGGCAGCTCCCCGGCCCGCCGGGCCAGGTGCTCCCAGGCCAGGGCGGTCACCCGTTCCAGCATAGGCTCCATGATCCCCGCCTCCCGGGCAATGCGGATGGCCTCGTCGCAGGTGACGGCGGAGAGCATGGCCTGGGCCGCCGCGGGGGAGATGCCGCAGGCGGCGGCCTGGGCGGTGAGCAGGGGCATCCGGCAGTCGCCGTACCTGGAATGGGTGTTCAGCATCCCGCCGGCCAGCTTCACCAGCTTGCCCACATGGCCCACCAGCAGCGCGCCCCGGAAGCCCAGCTCCCGGCACAGGTCCAGACTGTCCCCAATGAAATTGGACACCTGCACCGCTTTTACTGGATCCACGCCCAGAGTGTCCCGCAGAAAGTCCGCGCCGTAATTTCCGGGGGTCAGCAGGGCATATTCCGCCCCGGTGGCCCGGCGCTGGCGCAGCTCCACCCGAATGGTGTCGATCAGCGCGTGGTCGCTCATGGGCTCCACCATGCCGGTGGTGCCCAGAATGGAGATGCCGCCTTCGATGCCCAGCCGGGGATTGAAGGTCTTTTTCGCCAGCTCCCCGCCGCCCGGCACGGAAATGGTGACGGTCAGCCCGCCCGGCTCGTCCAGCAGACGGCAAATTTCCTCCACGTTCTCCCGGATCATCCGCCGGGGGACGGAGTTGATGGCCGCCGCGCCCACGGGCTGGTCCAGGCCCGGCTTGGTGACCCGGCCCACCCCCGGCCCGCCCAATATTTCCACGCCGGGCCGGGCCGCCCGGACCACCGTGGCGGTGATGTGGGCGCCGGTGGTAATGTCCGGGTCGTCGCCGCCGTCCTTGACCACGGCGCAGGAGACCCGATCCGGCTCCATGGAGATGTCCGTCACTTCCAACTCCAGCCGGATGCCCTTTGGGGTGATCAGACCGATTTTCTCCCGGGGCTGACCCGTAAGCAGCATCCAGGCCGCCGCCTTAGCCGCCGCGGCGGCGCAGGAGCCGGTGGTATAGCCCAGCCGGAGGCGCTTGCCCTCCTTGACGATGTATTCCTCCATCATCTTGCGATTTGGTAGAGCAGGGCGTTGCAGATGGCGGCGGCCACGTTGCTGCCGCCCTTCCGGCCCAGGGCGACGATGTAGGGAACGTGGTCCGACAGGAGCAGCTCCTTGCTCTCCACCACGTTGACGAAGCCCACCGGGACCCCGATGATCAGCTCCGGCGCCAGCTTCCCCTGGGCCATCAGGTCGTGGAGGGACAGCAGAGCGGTGGGGGCGTTGCCGATGGCGAAGATACAGGGCTTTTCCAGCTGGGCAGCCTTCTCCATGGCCGCGTAGGAGCGGGTGACGCCCCGGGCCTTGGCTTGTAGGGCCACGTCGGGGTCGGCGATGAAGCAGTGGACCTGGCCTCCCAGCTTGGTAAGCGCGGTCTTGTTGATGCCGGAGAGGGCCATGGTGGTGTCTGTCACAATATCGCAGCCGGCTCTCAGAGCGGAAAGCCCCTTTTCCACCGCGCCGGGGGAGAAGCGAAGGTTGTCGGCGTAGTCAAAATCGGCGGTGGTGTGGATGACCCGCTTGACCACCGCCTCGTTTTCCGGGGCGATAGGCCGGTCTCCGAGAAGCGCCGTGATGATCTCCATGCTCCGGTTTTCAATTTCCATGGGCTTTCTAATTTCAAACATGGTTCTTTTCCTCCAAACAGGCCCGGTAGAACCGCTCCGCCAGGGCCGGGCGGGCGTAGAAATGAAGATGGGGGAATCCGGCGTAGAGCCGAGGCGTGGCAAAGCCGCAGTCCCACTGCCGCCCGTCCGCCTTCCGGGCGGTCAGGTCTCCGCCGGGATCGGGCAGATCGTAGTAGTGAAATTCGTGGGCGGGGACCGGTTCCCCGGCCCGGAACAGGAGGCTGTCCGCCTTGGGAGTCAATGTGACATAGCCGAAGCGGGTCAGCTTCCCCTTGTTTTCCCCGTTTCCCGGCAGGAAGCCCACCATGGGATGGCCGCGTAAGGACTCCGCCAGGTAGAGAAGGCCCCCGCACTCGGCGACGCAGGGCAGGCCCCGCTCCAGAGCCGCCCGGATAGAGGAGCGGAGAGAGCCATTTTTCGACAGCGCCTCGGCGTACAGTTCCGGATAGCCGCCGCCGAGGTACAGGCCCTGAATGTTTTCCGGCAGGGCCGGGTCCGTCAGGGGGCTGAAGGGCACCAGCTCGGCCCCCAGCTCCCGAAGAGCGGCCAGATTGTCCTCGTAGTAAAAGCAGAAGGCGGCGTCCCGGGCCACGGCGATTCGCGCCTGGGGCAGACGGGGGAAGACGACCGGCGTGTATTCCAGCGCGGGGGCCGTCCGTGCCAGGGCCAGCAGGCCCTCCAAATCGATGGTTTTTTCCGCTTGGGCGGCCAACAGCGCCAGCTTTTCCCGCAGATTTCCGATCTCCTGGGCGGTGACCAGACCCAGGTGGCGGCTCTCCAGCGCCGCCTCCGGCAGCCGGGGAAGATACCCCAAAGGCCGGATCCTGCCGCCGAACTGGCGCAGGATCGCCTCCCGGAGGGGCCCATAGGTCCGCTCCCCGCACTGATTCAGAATTACGCCCCGAATGCCGCTGTCCGACCGGAAACCGGCGAAGCCCTGAATGGCCGCCAGCACCGAAAGGGAGGCCCCCCGGGCGTCCACCACCAGCACCGTGGGCGTGGCGGTGATCCGGGCGATCTCATAGGTACTGCCCTGGGTCGAATCCAGGCCCCGGCCGTCGTAGTAGCCCATGACCCCCTCGAGGACACTCACATCCCGATCCCGGCTGTTTTTCGCCAAAAGATAGCATAGCGTATTCTCATCCAGGAAAAAGCTGTCCAGATTGGCGCTTTTGGCGCCGATGATCCGACTGTGGAACATGGGGTCGATGTAGTCCGGGCCGCACTTAAAGGCGCCCACCTTCAGCCCCCGATGGACCAGCGCCTGCAAAACAGCGCAGGTGACGGTGGTCTTGCCGCAGCCGCTATGCACCCCCGCCAGTAGGACCCTGGGGGTGCCGGGCGTACCACCGGAAGGCTCCGCCGGGCGGCTGGCCAGGGCGGAGATGTCGGAAAACCGGCTTAAGATCCGCTGATATCCGCCGGGGCTGTGGGGAACCAGGCAGCCGGAGCAGTCCTTGATCCCCTTGGCAGTGTAGCGGAAATTGCCGCCGCACCGGTCCCCCAGGGCGTAGAGGGGGCAGTAGCAGAACAGGCAGTTAAACTCCTCCGGCCGGTCGGTTTTGTGGCAGGGGAAGTATTTGCAGGCGGTATTTTGGAAAAAGGAGTGGTCATTTTCCGGCATTTTTATAGTCCTCCTTCTTGTCAGTCAGCTTTGCCAGGGCGGCCAGCAGGGCCCGGTTTTCCGGACGGGTGCGGACGGCGACGCGGTAGTCCCGCGCCGTCAGCCCGGGAAAGCTAACGCAGCTGCGAATCAAAATTCCCTGGGCAAGCAGCTGTTCGCCCCAGTCCGGCTCCCCCTGGAAGAGCAGAAAATTTACCTTACTTGGAAGAAAAGGGATACCCAGCTCCTGAAGCCCCGCTTCCAGGAACCGCCGTTCCTCGGATAGAAGGGCAAGGGTCTCCCGGACAAAGTCCCCGCAGTCCAGAGCCGCCAGCCCCGCCGCCTGGGCGGGGGTGGAGACATTCCAGGGCTGCTGAAACCGGGACATTTTTTCCAGAAGCTCCGGGTTTCGGCAGACGCAGTAGCCCAACCGCAGCCCCGCCATGCCGTAGAGCTTGGTGAAGGCCCGCAGGATCACCACTGGATCGCAGGACCTAAGAAGGGGCAGAAGGGAGAAGGCGGCCTCCCGGTCCGTAAGGTCTAAAAAGCATTCGTCCAGCAACAGGAAGCACCCGGTCTCCCGGCATCGCTCTAAAATCCGGGCCAGCAGGCCATGGTCAACGCTCTGGCCCGTGGGGTTGTTGGGGTTGCACAGGATCAGGGCATCCACATCCCGGCCAATGGCGGAGAGAATTTCTTCGCCCACTTGGAAGCTCCGCTCCCGGACCAGGGGGAAGGGAAGGACCCGGCACCCTGCCGCACCCAAAGCGGCGGCGTATTCGGAAAAGCTGGGCGCCGGCACCAAGGCCTGCCGGGGAGCCAGGGCCAGGGCAAAGGAGTAGATCAGCTCCGCCGCCCCGTTTCCGCAGAGGATGGCGTCCTCCTCCACGCCCAGCCGGGCGGCCAGCTTGGCCCGCAGGGCGCCGCAGTAGGGGTCGGGGTAGGGGGCCAGGAACTCAGCGGCCTTCCGTACCGCCTCCCGGACCTCCGGCGGAGTCCCCAGGGGGTTGACGTTGGCGGAAAAATCCAGCTGGACCCGGTTCCGGTAGATGTCCCCGCCGTGTCCGTAGCCGCTTAGAACCAAGTTCTCACCCCCAAAAGAAAAAACGCGGCAGTCAAAGCTGCCGCGGCCGTATTTCCGCACACAATCCGGCCCTATCCAAGAGGGCTATCACCCAAGCAGGTCTTCTGACTCGCGCCTCCCAGGTTTGACAGCGCCTTCTCAGCTTGCGCCAATGACCGACTTTCGTCCTGCTGCCAACCTCCGCGCATACAGCGGCGGTACCGTTCCGGATTCGCACCGGATTCCCTATTCTCCCCAGGGTCCAGACCGGGCCTAGGGGCACTCAGGTCTTTAATTGTACCATTACTATACCATTTTTCCGTCTCCTTGTCAATGAGATTGGAAAGATGAGAAAATGGAGCGGATTTTAGCGGGACAAAAAATTGGGACTTGACAAACCGGCCCGAATAGGGTATGATATTCGGGCTGGACAGGGAGAAGTCGCGTAGCTGGCCGAGCGCGCACGATTGGAAATCGTGTATACCCCAAAAGGGTATCGAGGGTTCAAATCCCTCCTTCTCCGCCAAAAAAGCCGCCTTAAGGGCGGCTTTTTTGGCGGAGAAGGAAAGGGATTTGAATAATCCAATCCGACAGCCCGGTGGGCTGTCGGCGTTCAGTGCGCACACTGGACGATCTTTTGTTTTTGCGAAGCAAAAACGGAGACAAATCCCTCCTTCTCCGCCATCGTCGCAAGCTGCATATTGCGTGTGAAAGGGATTTGGACGATTTCATGCGCCAGCCCGATGGGATGCCGACTGCCGGAGCTTCACCGGCCAATCTTTTGTTTTTTCGATGCAAAAACAGAAAAACGCGAACTAAAACGTTAACGAAAAATGGACCGCCCGGGAACCGGTTCCCGGTGCAACGCAGGCGGTCTTTTTTCAGAAATATTATTGCCGGCTTCCTCTTCTTCTCCCCAAAAACCGTGCCAAACCGCCCTCGCTGGTCTCCTTGTACTGCTTGGCCAGGTTCAGGCCGGTTTCGTACATGGCCTTGCAGACCATGTCGTAGCTGATGTTCCGGGTGCCGCAGAGGAAGTAACTCAGATTGCAGGCGTTCATGGCCCGCATGGCCGCCACGGCGTTGCGCTCGATGCAGGGGATCTGCACCAGGCCGCTGATGGGGTCGCAGGTCAGGCCCAGGTGGTGCTCCATGGCCATCTCCGCCGCGTACTCTACCTGGTCCAGGTTCAGACCGTACAGCTCCGCCAGGGCTGCCGCCGCCATGGAGCAGGCGGTGCCGATCTCCGCCTGGCAGCCGCACTCCGCCCCGGAGATGGAGGCGTTTCGCTTGGTCAGACTGCCGATGATCCCCGCCGTGGCCAGGCCCCGAAGGATCTGCTCATCCGAGGCGTTCTGGGTGTCCTGGAAGTATTTCAGCACCGCCGGCAGCACGCCGCTGGCCCCGCAGGTGGGGGCGGTGACGATGGTGCCGTTGTCCGCGTTCTGCTCGGAGACGGCGTAGGCATAGGCGCAGATGATCCGGCACTCCCGGACCTGGGGCACCTCGGTGGACAGCTCCTGCTCGTATAGATATCGGGCCTTTCGCTGGACCCCCAGCCCGCCGGGCAGGGTGCCGGTGGCCCGCAGGCCCTGGTCAATGGAAGCCTTCATGGCCTGCCAGACCTCCATCAGGAAGTCCCAGATCTCCGGCCCCTCGTTGATCTCCACATACTCGCTGAGGGTGCCGATATAGCGCCATTTGCAGAAATCCGCGATCTCCGCGAAGGAATTTTCCGGATACACCTCCGGCCCCTGGACCTCCGGCCGGCCGGGGATGCGGATGTCCCCGCCGCCAATGGACTCCACCCGCAGCCGGGCAAGCTCCCGCCCTTCGTAGTACGCGAAAAAGTCCATGGTGTTGGGGTGGCTGCCCTCGGGCGCCTCCCCGGCAAATTCGATCTGGGTCTCCTTGGGCGCGAATACCTGCCGCAGGACCCGGTCCGTGCCGTGGCCCACCCCTGTTTTGCTCAGGGAGCCGTAGAGAACGATCCGGAAGGCGTCCGCCTGGGGATTTTCCGACAAAAATAGTTCCGCCGCCCGTTCCGGCCCCATGGTGTGGGACGAGGACGGCCCTTTCCCGATTTTATACAGCTCCCGGATCGATTTCATAAAGCGTTCCCCCATTGTGGTTTTCTTTAGTATAGCAAATCCGGGAGGAAATTACAACGGCAAATTCATGGTTCTTCCGTGCCCGCCGCCCGGAGAGCCTCCAGGGACAGCTCTCCCGCCAGCTTGAACAGGGCGTCATGGAGGACCTGTTCCAAGGTCTTGCCGGACGCGGCGGCGATATGGGCGTAAAACCGGATCAGCTCCGGCTCCAAATGCAGCGTCACCTGGCTCATACGGGCCTCCCATGGAAAAAATCAAAAAAACTTCCCCCCATCCTATGCGAAGCCTTGACAGGTGTGATACAATAAACATTACAGAAAATGGGAGGTTTGAGACTATGGCAAAAGAAAAAATGGTTTCCCAAATCACAGACATGGAGCTGGATTTCGCCCAGTGGTACACCGACGTGTGCAAAAAGGCGGATCTGATCGCCTACTCCGGGGTCAAGGGCGTTTTTGTCTACCGGCCCTACGGCTATGCCCTGTGGGAGAATATCCAGCACATTCTGGACGGGATGTTCAAGGAATCGGGCCATGAGAACGTGTATATGCCCCTGCTGATCCCGGAGAGCCTGCTGCAAAAGGAGAAGGACCATGTGGAGGGTTTCGCCCCGGAGTGCGCCTGGGTGACCATGGGAGGAAGCGAGGAGCTGGAGGAGAAGCTGTGCATCCGCCCCACCTCGGAGACGCTGTTCTGCGACCATTTTAAGGACATTGTCCACTCCTGGCGGGATCTGCCCGTCAAGTACAACCAGTGGTGCAGCGTGCTGCGCTGGGAAAAGACCAGCCGCCCCTTCCTGCGCCACCGGGAATTTCTGTGGCAGGAGGGCCACACCCTTCACGCCACCGCCCAGGAGGCCATCGCGGAGACCGAGGGCCAGCTGGAATGCTACGCCGATTTCTGCGAAAACTACCTGGCCATGCCCGTCATCAAGGGCGTGAAGACCGACAAGGAGAAGTTCTCCGGCGCGGAGCGGACCTACACCATCGAGTGCATGATGCACGACGGCAAGGCCCTCCAGGCCGGTACCTCCCACTATTTCGGCGACGGCTTTGCCCGGGCCTACGACATCCGCTTCACGGACAAGAATAATCAGCTCCAGGTGCCCTTTGAGACCTCCTGGGGCCTGTCCACCCGGCTCATCGGCGGCATCATCATGACCCACGGGGACAACAGCGGCCTGGTCCTGCCCCCCAAGGTGGCGCCCATCCAGTGCGTGATCCTGCCCATCGCCCAGCACAAGCCCGGCGTTCTGGACGCCGCCGCCCAGCTTCGGGACCGGCTGAAAAAGGCCGGGTTCCGGGTGAAGATGGACGACTCCGATCAGAGCCCCGGCTGGAAATTTGCCGAGTATGAGATGAAGGGCGTTCCTGTCCGCTTGGAGGTGGGCCCCAAGGACTTGGAGCAGAATCAGTGCGTCCTGGTCCGCCGGGACAACCGGGAAAAGCGGGTGGTCCCCCTGGACGAGCTGGAGACGGCTCTGGCCGAGACCCTCCAGGCGGTCCACGACGGCCTGTACGCCAAGGCCAAGGCCAATCTGGAGAGCCACATTTTCGCCGCCTCCACCCTGGAGGAGGCCCGGGACCTGCAAAAGCGCAACGGCGGCTTCATCAAGACCATGTGGTGCGGCAGCGAGGAGTGTGAAACCAAAATGAAGGACGAGGCGGGAATGTCCTCCCGCTGCATCCCCTTTGCCCAGGAGCATTTGGGCGATACCTGTGCCATCTGCGGGAAAAAGGCGGAAAAGATGCTCTACTGGGGCGTGGCGTACTGATGATCCTCTGGCTCAACGGCCCCTACGGGGTGGGGAAACTGCCCCAGGTCCTGTCCGCGCTTCCCGATATTGTATGAAAAAACGGGCTCCCCGCCGGGGAGCCCGTTTTGACGTTATTCGGTTTGGGTGACTTTCATGTTGGGCCAGCGGGCCTCCATGTAGTCGTCGTCAAAGTTTTCGTCTAAAAATTCCTCCGCCACGTTGGCGGGTTCCGGCCGGTCCTGGCGATTATCATAACGGAGCATGGCCACCCCGGTGAGGGCGGCGTCGCAGACCAGGAAAACCACGATCACCCAGGTCAGCACCTTCCCGGCCACCACCGGCAGCTTTTCGATGCTCCGCTCCATAGGCGGATAGAGGACCTTGATCCACACCACCGCCAAAATGCCCCAGAAAAAGCAGTAGAGCACGTTGGTCCGGCCACCGATGTTCAGGGGCATATTGCTGTAATCCCAGAACACCACGCCGTAGACCAATTCCGTAAACACGCTGCAAAGATACTCATAGGCTCCGCCGATGACGAATCCGCCCAAAAACACCCACCGGTCGGATTTGGCCGCCAGGTGCCGCAGCGCCACCGTGAGGACCACCGCCCCCAGGCCCCAGACGAAGCTGAAGGGGCCGTAAAGCACGCTGCTCCGGCTCATCCAGCGGCCCCCCAGGCCGCAGTAGAGCGTCTCAATCAGGTCCCCCAGCAGGGCGCTGATGAAAAAGACCCAGACCAGCTTATCCAGGCACATCCCCTGGGCGAAGGTGTAGCGCTTCGCCAGCTCCGGGTCGGCGGCCACGCCGGGGTAGGCCTTCTGGATCCTGCGCCAGATCTGATCCGTCATTCTTATGCCCAGGTTGGCGGTGCGGTTCCGGCTCTCCACCGCTTGGGCGGGCACCCCGTGGCGCAAGGCGTAGACCATCACGAAAAAGTCCGCCACCACCAGCCCGCCGAAGGCCAGGGCCAGGATCTTCACCACCAGCTCCGGCAGCATCAGCACCAGGAAGGCCAGCATGGGATGGAACACATGGTAGCCCACCAGCATGGCCCCGGCAATCAGCAGCCGGCCCGCCAGGCCCATCCAGGATTGGGGCAGGGCTCGTTCCGTCTCCCAGTGGGCCATGTTGCTGACCACCCGGAGCAGGAAGCCGGACAGGCTCCGTGCCACCGTCAGCACCACGAAGGCCAGTACCAATTCCATCACATAATTTCTGCCCACCGTGGGAAGCACCTGGACCAAAATCGCGCAGGAAATGCCGTAGGGCAGATCCAGCGGCAGATTGAGAAAGCCCCGGTGGACGAATTCGCGGTCCTTCAGCGCGTACCAAACCACCTCTCCGGCCCAGCCGAAGAAGGCGTAGATCAGCATATACACGATCCATTCCCAACCGGATCGAACCATCTTTTCCCTCCGTTACAGCCGCCCGCCGCTAAAAGCGGCGATTTTTATTTTTCCACGACCTCCAGCAGCTCCATGGGGCAGGCCTTGGCGCAGATGCCGCAGGCGATGCACTTGGAAGCGGGGCCCTCCGTGGGCAGGACCAGGACGTGCATGGGGCAGGCTTCCTTGCACTTGCCGCAGGAGACGCATTTTTTCTTGTTGATCATGTACACCCCGGTCTTGGGGTTCTGGGTAATGGCCTCATGCTCGCAGGTCCGGGCGCACTTGCCGCACTGGATGCAGGTCACAGGCTTGGCCCCGCCGCCGGGCTTGGCCACCACCTGGATGCAGGACAGATCCTGGTGAAAGGTCTTATAAAAGGCGTTGGAGCAGGCCTGGACGCAGGCGAGGCAGGCCATGCATTCCACATTTTTCTTGACGGTGAGCTTTTTCATGACAAAAAAATCCCCTTTTCGGTTATTTTGCTCATTATACATGATAGAGCCGTAAAAAGCAAGAGGGAATTCCATTTCCATCTTTCCCGGTTTGTTCATTTGTCAATGATGTGAGACTGGAAAAAAGCGAAAGAATTTTCGTCTCTAGGGAGCGGATTTGCTGACGAAG
>CANQXH010000062.1 GCA_947627745.1 uncultured Oscillospiraceae bacterium
GTGGATGTCTCGCCCAGGCGCATGGGCAGGTCGCGGTAGGACCGCTGGCGGTTCAGATACACCTGGTACTGGAAGGGGCAGGTCATGGGCCGCAGGGCGAAGCATTCCTTGCTGTTGTCATTGGGGTCGCCCAGGACGAACATCCCGTCCAGATAGTGGTCCCAGTGGCCGGAGATCTTGTACAGGTCGCTCTTGGCCATCAGCGGCGTCTTGGTCAGCAGATAGCCCTTGGACTGCTCCAAGTCTTCGATCCAGCGCTGCATGATCTGGATCACCCGGGCGCCCTTGGGAAGCAGAACCGGCAGGCCCTGGCCGATAACGTCCACCGTGGTAAAATACTCCAGATCCCGGCCCAGCTTGTTGTGGTCCCGTTTCAGGGCCTCGGCCCGCTTGGCCAGGTACTCCTCCAGCTCTTCCTTCTTGGGGAAGGCGATGCCGTAGATCCGCTGGAGCATTTTCCGCTTGCTGTCGCCCCGCCAGTAGGCGCCGCAGGAGCTGGTCAGCTTGATGGCGTTGCCCTTGACCCGGCAGGTGGAGTCCAAGTGGGGACCGGCGCACAGGTCGGTAAACTCCCCCTGGGTGTAGAAGGAGATCACAGCGTCCAGGGGCAGGTCCTGGATCAGCTCCACCTTGTAGGGTTCCTCCCGGCCCTCCATATAGGCGATGGCCTCCTCCCGAGGCTTCTCCGTGCGGACCAGGGGCAGCCGCTCCTTGCAGATTCGCTTCATTTCCGCCTCGATTTTTTCAAGATGCTCCGGGGTGATGGTGAAGGGGGCGTCGAAGTCGTAGTACCAGCCCTCGTCGATGGCGGGGCCGATGGCCAGCTTGACCTCGGGCCAGAGGCGCTTCACCGCCTGGGCCATGATGTGGGAGCAGGTGTGCCAGTAGGTCTTCCGGTACTCCGGGTTTTCAAAGGTGTATTGGTTTTCTTCGCTCATGGGTATACCCTCCTTTAGAATTTGGGGCAGATAAAAATCCCACCCCTGAAAATTCAGGGGTGGGATACAGACTGTATTCCACGGTTCCACCCTGGTTGCGGCCAAGCGGCCGCCGCTCATTGGACGCTGTAACGGGCGCGCCCGTTCCGGCATTTCCGCCGGAAGGCTCGGAAGTGGTGTCCCCGGCGCCGGCGACAGGACCATTTCACCAACAGGTCCCTCTCTAAGGAAGCGGCGTCCGGATCGGTCTTCGTCAAGGCCTTTTCGTTGACATCAATTTATCACAAAATGGAGCCAATGTCAATCCCAGCCGCAAAAAAAGACGGCAAATTGGTGTCAGCTTCTAAATTTTTACCCCTTTTGGGAGGAAATAGGGGAAATCAGTTTCCATAATAACGATTCCGGAAAAGTTTTTATAGTTAACATAATGCTTTTTATTATGTTAACAAATGTCATTTTTTCTACAAGATATTGGGTTTTCCACCGTTTTTCCAAACCAATATTACCGTTTTTCAATGGGATATAGTTAACATAAAAATATTAACAGAAATACGAAAAAGTTGTCGGATTCCCGAATTTCGCAAAAAAGACTTGACTTTTTGGAATTAAATGTTATAATAAGCATACAAATTCCATTGGGAGAAGAATTTGTAACTATTTGATACCGATTTTGACACTTTTTCTCAGCCAAATTTCTGTGAAAGGAGGTAGCTTCCCATGCAGACACGCACACGATCTAGAAAGAGAAATTTTCCCCTTTTCCGCACAATGGCACTGCTCGTTCCCATTCTGATCGCAGTGGTATTGATGTCCCAGACGGTTTTCGCCCAATATACATATGTGATTACGGACGGCACCCGGGTGCTGGTTCATACCACCTCTGCAACCGACCTGAACGCGGTACTCAATGAGGCCGGGCTGAAGCTGAATGCGGATGATACCTTTACCACGCAGAGAGGCGACGGCATTTCCGAGATCACGGTCCAGCGGGGCCGCAGCGCGGAGTACGGTACGCAGGTGGAGCAGGAGCAGGTGGCCCGTGTGGAGACCTACACCACCAGCATCCCCCACAGCGTGACCTATTATCACGATCCCAACCTGCCTGCTGGCGTCCAGGAGGTCTTGACCAAGGGCGTCAACGGCGAGCTGCTCTGCACCGCCAACGTGGTCTACTCCGGCGGGAAGGAAACCAGCCGCACAGTCCTGACCCAGACCGTGGTGAAAAACCCGGTGGAGGAGGTCATCGCCATCGGCACCGGTTCTGCCGGGCAATCCGTCCAGGGTGTGGACGGGCTGACTATCAAGGACGGCTTTATCTACACCGCCAACGGAGAGGTCCTGTCCTACACAGGCACCCTGCGGGTCCTGGCCACAGCCTATACCTGTGAGGGCGATCCCACTCCGCCGCCCACCGCCACCGGCACGAAGGCCCGGGAGGGCGCTATCGCCGTTGACCCCAGGGTGATCCCCTATGGCACCCGGATGTTCATCGTCACCGAGGACGGGCAGTACATCTACGGCATTGCCACGGCGGAAGACTGCGGCGGCCTGATTCTCGGCAACCGGGTGGACCTGTACTACGACACCGAGGAAGAGTGCATCGACTTCGGCGCCCGCTGGTGCACCATCTACATTTTGGGTTGATTTGGGTTGCAAAACCGCATCCTTTCTGGTACAATGGCCGAAAGACCATTGTACCAGTTTTTTTGAGAGGACAGCTTATGCTCAACGTCTGCGATCTGAATACCATGCGGCCCCTGCTGGCCCGGGAGGGCTTTCACTTTTCCAAGGCCAAGGGCCAGAATTTTCTCACCGCCGCCTGGGTCCCGGAGCGGATCGCCCAGGAAGCGGGCATCGACCGGGATACCGGCGTGCTGGAGATCGGCCCCGGCATCGGCAGCCTGACCCAGCAGCTCTGCCTGCGGGCGGGGAAGGTGACGGCGGTGGAGCTGGATACCCGCCTGGCCCCCATTTTGAAGGAGAGTGTCGGGGAATTTGACAATCTTCATCTGCTGTGGGGGGACGCCCTGAAGCTGGATCTGCCCGCCCTGGTGGGGGAGGAGTTTGGCCCTCTCCGGCCGGTGGCCTGCGCCAATCTGCCCTATTATATCACCTCGCCCATCCTCTCGGCCCTGCTGGAGGCGGACTGCTTTGACACGGTGACGGTCATGGTGCAGCGGGAGGTGGCCCAGCGGATCGCGGCGGCGCCGGGAACCGGGGAATACAGCGCCTTTTCCCTGTTTTGTCAGTACTATGCCCAGCCGGAGCCGCTGTTTTCCGTTCCACCGGACTGCTTTGTTCCCCGGCCCAAGGTGACCAGCCAGGTCCTGCGCCTCCGGGTGCGAAAGGAGCGGCCCTGGGATATCGAGAGCCGGGATCTGTTTTTCCGCACGGTCCGGGCGGCCTTCTCCATGCGCAGGAAGACCCTTCTCAACTGCCTCGCCTCCGGCTTCCCGGAGTTGGGCAGGGAAGGCGCCGCCGCCGTGATCGCCGGGGCGGGCCTGCCGCCCCAGGTGCGGGGAGAAACCCTGGACATTCCGGCCTTCGCCGCCCTGTCCAACGCCATTATCAGGAGGATTGACCATGTTTGAGTATCTGTTTCTGGACCTGGACGACACCATTCTGGATTTTCACAAGGCCGAGCGCATCGCCGTCAGCAAGACCTTGGCGACCTTTGGCGTCGATCCCACGGAAGAAGTCTGCGCCCGTTACAGTCAGATCAACAAGCTCCACTGGCAGATGCTGGAGCGGGGGGAGATCACCCGCCGCCAGGTGGTGGTGGGCAGGTTTTCCGCCCTGTTTCGGGAGCTGGACGTGGACGGAGATCCCGCCCTCTGCGCCCAGCGGTATGAGGAGCTGCTTTCCCAGGGGCATTATTTTATGCCGGGGGCTCTGGAAGCGGTGCGAAAGCTGTCAAAATCGTACCGGCTGTTTCTCGCCAGCAACGGCACCGCCAAGGTCCAGGCGGGGAGGCTGAAAAGCGCCGGCATCGGGCCCTATTTTGAAAAGATTTTCATTTCCCAGGAAATCGGAGAGGATAAGCCCTTCCCGGCCTATTTTGAACGCTGCTTTGCCGCCATCGACGGCTTCCGGCGGGACCGGGCCATGATGGTGGGGGACAGCCTGACCTCCGATATTTTGGGCGGAAAAAATGCCGGAATCGCCACCTGCTGGGTCAATCCCAGCCATGGGCTGCCCCGGCCCGACATCGTTCCGGACTATCAGATCGGCGCCCTTTCCGAGTTGGAGAATCTATTGGACCGACTGAACGCCTCCGTCACAGCCGCACCTTGACCGGGGAGCGGATGGTCATGGAATCCGGCGTGACCTGACAATCCATGGCCAGCACCTCCACGCCTGCCGCCGCTGCCTCCCGCAGGGCTTGGCCGAAGGCCGGGTCTGTTTCATCGTTGGGGATCAGGTATTTGACGTCCAACATTTGGATCACAAAGAGGACGTAGGCCCCGAACCCCGCCTCCGCCGCCGCTTGAAGGCCTCGCAGATGCTTGGCGCCCCGCTCCGTGGGCGCGTCTGGAAAGGCGCAGACCCCATCCGTTTCCAAGGTCACGCCCTTGACCTCCAAAAAGCAGGGCTTTCCGTATAGGTCAAAGGAAAAATCAAACCGGGAATCCCCGTGGACCGTCTCCGCCCGTAGATTTTCAATAGGTCCCAGCCCGCCGGAGGCCAGCCATTCCGCGGCGGCGGCGTTGGGGGCCTGGGAATCCATATTGATGAGCCGGGGCCCTTTTTCCACGGCAATCAGGTCGAAGCGGGTCTTTCTCAGCGGATTTTCCGCCCGTTGGCACCAGACCGCCGCCCCCAAGGGCAGCAGCTCCCGGCAACGGCCTGTATTTTTGACGTGGCACACCTCCACCCGCCCGCCAATCTCCACATGGGCGATAAAACGGTTGGGCCGCTCTAAAAACCGCCCGGGCACCATGGAACCGTATGTCATGGGCACACCCCCTTCAAAACAAATCTCTTTCCGAAAACCGGCCCGCGAAACAGGGAATAGGGGACAAGTAAAAATCGGGGGATTTCTCCATTTTATTTTTCTCCCCGTCTCTAGGCCACGCCTGCTGTTTTGGCTATTATGCCACGGCGGAGAAGGTTTGTCAACCGCGATCGGAAAATGCCCGCCCACCGGGTTGCCGCCCGGTGGGTGGGCGTTTTAAAAAAGGATTCGGTGAAAAACCGCCGCTTTTCATTGCAAAAAGGCAGCTTTTGTGATAAAATAAAATAATAAGGGGGTGAGCGGATGTATCGGGTGGCCATTGTGGAGGACGAGGCGGTATACGCGCAGCAGCTGGAAACCCTTCTGCGGCAATATGAGAAGGAGCGGGGCGTGGCCTTTCAGATCAGCGCCTTTGCCGACGGCTTCGCCATCGTTCGGGATTACCGGCCGGTGTGGGACATTATTTTCCTGGACATCCGCATGCAGCCCATGGATGGCATGGAGGCCGCCCGCCGGATCCGGGAGCGGGACGGCGAAGTGCTACTGATCTTCATCACCTCTCTGGCCCAGTACGCTGTGCAAAGCTACGAGGTGGACGCCCAGGACTTTATCCTGAAGCCGGTGAGCTATCCTCAGCTCCGGGTCCGGCTGGACAAGGCCCTGCGCCTGCTGGAGCGTTCCGCCCAGCGGTTTCTGGTGCTGCCCTACGGGGAGCTCAAGGAGCGGGTGCCGGTACGGGACATTCTGTTTATCGAGGTACGGGACCACAATCTGGAGGTGGTGACCCGGGACCGGGTCTATTCTCTGCGGGCGCCCCTGCAGGAGATGGAGAAAAATCTGGCCGGCTGTCATTTTTCCCGGTGCAACCACTGCTATCTGGTGAATTTGCGGAATGTTACCGGCTTTTTGAAGGACAGCGTGCTGGTGGGTGGGCACACCCTGCCGGTGAGCCGCCCGAAGCGAAAGCAGTTTTTGCAAGAACTGTCGGATTATCTGGGGGTGGCGTTCTGATGGTGGAACTGGAAAGCGCGCTGTGGGGGATGCTGCCGTTTCCCCTGGAGCTGCTCGCCGCCGTCGTGGTCTTCGCGTTCCCACTGGAAAAGCGGCCCCACCTGCACAGGCAGGCGGCCCTGGGCCTGCTGGTGGCAGTGGGCTTTTCGGCCCTTTTCTTCTGCCTGAATTTGGCGCTGTACTGGGTTTCGCCGGACGGTCAAAGCGGGGCGGACTGGGGCCGCGGCGCCAGCTCGCTTCTCTGGTGCGGCCTGCTTTTCGCCCAGATGGCGCTGATTGTCTGGACCGTCTGCGCCGTGCCCTTCCGGGAGGCACTCTACTGCGCCTCTTGCGCCTACCTGATCGAACACATGGCGTACTGCGTCCGGCTGCTGCTGGCCTGGTTGCTGCCGGGAGTCTCCACGGACCCGGGGGCGCTACTGTATTTTCTTACCATCGGGCTGGTCTACCTGATAGGATATGTGTTCTTCGTCCGGCGAATGGTCCGAGATCGCCACTATGCCACCACGGCGGTGGAATCTCTGTGGCTGACGGTGAGCGTGCTGTTCGTGGTGCTGATTATGAGCGTGATGGCGACGGCCTACGGCTTCGAGCCGCTCCACGGAGCCTACGCCCTGCTGTGTGGGGGCTTTGCCCTAGTGGGGCAGGTGCGGCAGCAAGAACAGCTCTCCTTACAGCGGGAGCTCAACATGCAGCAGCAGCTCTGGCTGCGGCGCAAGGCCCAGCTTGAGATGTCCCGGGAAAATATCGAGCTAATCAATCGGAAGTGCCATGATCTCAAGCATCAGGTGGCCGCCCTCAAGCACATTGGCGACCCGGAAAAGCGGGCGGCGGTGATCGATTCCCTCCAGAGCTCCGTGATGATCTACGACGCGGTGCTGAAAACCGGCAACGATATTTTAGACACGGTCCTGACGGAAAAGAGCCTGCTGTGCGGTCAGGAGGGGATCACCCTTTCCTGCATCGCCGACGGCGGCCTGCTGGCCTTTATGGACGCGGTGGACCTGTACACCCTGTTCGGCAACGCCCTGGACAACGCCATCGAGGCGTCCCGTGAGCTGCCCCAGGCGGAGCGGATGATCGATCTGCAGGTCCGGCAAAAGGCGGGGCTGATTTTAATCTGTGTGCGCAATCAATTTCTCGGCGCCCGGGTCCTGGGGGAGGAGGGGCTGCCGCGGACCAGCAAAGCGGACGCCGGCTACCACGGCTTCGGCCTGAAAAGCATCCAGTCCATTGCGGAGAAGTACGGCGGCGTGATGACCGTCAGCGCGGAGGCGGGCATGTTCCGGCTGTGCGTTTCGATCCCCGGAGATGGGTAAAGGCGCCGGGCGTCAAGCCCGCGCCGCTTTGCGGAAGGAAATATTAAAATGGCGCAGACTGCGGCGGAAAACCGACAGCCTGCGCCGTTTCATTTGCGCTCTGCTTCTTATATATGGTATCTTAAACGTAACAAGGACCTCCTCCATCTTCTCTCACGCGCCCGCCGGGACGGTCCCGGCGGGCGGGGGTCCGAAACCGATTTATTATTTTAAGAAAGCGAGGAAATGATCAATGAAGAAGAAGCTCCTGCTGGCCCTACGGACCGTGGTGTGCCTGGTGCTGATCCTGGCGTTGGCCGCCGGAATGATGACGGTGAACAACCTGGTCTCCACCTATGCCCGAATGATGGACAGCATCATGGGCGGCTTTGACCGCAGCGTGGACAACTCCAAAGCGAACACCGAGGGGCTGGACCTGCAGTACAACAAGCCGGATTACACCGCCGATACCATTGGCGCGGCGGAGGACGATCTGGCGAACCGGATCGCGGCGGAGGGCGTGGTGCTCCTGGAGAATCGGGACGGCACCTTGCCCCTGGCGGCGAATACCACGTTCAGCTTCGTCAGCGTCAACGCCGCCAAGGTCAGCGCCGGCGGCGGCCTGATGGGTGGCGGCGTGGACCTGAAGACCCTGTTCCAGAACGCCGGGGTCGGCATTAACGAGACGCTGTGGAGCTTCTACACCGAGGGTGCCGGAAGCGGTTACGGCTTGGGCACCGGCTCCATCAACTACGGCGACGCGGAGGACTTCCGCATCAACGAGTGCCCCCTGTCCGTGATGCGGAGCGCCGACGGCGTGCTGGAGAGCATGGACGGCACCGTGCCGGTCTACTTCCTCAAGCGGGTGGCGGGCGAAGGCCGGGATATGCCCCGGAGCATGTATTCCCACGCCGATTCCGCCGAGGACAAGGCCCGGACCTACATCGAGCCAGATTCCACCGAGCTGGAGATCCTGGACTATCTGAACGAGCATTTTGACACGGTGATCCTGGTGGTCAACTCCAACGCGGCCCTGGAGCTGGACTGGGTGAAGGACTACCCCAGCATTAAGAGCGTTCTGTTCGCTCCCGACGGCCTCCAGGCGCTGCCCGGCATCCTGACCGGCGCCATCAACCCCTCCGGCCGGACGGTGGACACCTTTGCCGCCGATGCCCTGGCCAGCCCCGCCGCTCAGAACTTTGGCGACTATCAGTACTTCGACGAGAGTGGCAACCCCACCAAGTACAACTATGTCTCCTATGCCGAGGGCATCTATGTGGGCTACAAATACTATGAGACCCGCTATGAAGACGTGGTCATGGGCGTCGGCAACGCCGGGGACTACGACTACGCTTCCCAGGTGGTCTATCCCTTCGGCTACGGCCTGAGCTACACCACCTTCCAGTGGTCGAATTTTAAGACCGCCTGGTCCGGCGACACCTGCACCGTCACCGTGGACGTGACCAACACGGGCGACGTGGCGGGTAAGGACGTGGTAGAAGTTTACGTCCAGAGTCCCTACACGGACTATGACAAGCAGTACGGCGTGGAAAAGGCGTCCGTGATGCTGGTGGGCTACGGCAAAACCGGCGCCCTGGAGCCCGGCGCTTCGGAGACGGTGACCGTCACCTTCCAGAAAGAGCAGCTGAAGGCCTACGATTCTCAGAACGCGAAGACCTACATTCTGGACGCCGGCGATTATTACATCACCGCCGCCGCCAATGCCCATGCCGCTACCAATAACGTTCTCGCGGCCAAGGGCTATACTACTGCTGACGGCATGACCGCCGACGGCGACGCCGCCTTGGTAGATACCTACACGGTGGACGCCCTGGATACCGAGACCTACGCGGTGGACAGCTACTCCGGCGCGGCGATCACCAACTTGTTTGACAGCGCCCGGGGCGACGTCACCTACCTGACCCGCAGCGACTGGACCGGCACCTTCCCCGTCCATGACGGCGAGCCCAGCAACCTGGTCAGCACCTGGGGCGGCGAGATCAACGGCGACGACGGCGTGGCCTACACCTGGAAAAAGACCGCCAGCCCGGAGCTGATTGCCCAGCTGGACGCCTTTGACTCCGGCAACCCGGCGGACCCCGCGGCCATCACCGATACCCCGGTCTACGGCGCGAAGAACGGCCGCACCCTGATCGAAATGCGGGGCCTGGACTTTGACGATCCCCAGTGGGACGAGCTGCTGGACCAGCTGACCACCGAGGACTATTTCCAGACCATCTCCCGCTCCGGCTATGGCGTGGAATTTATCGCCTCCGTCAACAAGCCCTTCACCATCGACGCGGACACCGCCGCCGGTCTGATCTACGGCGGCACCGGCAAGATGTTTCCCAATCCCATGACCGTGGCCCAGACCTGGAACCTGGAGATCGCCACGGAATACGGCCGGATGATTGGCAACGAGGCCCTCATCGGCGGCTGCAACGGCTGGTACGCCCCCTCCATGAACATTCACCGGACGCCCTTCTCCGGCCGGAACGGGGAATACTACTCCGAGGACGGATTCCTTTCCGGCGCCGTGGCTTCCCGGGAGATCTACGAGGCCGCCGCCAAGGGCATGTACACCTTTATCAAGCACTTTGCCTTCAACGACCAGGAGAATCACCGGGGCGACCGGCCGGGCCAGTACAGCGTGGCCACTTGGCTCAACGAGCAGTCCGCCCGGGAGATTTACCTGAAGCCCTTTGAGATGTGCATGAAGGTGGGCGACGTGGAGCTGAACTATGTGGAAAGCGACGGAAACGGCGGCTACCGGAACGCCAGCCGGATGATCCGGGCCAGCCAGGCGGTCATGACGGCCTTCAACCGGGTGGGCGCCACCTGGACCGGCGGCTCCTACAACCTGCTCACCGGCCTGCTGCGCAATGAATGGGACTTCCACGGCTTCATCATCACCGACGCCGCCAACGACGGTGTGTTTATGGACGGCTATCAGATGATCGAGGCCGGCGGCGACGCCAAGCTGACCTACCTGCGGGATTCCGCCCGGTTCAACTATGACCCCGACGATGCCGCCACTTATCACTATGGCAGAGAGGCCATCCACCGGCTCCTGTACACCATTGCCAACTCCAACGCCATGAACGGCGCCATGCCCGGCAGCGTGTTCAAAGACGGAATGCGCCTGTCCCAGAAGCTCATCATTGGTGTGGACGTGGTACTCGGCCTGCTGATTTTGTGGTTTGCCTATGTGCTGTTCCGGGGCTTCAAGCCCAGCAAGCGGAAGATAGCCAAACTGGAAAAGAAGCGCGCGAAAAAAGAGGCCAAGCGCCAAGCCAAGCAAAACGGATAATTTTCAAAAGCCCGCCGGTCCCCCGGCGGGCTTTCGCTTATGAAAAGAGGCGAGAATGATCAAAAGGGTCCTTTACTATTTTTCTGTCTCACCGCTGATCAGCTGGCGGCAAAGGCCGGACAGCGCTTCCCGGTCCTCCCCTATGGCAAAGAGGAGATATTTGCCATTGCGCTCCAGAATGAAGTTCTCAAACCGCGCCGCCTGCTCTGGAAAATACATCTCGAACCCCGTTCTCTGGTCCTCGGCATAGGTTTTCAGCGCTTCTTCTAATCGGTCCGCCGCTTTCGAGTCGGCCCCCTCAAGCAGAATAAACTGATTGGCCGAATAACCCACCGTCACGCCGTAGTACCTGGCATCCACCAAATCCGCTGTCGACGCCTCGACCCGATCCCCATCCAGGAGCAAAAGCTCCGGCACGGAATCAGGGTCCATCATGGCCATTTCCCCGGAAAAATACCCGCTGGCGCACAGAGCTTGGGCAATGGCGTCCAAATCCAATTCCATATCCTTTTTGGGCGCCGTCTCCCCGCAGGCGGAGAGGGAGAAAAGGAGAAGCGCGGCCAGGGCAGCCGTTAAAAGTCGTTTCCTCATCGAGTCAGTTCACCTCGTTTCCGGTTTAAACTGGTCTGCCCAGGTGTGAAGGAGCTCGTCGGCCTGGGCGGCGGCGGAGGGCGGGTAGGCGGCGTGGAGGGTGTAGAGGATGCCGGCACAGATGATGTGGCCGTCATAGGTGACAAAGCCGCTTTCCAGAGTGGTTGAGCGGAGCACATGGCAGGTGTAGCCCCCAGCGGCGGTGAATTTCTCCTCCGTGTAGTCCAAATCCTCCGTGGCGCGGGCGCTGAAGATGGCGTCCGAAGGGTCGTTCTCCGTGCGCAGCCACGCCTCGGCCTGGACGCGCACGTCCCCCTTCCGGCATTGGGTTATCATGCTCACACTTGCAATCTCCCCCTTCTGTCCGCCGTAGACGGAGATCGTCGTCCCCGTCTCCTCCACATTCCAACGGATGGGCCGGAGCTCCTCAAGGCCCACATACTCCAGGGCCTGGGCGGCGGTGTTGAACGCACGGATATAGACGTTGGGGTGCTGGTTTGACCAGGTAGTTGCCTCCTCCAGCTGGCGGCGGATGAGCGCCGGGACCTCCCGGATTTCTCCGGTCAGCGCCCTCTCCGGGAACGGCGTCAGCTGAGCGTAGATGTCGTAGCCGGACTCAAAGCCCTGGTGCCCCTTTCGGAACTTCTCTAAGAGTATGGTCCCCGCCCCGGTGGCGGCGACGGTAACCGGCACCAGAACGAGGCACACGCAGGCGGCGGCAAGCAGGATCCGCGCGGCCCGGCCACGCCGTTTTTTTGGAAGCTCGGCGTCCATCAGGTCCTCGTCAATGAGGCCCAGGACGTCGGCGATCCTCGGTACGTTCATATGGAAATACCTTCCTTTCTCAGATCGTCTCTCAGACGGTTCCGGACACGAAACAGGAGTGATTTCACCTTGTTTTCGCTAAAGCCGTACCGTCCGGCGATATCCCGCACGGAGTCGAAGTACCAGTAGCGTCGGACAAATACGCACCGGGCCTCCGGGCTCTGCTCTTTGAGAAAACGCCCAATGAGCTGGGCCAGTTCTTCGTCCTTCACATCAGGTCGGAAGCTTTCGTCCGGCAGGACCTCCGCAAGCTCTGACAGGGGCACCAGGCACCCGGCAGAGCGTTTCCCGGCGGCGTCGTGGCGGAGCCTTTTCAGGGCTTGGCGGCGGGTAACGCCGGCGGCGAACGCCTTCAGGTTCCGGGGCCTTGCCGGGGGAATGGCGTCCCAAAGCGCCAGGTAGACGTCGTTGACACATTCCTCCGCGTCCTGGGTGGAACCCAGAATGTTGTTCGCCAGCTGACGGCAGAGGGGGCCGTACTTGGCATCCGTCTCTCGGAGCGCGCGCTCGTCCCGGTCAATATAGAGTTCGATAATCGCCTCGTCCTCCACGTTTTCGCCTCCTTTTCCTTTCAGGGCCCTTCACCCTATAAGTACCCTTTTCTCTCTACCCGGTTGCGGAATAGGGAAAAATAGTTTCAGTCAAAGCCTTATCAAATTGGGACAATCAAAAAAGCCGTGGGACTTGCGTGTTCCACGGCGTTGTGCCGCCAATGCTGTGAGGCGGCGGGGCGGGTAAGCGGCAGGACCACGGAGCAAACCGCGGATTGCTTTTCGGTGATGGATATGGTATAATTTTTGCTGGTACAGACTGACAAATCGGAATTTGTGAGGGACTTTTGAGAAATGAAAGCATGGCTATATAAAATAAGGACACCAAATAGAGAAAAACGATCTACACAGATCGCATATAGTATTTTAATTTTGCTGTTAGGAATTGCATTGGGTATATTTTCTAAATGGCTGGATAACACGGGAATCAATGACGCAATTTGGTGGCAGCATCTATTAGGAACAATTGATTTAGGAAATGTTTTTTCTGAATTTCCAATTTGGCTTTTAATCGCCCTTGCGATTTCTGTATATAGCAGTTCGCCTTTAAGAGCAGGATTAAATGTGTTTCTGTTTTTTGCGGGAATGTGTACCAGCTATCATTGGTACACCATTATGTTTGCTGGCTTTAATCCTGGTTCCTATATGATGATATGGTATGGAATCACCCTGTTGTCACCAGTATTGGCATTTATTTGCTGGTTTGGCAAGGGGAAAACAAAAACATCGCTAATTATTGATATATTGATATTGGCAGTCATGCTGTATGTGTGCTTTTCGATTGGTTTCTGGTATTTTTATATTCCCCGTACCATAAATGCAATAATCTTTATTGGTTCAGTCGTGATTATGTATAGTGAACCCAAGCAAACCGTTATCAGTCTCATAGGGGCAATTGTGCTGTCATACGCTTCCAGAATGTTTATTTAGCAAATTCCAGTTTGTAGGGTTGATGAAATGCCTATGAATAAATCTGAACTTTCGTGTCCTTCAATTTAATCGTCCCCGGAGGGGACACCATGAAACTTGTCAAGCATGGTGGACACATAAAAGAGTGAAAAATACATTAGTGGCAAGGGAAACGATGCTGGAATGGATCCTGGTGCCCGCCGCCTCACCAGCCCAGACGCTCCAAGGCGCTGATGACATCCGCGAATTTTTCGGAGTAGCGGAAGAGGGAGTAAGTTTTGCCGGCCTTGATCTTAATATACATTGCCCCATCCCGGTCCCTTTTGAGCTTGTGCCCGTTGAACGTCAGAAAGTCGATCCCCCGTATCTGATTTTGTGTGAGCTCCACGACCCCGTTCTTTGTCTCCAAAAACAGCCGCCTGTCCGTCACAGCGAAATAGTATCTGGACTTGGTGTCGTTGCTGCAAAATGCCAGAAGGCTTTCGCC
>CANQXH010000063.1 GCA_947627745.1 uncultured Oscillospiraceae bacterium
TTCGGCCCGCTTCGGGGGGCCTGGTCTTGTGCGTCCTTTTTCGGAATGATACTCAAATCGCAATGTTTCAACCTTATCCCTCCGTTACATTTCCGGGGCAAGGCCGGCGTCGCTGCGGGCCTTGGCGGCCTGGGCGCGGTACAGCTCCGCCCGGGCCTCCTCGGTGATGTCTTGTAGGCTGATCTCGTTCCAAAGGATCTCCACCCGGTCGTCCAGCCCTTCCAGGGACAGGAACTTCCGGCAGATCCTTACCAGGGCGGGCTCCACCGCCCGGCGCAGGGCCGCCAGCTCGCTGGTGAGGATATCCGCCTGCTGGGTGCTCATCCGTTCGGTGGTGCTCCAGTTGAGACCCAGCAGGAAGGGGGGCAGGCCGGTTTTCGCCACCAGCTGCTCCAAAATCTGCCGCACCGGTACCTGGGAGTCCAGAATGGGCGCTTCCCCGCCGATGACCTTGATCTCCACATCCCCCACCGCCACGAAGTCCCGGACCGTGCCGTTTTTGCTGTCCTCCATGGCCTTGGCCCACTCCTGAGCGATCTGGCTGCCCCGCTCCTGAACGGAGGCGGAGTCCAGTCCCTCGGTGTCCCGGCAGATGACGCTGTAACGGACGTTGCCTGCCCGCTCCCAGTTGGCGCCCATGGCGGCGTAGATCTTCATCAGAATATCCGCCAGGAAGGGCATCCCCCGGAACAGGCTCACGCCGTAGGGGTGGGTGGGCTCCGGCAGATGGGTGGTAAAGAGCAGCAGCTGGGGGTAGGGCAGGGGCCGAAGCACTCCGCCGGTATCGGGTCCCCAAAGCTCCAACTGCAGTGGGTTGTCGCCCTGGCGGACCTGAAGCTGGGTCACATCGCCCCAGCAGACGGCCCGGACCTTCTCGCCCGCTACCAGAATTTCCCCTACCGCCCGCCCGTAGGTCAATAGGCTGTCCAGATAGCTTTCCAGGAAGCTGTCGATGCCGATCTGCCCGTTGCCGCTGGGGACGCTGCGGAGGAATGCCACCAGCCGGGCCTGGACAGCCGGATTGGGACACTTCACCGTGAAGCCGCCTGTCAGCCGTACCAGCTTCCCAATGGCGGCATCCAGCAGCGGGATGGCCTCCCGCAGCTCCCGGTACACCCGTTCCTCTCCGGTGCCCAGGGGAACGAAGCCCCGCAGGGCGCCGAAGGGATGGTCCCCGGAGCGCCGGAGCTGGGATGTCGCGGCGGCAGCGGCGGGGGCCTGCTTGCGTTTCCAAATCATGGTTGGCTCCTTTCAGCTTGTCCGTGCCACCGCCCTGGCGGCGAAGGCCACGGTCCTTCCGCCCAGGACGGTGGCGGCAAAATAGCGCATATCGTCCATGGCGTGATCGTTTTCCTTTTTCACCCGATCCTTTTGCCCGCCGGTCAGATCCCAGACATAGCCCTCGATCTCTCGCAGGCAGTCCTCGCAGCCCCGGCAGATCACGATTTTCCCGGATTTCAGGCAGTCGGCAGTGATGCGGATGCCCGCCAGCACGTCGTTTTCTGCCTTCCGCACCCGCCAGCCCCGGCGGCGCAGCACCTCCTGGAAGCTGGCGGCGGAGGGGTCCACGATCACGGCGGCCAGACTTCGTCCGTCGGCCAGCCGGGCCAGGGCGTCGGCGTATTCCTCATCGGTCATCTGCCGCTGCTCCCGGCGTGAGTCGAAGTAGAACTCTTTCACCCGGTACCACCGCTCTCCCAGCCGGCCCCAGAGTCCCATGGAGGTGGGGTTGACGGTGCCGTAGTCGCAGGAGACGTACCACCGGTCGAAATTTCCCTGGGGGACTTCCTGAGCCATCTCCGGCTGGTAGAAGTCGTACACCCGCCCCTCCGCCTGCACCCACTGTCCCAGGATGAACCGCCGGTAGAAGACGCCGGAGTAGAGCCGCTGATACCGCTGCCGGATCTGGGGAGTCAGGCTGGGGTTGTCCTCCATGGTGAAGTGGAGCCGCAGGCAGTTGCGGGCCTCCGCCTCCTGGATCCATTCCCGGTAAAACCAGTGGGTAGGACCGGCAGGGTTGCAGTTGAACCACAGCCGGCTGCCCGCCACGCTGCACCGGGCGCAGGCCTGCTCCACGAAGGACTGGGGCATCAGCGCCACCTCGTCCAGCAGGATCCCGGCGAAGGTGATCCCCTGGATCAGACTGGCGGAGCTTTCGTCCCGCCCTCCAAAGACGTAGAACTGATTTTCCCGTCCTCGGAACCGCACGGTCACTAGGTTTTCCGTCCGCCGCTCCTTCCAGACGGCCCCCAGGGCCTCCAGCTTGGGCAGAACCTCGGACAGGACGTTTCTCCGCAGAGAGGCGATGGTCTTCCCGCACACGCCGAACCGCTGCCGCTGGAAGCAGCTCATGGCCCACAGGAAGAAGCCCAGTCCCATGGCCAGGGTTTTCCCGGAGCGCACCGCGCCGTCGCAGATGATGGCGTCGCGGGTACGATACTTGCTCCCGGGCGTCCACCAGGTCAGGACGGTGCGCTGCTTCGGCGAGAAAACCGGGCTACTCAAGGCTCCGCCTCCCCGGCACGTCCCAGCGCGTTGAGAAAGTCTTCTAACCCTTCCGGTTCCTCGGAAGCCGCCCGGGCCAGCTGCTCCAGAGCTTGTAGCCGGTCGATGAGCTTGATTTCCATGGAACCCTTTTCGCTGCGCTTGATTTCGCTGAGCAGGCTCAGATCCAGCTTGTCCAGCTCCGGGGACTGCTCCAGGATCAGCCGGACGCAGTCGTTTGCCTCGCCAAAGGCCAACTCCGCCAGCCGCCGGGTCACATCCTGCCGGTTTACCTTCCCGTTTTTGATCCGTTTTTTCAAACCTGCCTCCTTCAAAAAACCTCCCTCCTCATCCCAAGCCGGGAAATCGGGAAGAGTTGCCCTAAAAGATGCAACGAACGAACAAAAAAGGGCGCCCCGCGGGGCGCCCCTCCTTCTTTGACTCAGCAGCCGCAGCCGCAGCCGTTGTTATTGTCGTTGCAGCCGCAGCCGCAGCCGCCGGTGGTGGTGAGACCGTAGCCGCAGCCGTTGAAGCCGCCGAACAGGATCAGCAGAATGATGATCCAAAGCAGGTTGTTGCCATAGTTACACATGATAGAAGACCTCCAAACATTTTTCGCGGCGGTTGCCGCTCATTCCATCGTATTCCCCACCCCCAAAAATGTGCGCCGCCCCCTTCCGGCACAAAAAAGATGCGGAACGCAAAGCGTTCCGCATGGCAAAATCGTATTTTATCCCAGCTCCCGGTCCGCCAGCGCCAGCGCCTGGGCGATGACCGCGTCCATGTCGTAGTATTTGTACTCTCCCAGGCGGCCGCCGAAGTGGAGCTTCTCTTCCTTCTCCGCCAGCGCCTTATACTGGCTGTAAAGGGCGCTGTTCTTCTCGTCATTGACGGGGTAATAGGGCTCGTCCCCGGGCCTCCACTCGGAGCTGTACTCCCGGCTGATCACCGTCTTGGGCTGTCCATTGTCCTCAAACCACTTGTGTTCGATGATCCGGGTCCAGGGGGTCTCCCGGTCGGTGTAGTTCACCGCCGCGTTGCCCTGGAAGTTGGGCGTGTCCAGCAGCTCGGTCTCAAACCGGACGGACCGATATTCCAGGGCCCCCAGCCGGTAGCCAAAGTAGGCGTCGATGGGCCCGGTGTAAAGCACCTTGTCCGCCAGGGTGTCCCACTTTTCCTTGTCCGCCAGATAATCCTCGTTCAACTCCACTGGGGTGGTGCCCAGCATGGCCTGGACCATGGCGGTGTAGCCCCCCATGGGGATGCCCTGGTAGCGGGCGTTGAAGTAGTTGTTGTCGAAGGTCAGCCGCACCGGCAGCCTGCGAATGATAAAGGCAGGCAGCTCGGTACAGGGGCGGCCCCATTGCTTTTCGGTGTAGCCCTTCACCAGCTTCTCATAGATGTCCACCCCCACCAGGGAAATGGCCTGCTCCTCCAGATTCCTGGGCTCGGTGATCCCGGCGGCCTTGCGCTGGCGTTCGATCTCCGCCGCCGCCTCCGCCGGCGTGACCACGCCCCACATTTTATTGAAGGTGTACATGTTGAAGGGCAGGGAGTACAGCTCCCCGCGATAATTGGCCACGGGCGAGTTGGTAAAGCGGTTAAACTCCGCGAATTGGTTAACATAATCCCAAACCCGCCGGTCGTTGGTGTGGAAAATATGGGCCCCATAGACATGGACATGGATATCCTCCACGGTTTTGGTATACACGTTGCCGGCAATGTGGTTCCGCTTGTCGATCACCAGGCAGCTTTTCCCCGCCTGCTGGGCCCGTTGGGCGAAGGTGGCTCCAAAGAGCCCCGCCCCCACGATGAGATAGTCGTATTTCACCATTATTTCCTCCGCTTATTTCCGAAACAGCTTTTCGATGGCCTCCCGTGCGGCGTCCTGTTCGGCCCGTTTTTTGCTGCTGCCGCTGCCCTGGCCCACCACCTGACCGTTAAGAAGCACCTCTACCCGGAACCGCTTGTCGTGGTCCGGGCCGGTCTCCCCAATGGGCTGGTAGGTCAGCACCTGGTTTTTCTTCTGCTGTATCAGCTCTTGAAGGGCGGTTTTGTAGTCGGCGTTGTGGAGCTTACCCACCGGCACATCCGCCAGGATCAACCGCTGAATGATGCCGCTGGCGGCCTCCAGGCCTCCGTCTAAGTAGCTGGCGGCCAGCACCGATTCCATGGCGTCGGCTAGAATAGAGCTGCGGTACCGGCCGCCTCCCTGCTCCTCGCCGTGGCCCAGAAGCAGATACGTTCCAAGGCTCACCCGGTTGGCGGCGTCGGCCAGGCTTTTTTCGCAGACCAGGTCTGCCCGCATCCGAGTCAGCTCCCCTTCCGGACGCTGGGGGAAGCTGCGGTACAGATAGTCCGCCACCACCATGCCCAGAATAGAGTCGCCCAAAAATTCCAGCCGCTCGTTGCTGGCCAGACTGTTGTGCCAGGACTCGTTGGCATAAGAGGAGTGGGTCAGGGCGTTGCGCAGCTTTTCCGGATCCCGGAACCGGTAGCCCAGAGCGGCCTCCAGCTTCTCATCCATGGGACTCCTCCTTTCCGGCCAGGGTCCGAAGTCCCTGCTCCAGCTCGGCGGACAGGTCGTTTTCGGCGGTGACCTTGGCCTGGCGGATGGCGTTGCGGAAGGCCAGGGCGTCGGAGGAGCCGTGGGCCTTGATCACCGGCTTACGGATGCCCAGCAGCGGCGTTCCGCCGATCTCCCGGTAGTCCAGGAGCTTGGTCAGGTCCCGGATACCGGAGCGGCACAGCAGAGCGCCCAGCATGGTCAGGGGATTCTTCTTGAACATCTTCTTCACCTGGCTGCCCATGAACATGGCGGTACCTTCGATGGTTTTAAGCAGCACGTTGCCGGAAAACCCGTCGCATACGATGACATCCACCGCGCCTAAGGGCACATCCCGGGCCTCCACGTTTCCGACGAACCGAAAATAGCCCTTCTCCCCGGCGTCCTTCAGAAGCCCATAGGCCTCCTTCTGCAAAGAGGTGCCCTTGCTGTCCTCGGCGCCGATGTTCAGCAGTCCCACCCGGGGCTCGGGGACGCCCAAAAACTTTTTCGCGTAGAGAGCGCCCACCAGGCCGAATTGGAGCAGAAATTCCGGGGTGCATTCGGCGTTGGCGCCGGAGTCCAGGATCACGGTCTTGCCGCCGGCCTTGTTGGGCATGGCGGGGCCCAGAGCGGCCCGGCGGATGCCCTTTACCCGCTTGACCAGAAGCGTCGCTCCGGTGAGCAGAGCGCCGGTGCTTCCGGCGGAGACGAAGGCGTCTCCCTGGCCGTCGGAGAGCATTTTCAGGCCCAGGATCATGGAGGAGTTTTTCCGCTTGTGCAGCACTGTGGCGGGGTCGTCGTGCATA
Source organism: uncultured Oscillospiraceae bacterium (assembly GCA_947627745.1). GTDB lineage: Bacteria > Bacillota > Clostridia > Oscillospirales > Oscillospiraceae > Faecousia. Next base: position 5,839 of record CANQXH010000063.1, read on the forward strand.
TCCACCACATCGTCGGCGTTGGCCACCTCGATTCCCTCCGGCAGGTCCTGGATCCCGGCGGAACGCATGGTCTCCAGGATCGCTTCTCCCCGGCCCACCAGCAGGATCTCCGCGCCAAGGTCCTTGGCGGCCTGAAAAGCACCCATTACGGGTGCCTGGGGGGCGTTGTCCCCGCCCATGGCATCGACAATGATCTTCATAGACGCACCTCTTTCTCAACAAAATTCTGTCAGATCCCCTGGGCTGCCATCCGGTCGATGATTGCCAGGGAACGCTGGGAAATCGCCAGATTTTTCTCGGATTTTTTCCGCACCCGGCGCTCCAGGGGCGCCATGATGCCGAAATTGATATTCATAGGCTGGAACGCTTCGATCCTGGGATCGCTGATGTACAGCGCCAGCGCGCCGACGGCCGTCTCCCTGGGAAATTCCGGCAGAGGCCGGCCCTGAAGCTGGGCCGCCATGGCGACGGCCGCCAGATATCCGGAGGCGGTGCTTTCCACATAGCCCTCCACCCCGGTCATCTGCCCGGCAAAGGCCACCAGCGGGTCCCGCCGGTCCCGGTAGAACCGGTCCAGGAGCTTGGGGGACTGGAGGAAGGTGTTGCGGTGCATGACCCCGTAGCGCAAATATTCGGCGTTTTTCAGCGCCGGAATCATGGAAAAGACCCGCTTTTGCTCGGGAAATTTCAAATGGGTCTGAAAGCCCACCAGATTATAGACGTCCCCGGTGGCGTTGTCCATCCGCAGCTGAAGCGCCGCGTAGGGCTCCTTCCCGGTTTTGGGGTCCTTTAGGCCCACGGGCTTCATCGGGCCGTACCGCAGGGTGTCCACGCCTCGGCGGGCCATGACCTCCACAGGCATACACCCCTCGAAAACCGCGCCGTCCTCGAATCCGTGGACAGGCGCCGCCTCGGCCTCCGCCAGGGCCTGGACAAAGGCCAGGTACTCGTCCTTTTCCAGGGGGCAGTTTACATAATCAGCCGTTCCCCGGTCATACCGGCTCTGCCGCCAGGCCCGCTCCATATCCACCGAGGCGGCGGAGATCAAGGGCGCGGCGGCGTCGAAGAAGTGGAGGTACTCCTCCCCAAAATACTCCCCAATGGCCTGAGACAGCGCCTCGGAGGTCAGCGGCCCGGTGGCGATGATCACGGGTCCGGCGGGGACCTGGGTGATCTCCTCTGAGCGGAAGGTGATGTTGGGGTGTCCCAGAAGCTTTTCCGTCACCAGGGCGGAAAAGCCGTTCCGATCCACCGCCAGACAGCCTCCGGCCTCCACCTTGGTGGCCAGGGCGCACTCCATGATCAGGCTCCCCAGGCGGCGGAGCTCTTCCTTCAGCAGGCCTACGGCGTTTTCCAGCCGGTCTCCCCGGAGGGAGTTGGAGCAGACCAGCTCGGCAAAATCGGGGCTGTGATGGGCCGGGGTCATTTTTTGGGGCTTCATGTCGATGAGCTCTACCTGGATTCCCCGTTGGGCCAGCTGCCAGGCGGCCTCGGAGCCGGCCAGCCCGCCGCCGATCACCCGGACCGTCATACCTTTTTCCTCCGAGCCCCGGCTTTTCCCTTGGCGCTCCGGCTCTTGGCCTTGGCCGGCTCTTTACCGGACTCCGTTCCGGCGGCGGACTTGCGGTAGTAGCCCCGCTTGTCCTCCGGCAAAAATTCCGGGCAGCTTTCGTTGACGCAGAAGGGCTTCTGACGGCCCCGGCCGGATTTTTTGAACAGAGTCTGCCCGCAGATGGGGCAGTCCTGGGCCGTGGGCACGTCCCAGGTCATGAATCCGCAGGCCGCCCCCCGCTCGCAGGCGTAGTAGGCGTAGCCCTTCTGGGACTTCCGCTTGAGGATCCCGGCCCCGCACTTGGGGCACCGGCCGGGCATCCGCTCCACCAGGGGCTTGGTATTTTTGCACTCCGGATAGCCGGGGCAGGCGAGGAATTTGCCGAACCGGCCGGTTTTGATCACCATTTTCCGCCCGCACAGCTCGCAAACCTCGTCGGTCTCCTCGTCGGGCACCTTGAGACGGACCCCTTCCAGGGCGGTCTCCGCGTCGGTCAGCTCCTGATGGAAGCCCTGGTAGAACTCGGCAAGAAGGTTTTTCCAGTCCCGCTTGCCCTCCTCCACCTCGTCAAGCTGCTGCTCCATGTTGGCGGTAAATTCCACGTCGATGATGTCTTGGAACCGATCCATCATCAGCCCCGTGACCACCTCGCCCAGGGGGGTGGGGGAGAGGCGCTTGTCCTGCTTCACCACGTACTCCCGATCTTCAATGACGGAAACGGTGGCGGCGTAGGTGGAGGGACGGCCCACGCCCTTTTCCTCCATGGCCTTGATCAGCGTGGCCTCGGTGTACCGGGCGGGCGGCTGGGTAAAGTGTTGTTCCTTTTCAATTTGGGAGGCCGTGGCGCGCTCCCCCTCGGCCAGATCCGGCAGGGGAGAGCCAACCGCCTCGTCCTCGTCGTCCCGGCCCTCCTCGTAGACGGTGAGAAAACCCGGGAACTTCACGCTCTGATGGCTGGCCCGGAAAATGTGGCCCGCGCAGGAGGCGTCGATGGAGGTGGTGTCGTAAACGGCGCTGGCCATCTGGGTGGCCAGGAACCGGCTCCAGACCAGCTTGTAGAGCCGGTACTGATCGTAGGTCAGGGAGCCGCGGATGGCCTCCGGCTCCAGCTCCACATGGGTGGGGCGAATGGCCTCGTGGGCGTCCTGGGCGGTGGACTTGGTCTTGAATACATGGCGCTTGCCATAGTAGTAGTTACGTCCATACCGGTTCTCTATAAAGTCCCGGGCGGCGTCCATGGCCTCGTCGGACAGGCGCAGGGAGTCGGTCCGCATATAGGTGATCAGACCCAGGGTGCCCTGGCCCTCCACGTCCACGCCCTCGTAGAGCTGCTGGGCCAGCACCATGGTCTGCTTGGGGGTCATATTCAGCTTTCGGGAGGCCTCCTGCTGCAAGGTGGAGGTGGTGAAGGGCGGTGCGGCGGTGCGCTTTTTTTCGGCCCGCCGGACCTTGTCAATGGTAAACTCCTTACCGGTGATGTCGTTGATCACGGATAGGACCTGCTCCTCGTTTTCCAGCTCCCGTTTTTTGTCCTCCCCGTGGTAGTGGGCCACAAAGGAGCCGGGCTTGCCCACCCGGTGGAGCGTCACGTCCAGTGACCAGTATTCCCGGCTCTGGAAGGCGCGGATCTCCTTTTCCCGGTCCACCACCAGCCGGGTAGCCACGCTCTGGACCCGCCCGGCGGAGAGGCCCCGGCGGATCTTTTTCCACAGCAGGGGAGAGAGCTGATAGCCCACGATCCGATCCAGGATTCGCCGGGCCTGCTGAGCGTCTACCAAGGAGTAGTCGATGCCCCGGGGCGCCTGAATGGCCTCCCGCACCACCCGCTGGGTGATCTCGTTAAAGGTGACCCGGCGGGTCCGGTCATCGGGCAGGTCCAACAGCTCCTTCAGGTGCCAGGAGATGGCCTCCCCCTCCCGGTCCGGGTCGGTAGCCAGATAGACCATGTCCGCCTGGGACGCGGCCTTTCGCAGATCCTCGATGATGTTTTCCTTCCCCTCCAGGGGCAGGTACTCCGGGGTGAATCCGTGTTCGATGTCCACCCCCAGGGTGCTTTTGGGCAGATCCCGGAGATGGCCCATGCTGGCCTTGACGGTGTACTCCGGGCCCAGATATTTTCCAATGGTCTTCGCCTTGGAGGGCGATTCCACAATTACCAGATTCGCAGGTCTTGCCATGATATCCTCCTGATTTCCTTCGTTCTGGGTTTAGCAGGGGGCCACCCGGGGACCGGGGAGCCGGTGGACGCGCTTTTTGATCTCCAGGGTGATCAGCGCGGCCTGAACGGTCCCGGCGGGGAGTCCGGCAGCGGCGATGAGCTCGTCCACCGGCATCTCGCCTTGCACCAGGGCCAATACCTTTGCTTCCGTCTCGGTCAGAGGCGGCCGGGACGGAGCGGTTTCACTATACGGCGGAGAAACTTCCTTGTCAATGGATTTTTTGTCGTTTTTCTCCTGGGTATTCAGAGATTTTTTCGGAAGCTGCGGTTCCTGAGCCACCCGCAGGGCGGCGGGGACCTCCGAGATCAGGGATACCGGCCCGTTCCGTCTCAAATGGGGGAACTGGGCCTCGTACTCGCTGATCACGTCCTCCCCACAGGTGACGGCGATAGCGCCCTCCCGCAGCAGGGCGTTGGAGCCGGCGCAGCTCTCCACATCCACATTTCCCGGTACCACGAACACATCCCGGCCCTGGTCGGCGGCCAGCCGGGCGGTGATCAGCGCCCCGCTTTTCGCCGGCGCTTCCACCACCAGCACCCCGTGGCACAGTCCGCTGAGGACCCGGTTCCGCCGGGGGAAGTGCCACCTTTCCGGTGGAGAACCCGGCGGAAACTCACTGAGCAGACACCCCCGCTCCGCGACCTCCTGGAAAAGCGCCCGGTTCTGCCTGGGGTAGACCCGGTCCGCGCCGGTGCCCAGCACGCCCACTACCATGCCGCCGGCGGTCAGCGCGCCTTCCGCCGCCATGCCGTCCACCCCCTGGGCCATCCCGCTGACCACGATACCGCCCTGAGAGGCCACCTGGTAGCCCATCCGTTTGGCGGTGCCCAGGCCGTAGAGGGAGGCGGACCGGGTGCCCACAATGGCCACCGTGGGTGCCGCATCCCATTGAGGCAGCGTCCCCCGGTAGTACAGCACCATGGGCGGATCGGGAATATTTTTTAGCCGGACCGGGTATGCCTCGTCCCGGAATGTCAACAGGGACAGCCCCTTTTTCGAACACTGCTCCAGAATTTTACCGGCCTCGTCCAAATCCTTCCGGACCAGGGCCTGACGGGTCTCCTCCGGCAGCTTCGGCGGCAGATCCCGCTCCCCGGCGCTGAAAAGAGCCTCGGGATCTCCGAAGCGTTCCAGCAGCGCCATCCGGCCCCTGTCCGAGACACCGGGAAGCTGGGAAAACCATATCCAGTGGAGCAGCATACCCTTTCCCTCGTTTCTCTATCTTTGGACCATCTGCCAGGCGATAATGGCCGCGGCAGTGGCGGCGTTCAGGGATTCGCAGTTGGACTGCATGGGAATGACCAGCAGCCGGTCGGCCTGGCGGATCAGCTCCGGCCGGACGCCTCGGCCCTCGCTGCCGATGACCACCGCCATCTGCCCCAGGGGGGCCTGGCGGATATCCTGGGCGCCCACGCCTAGTGCGGTGACCCCCAGGGGGATCCCAGCCGCCCGGCAGGCGTCCCGGGCTTGGTCCCAGGCGCAGATCACAGGCGGCCTGCGGAACACCGCCCCCATGCTGGCCCGGACGGTCTTGGGCCCGTAGGGGTCCGCGCAGCCCTCCAGCAGGGCGACCTCCACCTGGAAAGCGTCTGCCGTTCTTAAAATGGTGCCCAAATTTCCCGGGTCCTGGATCCTGTCCAGCAGCAGCATCCCCGGCTTGGGGACGAAGGGCGGATTTTCTGGCCGCCGGCACAGAAACACCGCTCCCTGGGGGCTCTCCTGCCCGGAGAGGGAGGCAAAGAGTTCTCCGCTGACCCGCAGCACCGGAATTTCCGGAGAAAGCGCTGCTTCCACGCCTTCCGACAGGACGGCCAGCTCCACCTGCCCCCAGCGGGCCGCTTCCACCAGAAGCTTGGTGCCCTCCCCGGCGAACAGACCGGCCTCCTCCCGCTCCCGGCGGGAGGACAGCAGACGGCGCACCCGCTGCAACGCGGGATTTTTCCGGGAGGTGATCCGGGTCTCGCTCACAGGGCCTGCACCGCCTTGAGGGCCTTGGTGTCCCCCAGGGCCACCATCACGTCCTCCTTTTCCAGGGCAAAATCCGCCCCGGGGGCCACGTTGATGTTCCCATCCCGCTTGACGGCGATGATGTTCAGCCGCAGCTTGGCCCGGACGTTCAGCTCCTTCAGGCTCTTGCCCTGCCAGACCCGGGGGGCGGGAATTTCAATGATGCCGTAGTCCGGGCTCAGCTCGATGTAGTCCAGCACGTTGTGGCTGGAAAGGCTCCGGGCCAGCCGGTTGGCACCCTCCTGCTCGGGGATCAGCACCTGGTCGGCCCCCAGCTTTTGCAGCACCTGGCGGTGGGTCTCGTCGTAGGCCTTGCACACCAGATAGGGGACGCCCAGCTCCTTCAGGTTCATGGTCGCCAGCACCGAATCGGCCAGGCTGTCGCCGATGGCGACGATGGCGCAGTCAAACTGCCCCACCCCCAGGGCCTGGAGCACCTCCTTGTCCCGGGCGTCGCCCACCACGGCCTGGGTGACCTCGTTGCTCAGATGCTGTACCAGATCGGCCTCCCGGTCCATGGCCAGCACCTCGCAGCCCAGCTCACATAGCTTTTTCGCGGCCTCGGCGCCGAACCGGCCCAGGCCCACCACAATAAAGGAACGCATTGAATTCTCTCCTATCCGATCAGCAGATTGGTCTGAGCGTACCGGAAGCGGGACTCCGCCCGGTTGCCCATCAGGAAGCCCAGGCTCAGGGTCAGCACTCCCACCCGGCCGAAGTACATATATAGAATGATCAGGCACTGGCACCAGCTGTTGAGGTGGGGCGTCCCTCCGGCGGTGAGACCCACCGTGGCCAGGGCGGACACGGCCTCGTAGGCGGCGTCGGTGAGGGAAAAGCCGGAACCGGCGCTGATGAAGATTGCGCCCACCATGGCCAGGGCCAGCATCAGGCAGGCCAGGGTGGTGGCGTCCATCACCTTGCCCTCGGGGACGGTGCGGCGGAACACGCACACCGTGTCCCTGCCCCGGGCCCGGGACCAGACGAAGAGTACCAGCACCGCCGCGGTGACCACCTTCATGCCGCCGGCGGTGGAGCCGGAGGCCCCGCCGATGAGCATCAGCACCATGCTCACCGCCTTTCCGGCGTCGGTGAGGTTCCCCTGGTCGATGGAGGCGAACCCGGCGGTGCGGGTGGTGACGCTCTGGAAAAAGCCGTTGAGGATCTTCTGCCAGACGGGCATGGGCCCCAGGGTGGCCGGGTTGTTCCATTCCAGCAGGCATATGGCCCCCGCGCCGAATAGGACCAGCGCCAGGGAGATCAGCAGCACCAGCTTGGTATAGACGCTGAACTTGCGGAAGGAGTGGACCGTGACCACCTCCTGGCAGACGAAAAAGCCCAGCCCGCCGATGACAATCAGCGCCATCAACACTAGGCAGACCACCCAATCACCGTTAAAGGAGATCATCCCCGCCCCATCCGGCAGGACCTGGCCGAAAATGTCGAAACCGGCGTTGCAGAAGGCGGAAACGGCGTGGAACACGCCCCACCAGGCGGCCTGCCGCCATCCAAACTGAGGCAGAAACCGGAAAAACAGGATTAGCGCCCCCGCCCCCTGAACGGTCAGGCTGCTCCACAGCACCCACTGCTGCAAATGGACGATTCCGGACATCTCGTCCATACTCAGGGCCTGGGCCATCAGCATCCGCTGCCGCAGGCCCACCCGCCGGCGCAGAAGGAACACCACCAGGGAGGCGGCGGACATGAAGCCCAGCCCGCCCAGCTCGATCAGCCCCAGAATGACCCCCTGGCCAAACAGTGACCACTGGATGCCGGTGTCGAACAGCACCAGCCCGGTGACGCAGGTGGCGGAGGTGGAGGTGAACAGCGCGCTCAAAAAACCGCAGCTCTTCCCCCCGGCGGAGGCAATGGGCAAGGCCAGCAGCGCCGCGCCCAGAAGGATCAGCGCCAAAAAGGCCAGCGCGATCAGCTGGGTCGGCGCCAGCCGGGTGCGCCGCCTGGGGTAGGAAAACAGACCGGCCATAGGCCCTCCTTTCCGGGGAAACGGCTTTAAAGTCCGTTTTCTCTGGATAAACTTACCAAAAAGGCATAACTAACTTCTTATTATACCAGCTTTCCCCGGTATTTCAAGGGGCTTGCGCCAAAATTTCCCTGCCGCCACTGTTGGTTTGTCAATGATATGTTACAAAGAAGGGGAATTGGAAAGCACCTGTTTTGGGGACTGCCAGTTGAGGGGAC
>CANQXH010000064.1 GCA_947627745.1 uncultured Oscillospiraceae bacterium
TGTGAAGCGCTCAATGTTCCGAGGGGTACCTATTATAACTACCTCTTTCGCAATAAGCGCACACACACTTGGTACGCAGAGCGGCGAGAAATACTTAAGGCTGAAATCCAGCGCATCTACGACGACAGCCGGCAGATATTCGGCGCCGCAAAAATCTGTGCCGTTATGAAAGAACGCGGAATCCGTGTTTCAAACAAGATGGTATCTGAACTGATGCGGGATATGGGTCTTACCAGCATCCGGCAGGACGCCAAAGACCTATATGACAAAGAGCAACGGCGCTTTAAGAATTATTTGAATCAGCAGTTTACGGCCACGCGACCTAATGAAGTATGGGTAAGCGACGTAACCTATTTCCGATTTAATAACAAGAACTACTATATCTGCGCAATTCTGGATTTATTTTCACGGATGGTCGTGGGATACCGCATCGGAAAAGTCAACAGTACGCAACTTGTCCGAAGCACGTTTCAAATGGCATATAAAGAACGCTGTCCCATAGGACCGCTGACCTTTCATACAGATCGCGGGTCAAACTATCATTCCAAGACCTTCTGTGGGCTTTTACGTTCTCTCGGCGTCACGCAGTCTTTTTCAAGAGCGCATATCCCATATGACAATTCCGTCATGGAATCCTTCTTCTCTAATCTAAAACGTGAGGAACTCTACCGAACAAAATACCGCTCTGAAAACGAATTCAGAACGGCAGTAGACACATATATGCTTTTCTACAACGAACAGCGTCCCCACGCCAAGAATGGATACAAGACGCCACTCAAAAAGGAATTGGATTATCTCAATAAACAAGCCACTTTTGACACGAAATCCATTTAGACACCGGAGTTCGGATCGTAAGATTTTTTTGTTTTCGATTCCTGTTTTGGGTTTTTTGATTTTCATGTCCAATTTAAAATCTGGAATCAAACGCCCAAAAATCCGCATGAAATCAAGGAAAATAAAGAAGCATCCTTTGCTGTCCAACCCCAGGGGGTTCAGATCGCAAAGGATGTTTCAGATGGTGGACCTGAAGAGACTCGAACTCTCGACCTCTCGGATGCGAACCGAACGCTCTCCCAGCTGAGCTACAGGCCCATGACAGCGATTTTTCACCGCATAGGGGATTATATACCGGATCGGGCCATTTGTCAATACCTGATCAGCGAAAATGAGACCGCGCTTATTTTCCCAATTTCTTTTAAAAAAACGGTCAAATTTTGCTTTTTGCGGGAATTGCGTCAAAGGAACCGGGTTTTTGAGCGAAAAAAGTGACGTGTAATTGTGATTTCTGACGAAAATAACTATTTTTAACGGCAAATATTTGACAAAATTTCCTCCCCCATGTATAATAATTACAGAATGCCACGGGTATCGTTCCGTGGAAAGGAGGAGCTGGCTATGCCTAACGGCGAGGTTCTCAGACTGCTGAAAATGCGCAGCGTTGAAGCCGAAGATCGTCTGGATCACGGCCAGATGCCTTTGGTGGGAGATAAGCAGGTGGCGCTGCTGACTCGGGCGCCGCAAGCGGAGGAGCCGCTGCGGCAGTTGGACGGATTGGAATTGGTTTATCAATACACCGGCAAAAGCGACTGGACCGTTGGCTCCGGGCCTATCAGGATGCGGCAGGGCGATCTGCTGCTCCTGGGGACCCAGGTCCCCCGCCGGATGTATAAGGTGGGAGCGGAAGATGTTTTGGCCCACTTCCTGGTGTCCATGGATTTTCTTCAGGGACTGCTCAAGACCGCCGCGAACCCTTCGCCCCAGCGGGAGTTCATGCTGAACTGCCTCCTGGGCGCATGGGGTGGCCAGGGATGTCTGCATTTCCAGGTAGCGGAGGATATTCCCATTCAGAATTTGGTAGAAAATCTGCTGGCCGCCTTGCTGGCTACCCCCTGCCAGACCAGCGTCAGCCGGATGACCATGACCCTTCTGCTGGCCCAGCTGTTTACCCGTGCGGACACCATCCCCTGGCGGCGGCAGGATCGGGTGGTATGGGAAATACTCACCTACATTGAGGAAAACTACGCCCAGGGGAGCCTGACGCAGCTTTCCAAGCAGATGGGCAGGGACGTGAGCTTTCTTTCTCGGGAGCTGCACCGCCGGATGGGAAAGACCTACACGGATCTGGTGCAGGAGCAGCGGATGTATCACGCCGCCAGACTTCTGCGGGAAACCGACATGCGGGTGAACGACATTGCCCGCCAGGTGGGCTACGAAAACATCAGCTATTTCCATCGCCTGTTCTACGCCGCCTACAATACCACCCCTGGGCACTACCGCAACGGCAGATGATCTAGAATCCACCGCCCGGATCCTTTTCCGGGCGGGGTTTTTTGCCCATTTCCCCAGGTCTGCTTGTCAAAGGTTGTGACTGGGTATCGCAAAACCGGGCTCTCCCCTGCTCCCGCCGCTTCCGGGCCGGCATTTTCCGCAAAATACCGGCATGGAAATTTGGTTTGGCCCCTGTTTTGAAAAAAGTCTTGACAAATGCCCTGCCCTGTGCTATAATACCCAAGCTAAAAGAAAAGCATCTGTATCGCGGAGTAGAGCAGTTGGCAGCTCGTCGGGCTCATAACCCGGAGGTCGGAGGTTCAAGTCCTCCCTCCGCAACCATGTTGTGCAACCAAAAAAGATATTGCACCGGAAAACCCAGAAGCCGCAACGGTTTCTGGGTTTTTTCGTACCCCGAATTTCAAGTGCAAACAAAAAGATATTTTCTTTTGTTGAGAGGATTTGAACTACCGACCCCCTCAATTTCAGGCGGCTTTTGAGAGATTATTTCTCCCGAAAGCCGCTTTTTTCGTTTCCGCTGAAAAATTTTTTTAAAAAGTTTCAAAAGAGGTTTGCCCTACATTTTGGGGCAAACCTCCCCACCTAATATTTTCATATATTTAAGGGCTGACGTCGTGGATACAATTCTGCAGCGTCAGCCCTTTTTTTATTTCACAAGAAAGGGATGAGCACCATGATCAAAATTAAAATCGGAAATGCCGACCGCGAGACAGATATCCGTTTCCCCATCAGCGAAAGCAATCTGTACAACAAATTGGCAGCAATTCATGCGATTGACAGCATGGACGAACAGCAACCAGTCACTGTGACAGGCATCTACTGGCCGGAAGAATTCTCCGTTCTGGAAGGCCGTCAAGTCAATTTGGATGAGATGAATTATCTTGCAAAGCGCATGGATAGCTTCGATACACGGGAAATGGACCAGTTTCTTATTGGAATTTCAATGCTGGATGATCCTTCCCTCAAGGATTACATCAACCTAACTTTTAATCTGGACCACTTCACACTGGTGAAAGATGTCAGCAATTACGGGAAAATCGGCAGAGCCTACGTTATCAATACAGAGGGTGCGGTTCCTGCAAATGATGAAAACGATCCGAAATACGCAGCACTCGGTAAAAGGCTCATAGAACGCGGACTTGCACAGATCACGGCAAAAGGTCTGCTCATCCATGATCCTTTCGATAAACTGACTGAGGTTTACGATGGCCAGTCTTTTCCATCATATTATTACCGGTCAGATTATGTCGTTGATGTGATGATAGGATATAACGACAGGCAGGAACTCCTTTTACTTCCAGAAGAAGAACTTGCAATTCGAAAAGCAGTTGCAAGGTTAGACGCACCGTCAATTCATGATTGCACCATTGGGATTGATGCATCAAATTATGATGTAGAACCGATGATGAAAAAAGTACAAGACTTGATGAATAGCGAAGGACTATATGAAGTGAATAGTATGCTGAAAAGTCTCAATTACAAAAATATAGATTGGAAAAAACTTGCCGCAGTTGTCGAAGTGGCTGATGTACAGAAAGCATCAGGAATCGCCATCCTTGCGGATCATTTGGATGAATTCGAATTTATTCCAAAAGTCTCTGATGCAGGAGATCTCGCTCATTACCTCGTGGATAACGAGGAAGATTACAGCATGAATCCGGAAATGGAAGACTATTTCGATTTCTCCGGATTCGGAGAGCAATTTGTTGAGCAACATGGCGGGCAATTTGTTGACGGAGGATTTCTTTACTGCTGCGGATACGACTCCATAGAGGAGCTTTTGGAAGATATTGAAAATGAAGATGAGGGCATAACGATGGAAGGAATGTGAAAATGGCGGAAGAAAAGAAAGGACGGCAGCCGCTTTCCATCAAAAACCTTGCCGATTTGAAACGGCACATCCAAGTCGGAACGGAATTCGTTTCAACTTTCCATCAAAATCATCCGGACATCGTTGGACTGGCTCGTGTTGTAACCGAGGTTCAATCCAACGCTTTTTATTCAAAAATCAAAGAACAGCCAGAGCACAAATGGTCAACTTGTAATTACGGAAAGGGATTCCGCACCGACTTTGAAAAAGCATCCGACTATCGCTTCAACGGTTCGGAAATACAGGTATTGGATCGCCGCAAAAATGACGGCAGCGTCCTGTATGCAATCGAAATATACGGTCAGGAAAACCAAATGAACAAAACACACAAGGAGGAAAACAGGATGAACGAATGGGAACGCCTGCATCGACAGGCAGAATTCTACAAGGAAGCATATCCGCCCGGAACGAGGATCATGCTTCTGCATATGGGAGATGATCCCCAGCCGGTAGAGGACAATATGCGCGGAACGGTCAGAGTCGTGGATGACATTGGCACCCTGCACTGCATTTTCGATAATGGCAGGAGCCTCGGCATTGTCCCCGGCGAGGACTCTTTCCGTAAGCTGACCGATTCTGAACTGGCGGAAGAACAGAGCGAAGATCTGACTGAGGAAGAAAGCAGTCCGGTCATGGGAATGTGAGGCGTTTATGAGTATTGAGATTGAAATTCCGGAGCGGCTGATAGAGCCGCTTCTGCTCTATGCCTCCAAAACCGGGCTATCGGTAGAGGAAATCGTAGAAACAGCATTCAGAAACTATATGAAGGGAGATGAAAATCATGCCTGACGGCGAGAAAAAAGGTATTACAGTACGAATCGACGCTGAGCTCCACGCCGAGGTCAGTCAGTATCTGAAGGATCACGGGATGACAATGGCTGAATTCGTCACCCTTGCCTTGGATGACGAGCTTCATCCGAAACTTAGCCAGAAGGAAGGACAAAACATGGAAAAGATGAGAACACTGGCATTTCAGGTGCCGGAAGATCTGTTTCAGAAGATCAAAGACTATTTGCAGCGAAACCAGATGTCGCAGAAAGAATTCGTGATCGGACTGATTGAACGGGAGATCGAGCTGGATCTGACCGAGCGTGAAGCCCACAGCGAGGCGTTTGAGGACGCTGACGGACGGGTAGAGGAATTACCCGCCCAGCAGGGAGAAAACGCCGCTGTGGGCGACTGTGAGGCCGTGTCCGACGAGGACGAGGAAACTGAGGAAAAAGACGCGGAATCGGAGGACGAAGAAGAAACCGAGGACGAAGATATGGGTCCCGTCATGCAGATATAAGGCGGTGATAGTATGGCATCGCAAGCAACGGGGCCCCCGCACAAGCCCAGCGAAGCGGGTTGTGTGGGGAAAGGAGGAGCAGCGGAGCGAGTGACTTTTTGCGCTTGCGCAGAAAGGAACGATACGGAGCATGCGACGACGCTGGGTAGCCTCTTCGACGGAATCGGCGGCTTCCCTCTGGCGGCGGTGCATAATGGGATCATTCCCGTATGGGCAAGTGAGATCGAAGCGTTCCCTATTGAAGTGACAAGGCTTCGATTCCCCAATATGGTCCATGTTGGAGATATTACCAAACTAAACGGAGCGGAGCTGCCGCCGGTAGACATCATCAGCGGAGGCAGCCCATGTCAAGATCTTTCTGTTGCCGGAGCGAGAGCCGGACTTGCCGGAGAACGCTCCGGCCTTTTTATGGAACAGATCCGGCTTGTGAAGGAGATGAGAAATGCAGAACTACAGCGCGGACGGACAGCTTACGCTGTTCGACCTCGATTTATGGTGTGGGAAAATGTTCCCGGAGCTTTCAGCAGTGGAGAGCCAAAAGGCGAAGATTTCCGGATCGTCCTTGAAGAAACCGTCCGAATTGCGATACCTTCCGTATCAGTTCCTCGACCTGACACCGGGCGCTGGGAATCTGCTGGGCGAATCATATTGGGAGATACTTTCTCCTTGGCATGGCGATGCCTCGATGCTCAATACTGGGGTATCCCCCAAAGAAGAAAAAGAATCTTCCTTGTCGCAGATTTTGCAGGAAACCGTGCCGGACAGATATTATTTGACCCCGAAAGCCTGTCGAGGGATCCTGCGCAGGGCGGATGAGCGAGGCAAAGAACTTCCCGATAGACTCAAACGGGCGCTGGAGATACAGGCCGGGCTTACTTCACCGGATGACAACTCTCAAGAAACGCCTATCGCATTTGCGGCGAATCAACGGGACGAAGTCAGAGACTTGCACGATGTGGCTGGCACTCTGTGCACGCAACCCAGAATTAAGCAGCAGACATTCATTGCTGCCGGTTTCTGTGCCGGAGCCGCTCCGTCTGCCGGTGGGATCGGCTATTCGGAAGAAATCTCGCCCACGCTGAAAGCTACCGAAAGCGGAACGAATATGGTGCCAAGTATTGTCTGCCTCAACGACCAGGGAGGCAATGTCATGGATTACAGCCTCGATGTATCCGGAACAATTCGTGAGCAGGAACACGGGCGCCAGCCGCAGGTCTATGAGAATCATGGTATAGACGCCCGCTACACCGGTCCGCATGAGGTGGTTCCGACTATGTCTGCACGATACGGCACAGGCGGCAACAATGTTCCTCTGGTGGAACAGAACTCCGTGCTTTGCATTGCGGGAAATACCATTGACCGTAAGCCTCAAAACGGCGGTAACGGTTTAGGCTGTCAGAAGGATATTGCATATACCCTCACAGCTACCGACCACCATGCAGTCTTCGGCCGTCAACGCGTGGATGTATTCAAAGATGATTCTGTGGTCAGCACTCAAAGTGCCAGACAATATAAGGATGCAACGGATTTAGTCTGTGATACAGAGGTTTTCGGGCAAAGCCAGTTCGCAAATTATGCGCCGGGCTGTTCGACTCTTCGCGCTCAGGGCGGAGATCACGGAGGCGGCAGTGAAAATCTTGTGACAGAACCAGGCAAGGACAACTGCCGCCTCATCCGCCGCTTGACGCCATTGGAATGTGAACGACTGCAGGGATTCCCCGATGGCTGGACGGACATTCCATCCGCCTCGGATTCCGCGCGGTACAAGGCGCTTGGCAACAGCGTTGCGATTCCCTGTGTGGACTACGTCCTGCACGGGATTGCACTGACACTTACATCAGGACACTAACACATCAGATTAAGGAGGAGAAAAGTTATGCCAAATCATGTAAAGAACATCGTCCATTTACAAGGCGATCAACAAAAGGTGAAAGAGATTCTGGATGCAGTTCAAAACGACCAGTATGGTATCGGAAGCATAGATTTCGAAAAAATCCTTCCTATCCCATCCGCCCTTCATATCGAATGCGGCAGCAAAACCGACCAAGGACTCAAGGCTTATCGAGAATTCCTCAAGTCGGATGCAGAGAGTGAAAGAGAATATCTTGATCAAAGGATCGACATTACTCCGGAAGAATGGGAACTTGGAAAACAGGCTTGCCAAAATATCTTGGAATACGGCGCTCCCACCTGGTATGAGTGGTGCATTGCACATTGGGGAACGAAATGGAATGCATACGGTTTTGATGAAAATACGGCTGGTGAACTATCGTCCGAGTTATATTTTCAAACCGCATGGAATGCGCCCTACGCGCTCTTGACCCGCCTTTCTGAAAAATATCCCGATGTTGCTTTTGAGTACGAATGGGCAGATGAGGACATTGGCTCGAACTGTGGAAGAAGGAAACTTCTGAATGGAGAGATCCTGGACGAGTATTTTCCGGAAGGAAAACAGGCTATGGATTTTGCCATGAATTTATGGGGTTATGACCCTGCGGATTTGGAATTGGCCCTCAACAGCACCGGAACAGCCTATGTCAGCATCGAAATGGATGAATATGAGCTGATCGAACTCTTTGATGCTCCCGCGCTGTTTTCCAACGAAAGGATGAGTGCCGCCGATGTCCCCGCCGGACTCTACTGCTACAATTTGCGGCACAGCGATGACGGAAAATCCTTTGCCACCATTGAACCGAAAGTAAGAGTTAACTGTGCCGGTTCTGTGATTACTGATACGCCTATTGACTTCGGAGAGAATGGATATATCGCCTTTACAGATGAAACATTGCCCAATTTTCTCGGAGAGAGAATGACATTTGCCCAATATATGTGCGGCGACTTTGAATTTGAGGAGGAACAAAATACAAACATGGAGGATATGCATTTATGAGCGTAAAAACAATTGCGGCAAACGCCCTTCGACGGATGAACGGTGAAGAAGGATTGATCCTGCAGGGATGTGGCGGTGACCTCGACGAATGGGTTGATGGAATCAACGACCTGCTCACTGAGGATGGTATTCTTCAGGACGGTACACGGTTCCACGATTGCTCAACTTTCGAGCATGACGGCTTGACCTGCCTGCTGTTCCCGTTCAGCGATGATGTAAAAATCGATGTCGGTAAACTGGCAATGTGGAGATTACAGACCCACGGGAATTTCGGCGGAACATGGCTTTCAGACTATGTGGAGAACCGTCTTGGCGGATTTCTCCCGGCAGAGCAGGAACAGCAAAAACCGGATTGTCCTCTCATCGGGCAGGACGGGAATATCTTCAACTTAATGGGAATTGCCGCCCGCACTTTGCGCCGTGCAGGACTTGACGAGCAGGCAAGGGAAATGTGTGACCGCATCCGAGAATCGGGCAGCTATTACCAAGCGCTCGGCGTAATCGGCGAGTATGTCAACATCACCTCGGTGGATGACATTCCGGATGAAGGAGAGGAAGTTGAGGAAGGAATGGTGATGTAACGGCGGAGTTTATATGATCCTTTCAAGCTCTCTGATTGGACGCATGTATATGGCTATGATAATTTACCGCTGCAGGTTATCTGCTACAACAAAAGGAGAAGCTCTGATCAGAAGTCTCCTCACAATTGAATAACAAGTATTTCAAAGACGGTATCAATTGCTCCATAACGATTGATACCGTCTTATTTATCGTTTATGACGCGATTGGTACCTTGCGAAAAGCGAGGTGATCAATATAAAAACCCCTGTGTCACGTGTGGGCAATAAGACAGCTATCCTGCACATCCTGTATGCCCTATTCCCGTTGAATTACGGACGTTTTATAGATGTGTTCGGTGGCAGCGGCAGCGTACTCCTCGGGAAACCCACGATTGATCCTTTTGAAGTGTACAACGATTTCGACCGAAACCTGGTAAATCTGTTTCGATGTATGAAAGAGCGGACGATGGCAACAATTCGAGAACTTGGTTTTTGTCATCTTAATTCTCGTGAGGACTTCATCGCAATCAGAAGGTTCTTTGATCACGAGCAATTTGACGACAGATACCTTGCGGAAGAATTGAAGCTGACGGAAATCATATTCCCTCCCGTAGTGGCGACAGAATTGAAAGAAATGCGATTGAGGATTACAAAAGACTATGATGTTCGCCGTGCTGCAATGTTTCTCAAACTGCTTCGCAACAGTTATTCCAGCGGTGGGAAATCATTTGCATCTCAGCCTTTTGATATCAGAAAACTGTTTGGTCTGATTCAAGAGTTGGAAACTCGAATGGCAAATGTCGTAATAGAAAATCAGGACTTCGAAACTCTTATCCGCCACTATGATCGACCGGATTCATTTTTCTATGCGGATCCCCCATATTTTTCAACAGAAGATATGTACGATGTCGATTTTGGATGGGATGACCATGTTCGTCTCAGAGAAACTCTTGGCAACCTGAAAGGAAAAGTTCTGCTGTCTTACAATGATTGCCCCGAAATCAGAGATCTTTATGCCGGATTTGCAATCTTTGATTTTTCCCGCACACATCCTATGGCACAAAGATATGAGGCAGGTAAAGAATTTAAAGAACTCCTTATTGCCAATTACGATTTCTACGAGAGAGAAAACGCTAAGCCCAAGCAACTCACACTGTTTAACACCGATGATGATGAGAGTCAAGATTACGAGAAAATTTTAAAGGAGAGTATTATTTCATGCAAGATTCCAGAATGAAGCATCCGCCCCTGTTTGTCCTTGTACCCGTTCCTTATGAAGCGATAGTTGATTCCGAGATAGACCTCGATGAACCGCTTCAGTTCACAGTCGAAAACGGAAAAATCACCATGGAAGAGCTCGAAGATGATGAAATCAACTTTGTATGTGACGGACATTGCGGCAGTTGCCCAATGATTTTTCTTGCCACTAATGAAGACTGTCGGAAAGATATTTACCACGATGATTGCAGGAAAAGGGAGGTGTTGTAAGATGGCCCGAATGTTCCGTATTCTTGGCAAACGCGGACGGATCACTATACCATATGAGATCCGACAAAGAGTTGGATTTTCATATAACGATGTTCTGTCTTTCGCAGAGTCTCCGGATGGCAACACGGTAATCGTAAAACGCGAAAAAATATGCGATCATTGCTCAGCCGGTGAACCTCATAATAAAGACAACACAGATACAATTACGCTCTTTGACTTCCTAAACGACCTCTCTCCGGAGCAGCAGAGAGCGGCCCTTGTGCACCTGTCGCTACTGTGGGCTAAGCGGCAAGGAGGTGATCTCCATGCCGAAACATAAGCCGCTGTATTGATGGTCGCTGGAAGATGCGGTTCGGCATAACGAACGCGACGAATGGAGGGAAAGCTATCGGGAAAACTGCGACTGCGCCAGAGCTATCGAACGGGCAATTGAAGAAAATTATCATGACAACCGTTTGGAAGACGGCGTACAAGGGATTATCGACCGATACGGTTTTGACCGGGTAAATTGGGTGCTTGCCAACACCATCCAGCAGAAGGAAGATGACGGACGGTTTTCATCGGCAAACAAAGCGTGGGCAAAGCAGACATATATCCCCGAAGATGATGTGCGCTGGCATTTCTGTGTTGAATCCCATCCGGGGCTGACAGATATGTTTGTGAATCAAGCAAGGAGAGCTTGGCAGGCTCTCGGGCTTTTCGATAGGAGCCATTGTACAGAGGAACAGAACTATGAAGGCAAATTGTTGGTTCTAAAGCCATCTGTACTGAAGGACGAATATAAGGCGCCGGATTACCAGCTTTTCTATGCGGAGGATGGTTTCGGATGCAGCCCAAACGCCAGAGGCAGAAAGGTGTTTGGCTTTTTTCTAAAAGACGGGGAACAAACAAATTACGACCGTGCTGATTTTCTCGGCGTGATCAACGAAGATCATTTGCCTGAGTGGGCACGGGAAAAACTGGCGGAAATGGCCGAACCTAACGAGGGCGAAAATCAAGATATGACGATGGGAGGAATGTAACTTGAGGGTAAAAATCTATCAGATCAATGGCGACCGAGATGAAAAGCGGGAAAAGTTTCTCGGCATGGACGCAAGAGAACGGCTGAATTTTCCGCAAACCATTGACCCTGCCATCTACGAAGAAGTGTTCAGTGCTGAGATCGACGAATCTGATCCGGAGGAGATCTATCGCCGCTTTAATATCGAGGGGCATCCTCTCTATCGCGGACATTCCCTGTCCGTTTCGGATGTTGTAGTCACGGAGAGCGGCGCTTCCTTTTGCGACGACGTTGGCTTTCGGCAAATCGACTTTGACGTAACGCAGACGCAGAAGCCGGACAATCTCATGCGGGTGGTGTATGTAGAACCTGGGCGGCCGGCATATGAAGCGGAAATCCCACATACGCTGGAAGCTGAGCAGAAAGCGGTCTGCGGCCTGATCGAATGCGTGTACAACGATGACGATACCGCTATCGTCTGCAACGATGAGGGAAAGCTTCGGGGTATGGAGGGCAATCGCAGGATCGGCGACGGCGGGACAGTCATTGCCGGACCGTTTTTTGTGTGCGGGCTGACGGAAGATGATTTCAGAGGGTTGACCGACGAGGAAACGCAGACATATCTGCAACGATTTGCCCAACCGGAAGAAATCTCGCAGGAAGAAGTGGAAGCCGATTCCGGCTTCTTTTTGTATCCCATGTAAATAAGAGCAGGAGGATCATGAATATGGCAAACAGCAAGACAGAAAGCAGACAGAACCGGCAGGATCACCCGACCATTGCTATTCGCATTGATCGGATGATGGATCGGGAGGATTCCAAGGTCAAGGCATATGCCAGCGCCAATATCGGCGGGGTATTTGCCGTTCACGGCATCCGTGTGGTGGATTCTCAGAAGGGCCTGTTTGTGCAGATGCCGCAGCGCAGTTACCAGAAAAACGGAAGGACCGCCTATGAGGATATTTTCCATCCGGTTACAGCGGACTCTAGGCAAGAGCTGTATGGTGCGGTACTGTCGGCATATGAACAGCGCCTGCACATGGAGGAAGATGAGGCACAGGAATTCGATGAGACGGAGGAAGAAGATCCCGCTTTCGAGCAGAGTATGTAAAAAATCAAAAAATTTAAAATTTTCCGCTATTCTCTCTGGACTTCCGGCAAGATATCGGTATCCTTGTAGGTGAAAGGCGCAAGACGCAGAATACAGAGTGGTGCGCCGGAAAGGAAAATGACTATGAAAAGGATACTAATGTTGTCTGCAACCTTAATTCTGGTTGGCCTTGTTGGCTGCAGTACAGCCACCCCAAACGTAGATACAAAGGAAACTGTTGAACAGGTCTGGCAGGCAGATGAAACATCGGCCGGCAAAATCAGCGATGGCATCATTGCCGAGGACTCGACAGGAAATAACAAAGAACCGGATGCAAATAGCAAAATACCACCTACAAAGGAGGGGTTATCCGAATCGGAAAAGCCAACCGTGAACTCATCAACCCTTACCCCCACTCCCCAGGTTTCTGAACCGGTTGAAACTACGCAGCCTCGGCAGACAGAAAAGCCGAAACCTACTGAACCGCCAATGCCTGCAGAACAGCCGGAGAAGGATGATTCACCGGAAGAAGACACCTCGACCGTAACGGAGGAACCGGAGCCTACACCACTGCCCGAACCCGAAAAACCCGATCCGACACCAACTCCTACTGTGGAAGAACCTGCGTTCGATATCGGGTACTGGATCTCCTATGCACAGAACTATGCGCAGAGCGTGGGACTGCGGCTGGAAAGTTCAGCGGTAGAATGCTGGGATAACCCCATCACGGCGGGACCGCACAGCACAAACCTGGAAAGAGACATTCAGGGAATGCTGGGTCGCTACGCCGGGGACGAGGATATCACAGACGTGTGGATCTGGTCGGAATCCATCGGGGACGGAGAATACAACATCTATATCGGATACGCTTAAAAACTGAATCAGGGCAAGCCGGAGGGCGTCGTATAAAAAACGACGCCCTCTTTTTTTGTGCCCAAAAGGAGGAATTTAAAGGTTGAAACATTGCGATTTGAGTATCATTCCGAAAAAGGACGCACAAGACCAGGCCCCCCGAAGCGGGCCGAAA